>JAJXWW010000207.1 GCA_021781415.1 Planctomycetota bacterium
TCATTCCAGGGATGTCCGGCATGTTTGGGGTGCGTGGGTGGGAAAAAGGGTTCCAAAATCGCCCACTGTTGATCGGAAAGTTCGTAGCGTCTCATGGCTCATCTCCTTAGCGAGAGATCGAGCGACCGAACCACTGTTATTGTATGCTTTTTCGATTGCCGGACACAGCCTAGTGTTCGTCCGCAGATCGAGCAGTTTACGGCGCTGACCAATGGCCGCCCGTTCGGCCGGTTGAATGTGTTGACGATTTCAATCGCTCGCTCGAGGTTCATGTTCAAGGCTCGATTGCGGCATCTAGTTGACCTGTAGGCGTGCCGACACGTCGGCGTTTTGACATTCCACGAGGCGGTCGCCTCGAAAATCAAGTCATATACGCGGCCGCACGCTACCTTGCGGGCTGGTTTCGACCATTTCGAGCATTGCGTCTGTTTCGAGATAGTGGTAGAATAGAACTGCTACGAGACAGGAGGTGGAAAACCATGACCGCACTGATTCCCGAAAACTTCAAGACGCTTGCACCGACAGAGGCGGATGCCCAACTCGCCCGCGAGTCCAGCCGTCGCCTGGCCACCCACAAGCTCGGCAAACGGTCCAGTGTCCGCATCCAACTCCTCGACGACGGCAAGGAAGCCGAACCCGTGGCCGTGCCGGCGTCGGCACTCCGGCTGTTCCTGCACCTGCTCACCGAGATGTCCCAGGGCAACACCGTGACTCTGATTCCGACCCATGCCGAACTGACCACCCAGCAGGCTGCCGACCTGCTCAACGTCTCCCGGCCCTACCTGGTCAAGCTGCTGGACGAGGGCAAAATTCCGTGCCGCACCGTCGGCAAGTATCGCCGTGTACGCTTCGATGACCTGATGGCCTACAAGCGGAAGGATGACGAGGCCAGGGCGAAGGTTCTCGATCAATTGACCGCCGAAGCCCAGGAGTTGGGGATGGGCTACTGATGGAGCCACCCGTCACCGCTGTTTACGACGCGAACATTCTGTACCCGGCACCGCTCCGCGATCTGTTCGTCCGGATCGCACAGGCAGGGCTCGTGTGGGCCAGATGGACGGAGACGATCCATGATGAGTGGATTCGCAATGTCCTCAAAGACAATCCTCACCTGTCGGGCGAGAGGCTGGCGCGGACGCGGACCCTGATGAACGATGCGGTGCGCGATTGCCTCGTGACCGGCTACGAGGAATTGGCTGGCACACAAGTACGGGCGTTTGCTGCCGCGGAGTTCGCGTAGATTGGCCTCGGTGGCCATGCCCCGGTCGAAGCAGATGATGCGTGAACAGGAGCCGAATCGAGCCTCGAGAGTCTGGATCATGGGCAAGAGCGTGGCGGCATCGCGGCTGTTTCCCGGCAACGATTCATAGCCCAGGGGAAAGCCGTCGCGGTTGACGACCAGGCCGATGCACAGTTGTTTGCAAACGGAAGGACTTACGACGAAAAACCGGCCGATTTCGCCGAGTCAGTGTTGAACTTGGGTTAGGTCGTCGAGCCAGCGGAGTTCCGGCGACGGGCGTTCGCGTTCCATGCGTTGGATGAGGGAATAGACGCGGCGATTGATCGGGCAGGGTGCATCGCCGGCCAGGGCGAGGAGATGGCCGTTGTAATTGTCGATCTCGGTGCGGCCCTTGGGCAGATCGCCGGACATGGAGCAGTAGGTGCCGCGTAGACTCGGATAAAAGGCCCAGGCCAACGCGTGAGCCAGCCACGGCCGGCGCAGGATCTTCGCCACGGTGGACGGATGCAGTGGGCCGACTTTGCCCAGTTCGATGTTGGCGCGTTCGAGGATGGCGTGGTTCTCTCGGAGTAGATCGAAGAACAGGGCGCGGGCGCGCGGCAGTCCCAGGAGTTGGCCGTTGTCGATGCCGGCGACGGAAGCCAACGGACTGATGGCCGCGTTGTACATCAGCTTGGCATACTTGTACGGTTCGATCCACTCGACGCCGCGAACGCGCGCGCGGCCACCGAGAATGGGCCGACGGTCCTCGATCAAGACCCGAAGACAATGAGGCAGTTCGGAGCGCGACCCAGCGGACGATTGCCGACGACCGAAGTGCAGATCGCCGCGCCGGGTGATGCGCGTATGGGTGCGATGCGGCAGACATTCGGAGACGAACGAGGCGATGCCTTCCCAAGCATGAGAGCGAGCATTCAACTGAGGATCGAAGCCATTCTGGATGGGAATGAGCGTGGCGGTTTCGGGAAGGCGTTCGAGGACGGCGGCGTTGTCGTAGCATTTGGTGCAGAGCAAGACGATGGCATCGGCGGGCGGTTGCCAATCGTCGAAAGAGACGAAGCGAGCGGAACGCGGCGGCAGGCCGTCGATGGCCACGCCGTGGTTGCGCCCCCAGTCGATTTTGTCGCCGTCGGCATCCACGAACAAAACAGACATACCCGATGAACAAAGGGCATAACCCACGGCGCAGCCGATGCCCCCCGCTCCGACGACGTGAATGGCTTCCATGCGTCCGATCTCCCTTCTTGGTTTCTCCCCGCTCCCCCGAGTACAGGGAAAGGGGAGTAACGCCGCACTGCTTAGGGGTATCCGGCACGTTGTTTGGGTTCACCTTCAAACTGCTCGCGGACATGATCGCAAGCCGCTCGAATGAGTCGATCGCTGAACCCCTTGTCGCTGAGCGCTTTGCGAACCTCGTCTTCGATGTGCCGTGGGCTGCGTTCGGCCAACAAATCGACGATGGCGACGGTTAGACGATCGGTCTCGCGGTCGTCGCGCACGCGCAGATCTTTGTGGGTGCGCACCAGTTGTTCGTAGCGCGTCAAGAGTCTATTTTTGTCTGCGTCTCCGTGGTGTTCGCCGCGTTCGCTCAGCAAATCGTGAAGCGCGGCGACGAATCGATCGCGTCCGGCCTCGTCGTTCGGCGTCGGCGGCTTGACGGGAAGCGAGGAAGCGGATTCGATGGGACGGGACGGCGGCGAAGTCAGCGAGCGGTGTAGGGCCAACGTGGACCACAGATTCGCGGCCAACAGCGCAAGCAGGAGCATCGTCGAAGCGACCGCGACGAATCTTCCGCGCCTTTCCTTGGCGCGCGCGGGCCGGACGGCGGGCGATTCGCTACTTTTGCTATCGAGTTTGATGGCGACTCCGGCCAGATGCGGCGTCCAGGCGATGAGCGGGCCGCGCTGAGCGTAGGTTTGCAGCGGGAAATCGACGCCGACCAACGGCAGCCATTGCCACGACGCGCCGGTCGCCCCTTCGAGTAGACGCAGCCGATGATCGGGTTCGGCGGGAGTGCTGGCCGCGAACAACAGCGCGCCTTCGTGCCAGAGACGCACCGGCAGGACGGGAAGCGGATCGGTGTGCGGCGACGGCGGGACGATCGCAGCGAGAACGTCTTCGAGGAAGAACGGGCCGCCGAGTTGATGCAGGTCGTCGATGCCTTCCCGACGCTGTCCCAGCCACCGATAGAGCGAGAGGGCCGCGCCAACCTCTAGGTTCGCTGGGACGACCGCGCCAATGAGTTCCAATCCGCCGCGCCGCTGACTGGGTGTTTGGTCGGCCAAGCCATAGCGAGCCAGCGCTACGACGCGCCGACCGTCGGACAGCAGGACGGAACAGAACAGGTCGGTGGGCGGCCAATGATCGGAGTAGGGGGCGGCTTGCAAGCGGCGGGCCAACGCCTCCACCTCTTCGCACCACGGCTCGAGCCGAGACGGAGCGAGCAAGCGATAGCCCAGACTGCGCCGCGACACACTGTCGAGATCTTCGCCGTAGGCAAAACCGGCCAGTTCGGTCATGGGATCGCTCGCTTCGCTCGGTGTTGGTCGATAGCCCCACGGTTAGTTTATGGGTTCGTTCGTCACCAGGAGGATTTCGCGTCCGTTGTACAGATCGGCGTGGCGGGCGACCAAGCGAAACGACGGCGGAGCGAGCGTCCGCATCTGTTTCCACGTCTCTTCGCCGACGAACAGATAGACCGGCAACGGGGTGCGCAAGAATTGCAGGGCGGCCACGGTATTATCGGGACAATGCACTTCGCGCTGCGAATAAAATACAAGGCTCGGTTGAAAATAGCCGAACGCGCCGACGCGGACTTCGCGGAAGAGTTGATCGCGGGGCATGGCCTGGATCAACGGGCGCGGCGCTTTGAAGTGGTCCACCAGATCGACGGCCCAGAAGGCGAGTGCCGCCGTGAAGACGATCCCCGACATCGCCACGGATCGAATGAGTCCCACGCGCCAACCGCGCCGAAGGCAAAGCGCCCCCGCCGCCGCCCCTACCAGAAAGACGCAACCCAACCACGCGCCGCGCTCCAGACCCGGCAAACGCCTCCCCGGCAGAGCCAGAGGCAGCGCATCTCCCGCGAGCAGCAAGCCGACGCCGACTCCCACCCCGGCGACGGCCAAACAGGTGAGGCTCGTCGGCATCAGCCAGGTCGGCACAACGATGCGCCCGCGCCGCCAATCGTCGAGAAACGACGCCGTCAACAGAGCCATTGCCGGATAGATCGGCAAAATGTAGTTGGGTAGTTTGGTCCGCGCCGCCGTGAAGAACACCAACCATACGGCGACCCAACAGAGTAGAAATTGTTTGCCGGCGTTCGTCTTTCGCTCCCCGCCCTCGGCTAGCGCTTCGCGCCGAAAAGCGTACCACAATGTTGGAGCCAGAAACACCGACCACGGCATCGAGCCAACGATCAGAGCCAGAGCGTAGTAATAAAACGGTCCCCAATGATTTTCCAAGACGCCGACGGCCCGTTGGACGTTGTGCTTCCAAAAGAAGCCAACGAGCCATTCCCCCTTCGTCTCCACGCCTACCCAGACATACCAGGGTACGGCAACGAGAATAAATATCAGAGCCGCCCCCATCAAGCGCGGCTCCAAATAGCGTCGGAGTTCTCGACGGAGCAGGAGAAACAAGAACGTCGTGGCAGCGGGCAAGGCCAAAGCCACCGGGCCTTTGGCGAGAACGCCCAACCCACACGCCGCGCCCGCTCCCAACAGCCACCATCCTCGGCACGTGTAATGGTTCCAGAAACACCACAAACTGAGGAGGGTACACAAATTGAGCAAGGCGTCGGGATTGGCGAAATGTCCGGCGGCGCAGAAGGCGACACTGCTGGCCAACGCCAGAGTGGCCAGCACGGCGACAAAAACGCCAAAGAGACGCCGACCCAGTTCGTAAGTGGTCCACAAGGCCAACAGCGAGGCCAACGCCGACGGCAGACGCGCCGCCCCTTCATTGCTGCCACACGCGCGATACGCCAAGGCTTGCAGCCAATACAAGAGAACCGGCTTGTCCAAACGCAATTTATAGTTGAACGTCGGCACGATGAAATTGCCGGACTCATACATCTCGTGCGCGCATTCGGCATTGTTGCCTTCGTCGATGTCCCACAAACTGGGACCACCGAGATTGGGCAGAAACAATCCGGCCCATACCAGTGTCAACAGTGCATAATGACCGGCGCGACGATTCAGTCTCGACAGCATCCCGATTCCTCGACGAGGATGTGGCGGCGGAGTGCGGACCCAACGGTCCCCAACGGATCGCATTATAAGTTTGCCGTCGATTTACGCGAGTCCATTCGAGCCGTTCGCTATCCCGCGCAGACGCGCCATTCTGCCTCTCGACACTCTTGCGCATCGAGCCACCAGGCACGGAGCAGCGGGGGGTTGCTCGACAGCGAGACGATCAGATTGACCACCTCGGTACTCCAGTTCCGTTCCAGATCGGTGCGGCTGGGGATTGGGGCCGAGGTGGGATGCGAATGATACACCGCCAACACCCGCAAGCCCTGTTGGCGAATGTCCCTCTCCGCCGAGAAATGGCTTCTCGGTTCCGACTCGAACGCGATCGGGCTGGCGGCGGCATTGAGCAGCGGATAGCGCAGCCGCGCTTCGCCGATGCCGTCTTCTCGAACGATGCCCGCCAACAAGCCGCAGCACTCCAACGGACGCTCGGCCAGCGCGTGCCACAGCATCCCCTCATAAACGGAGCGTGAAAAGGTCAAAACTCGGAAGGGAGATGAAGCCATGCCTCAGTTCTTCTTGCGCGGTTCACCCCTTTTGGGCGGAGTCCACGAGGCGGGTTTGGGATCGGCGACTCGTAACGGGGCCTTATCGCCATAGTGCTTTTGCTCGCGTTCGAGCAAATCCATGAGACGAACGATCCGGTCGGCGTGTTCGAGGTTGCCCGCCAGATTCACGGTCTCTTGTGGATCGTTCTGCAGATCGAAGAGTTGTGTCTTGTCGATTTGCGGATAGCGGATCAGCTTCCAGCGTTCGTCGCGCACCGCCCGTTGGACGTTGCGATAGGCGAACATCATCTGAGTGCGAGCGGGTTTACTCGGATCGCGCAGCGATGCCGTGAACTCGATCCCCTCGCTCTTTTCGGGCGCGGGCACATGGCAGAGCTTGCCCAACGTGGGCAGCAGATCGAAGAGATAGCACATGGCATCGGTGCGTTTGCCTTCGGGGATGCCCGGACCACGGAGGATCAGGGGGACGCGCATCGAATGCTCGTAGACGTTCTGCTTGCCGATGAGGCCGTGGCTGCCGCGCGCCACTCCCGAATCGGCGGTATAGACGACGATGGTGTTTTTAGCGTGCGGCGATGCGTCCAAGGCATCCAAGATACGACCGACTTGTGCGTCGAGATAGGAGATATAGCGATAGTATTCGGCGAGCATCTCCCGAACCTTCTCCGGCGTGCGCGGCCAGGGAAGCAGTTGTTCGTCGCGGATCGTCGTCTCGCCGTTGTCCCATTCGTGGCGCGGATAGAAAGGCTTCGGGAGAGGCATTTTGGCCGCGTCGTAGCGAATGGGGAACCCCTTGGGGACGACGTGCGGATCGTGCGGAGCGTCGAAGGGGACGTAGCAGAAAAACGGACCTTCTTTGTGATCTTTGAGAAAGCGAATCGCTTCGTCGGCGAACCTCTCACAAGCGTGCTTCGGAGCGAGATAGGGCTTGCTCAGTTTTCCTTCGGTCTTGTCGCGCAGACTGGCTTTCATCGGATTGGTCATGCCGCCCACGAAGACCGAGCGGGCGATCTGAAAGCTGTCGATCAGCGATTTCTCGCCGTTGTGCCATTTGCCGCTCATAAACGTCGTATATCCGGCGCGTCCAAACGCGGCCGGCCACGTTCGATCGCGCAACAGCTTCTCATCGACGCGAAAGAGCGACCGACCCGACAGCAGCATGGCCCGCGACGGCACGCACGTCGCCCCCTGAAGTCCGCCTTGCATATAGGCTCGGTTGAAGGCGATGCCCTTCGCCACAAGCCGGTCGAGGTTCGGCGTCTGAATGGCACGATTTCCCAAAGCGGCGATGGTATCCGCCCTCTGATCGTCGGCAAATAGCAAGAGGACGTTCGGCCCGTCCGTTGGCTCGGCCTGCGCGTCACCCTTTCCCACGATAAAAACGAGACAAACGAGTGCAAAAGGACACCATTTCATGCGACGACTCCTCGACGAAACCCCAGCAATGGCTTTCCGTCTTGCAGAGTCACAAGTAGGATAGCCAAGAACTTCGTTTGGCCGCGATGAGGAGCGGAGCGCCTCGACAACCGCGCTCCGCGTCGCGGCTAAACGAGAAGATATATCCAAGCGGCAATGGGGCAATCGATGGCACGCGATAAAGTTATCCTAGCGTATTCGGGCGGACTCGACACCAGCGTCATGGTCCCGTGGATCGGCGAGAAGTACAACCTGGATGTAGTCGCCTTCACGGTCGATCTCGGCCAGGGCGAGGACATCGAACGCATTCGCCAAAAGGCGCTGCGCACCGGCGCGGTCGATGCGGTGGCTCTCGACGCCCGCAATCTATTCGTCGATTGTTTCGTCTTTCCCGCCTTGATGGCCGGCGCGCTCTACGAAGGCAAATATCCTTTGGCCACGGCGCTGGGCCGACCGCTCATTGCCAAGCTCATGGTCGATGCCGCCCGCGAACACAAGGCCGTCGCCGTCGCCCACGGCTGCACCGGCAAAGGCAACGATCAAGTCCGCTTCGATGTCACGTTCCAAACGCTGGCTCCCGATCTGAAAATCATCGCCCCGGTGCGCGAATGGAAGATGAGCCGGGACGAAGAGATCGCCTACGCCGCCAAGCACGGCATCCCCGTCGAAGCGACCAAAGAGAATCCTTATAGCATCGACTTGAATTTGTTCGGACGCAGTTGCGAGGCCGGGGTTCTCGAAGATCCGTGGGACGAACCGCCCGCCGACGCCTTCGCCTGGACCGTCGATCCCGCCAAGGCTCCGAATGAGCCGTTGTATCTCACGCTCGATTTCGAGCAGGGCCGACCCGTGGCGTTGGATGGTGAAAAGCTCGACGGCGCGCCGTTGATCGAGCGCTTGAACAAACTCGGCGGCCAACACGGCGTCGGTCGCATCGATCACGTCGAGAATCGCCTCGTCGGCATCAAGTCGCGGGAACTGTACGAAGCGCCGGCGGCGGTGATCTTGCACGAGGCCCATCGAGAACTGGAATCGCTGTGTCTGAGCAAGCCGGCGCAGCGTTTCAAGACTTTGGTCTCGCAAGAATACGCGGACATGATCTATAATGGATTGTGGTTTAGCGCCTTCCATCAAGACTTGTTTGCATTCGTGGCCAGCAATCAGCGCTTTGTCGCCGGTCAAGCGCGCGTCAAGCTGTTCAAGGGCAAGGCCACGGTGGTCGGTCGCAAGAGCGAACACAGCCTCTACAGCAAGAAATTGGCGACCTACGAGAGCGGCGATAGCTTCGATCACGATGCCGCCAAGGGGTTCATTCGCTTGTTCGGGCTTAGCCAACAGACGCAAGCGCAGCGCCAGCTGCTCAAAGGCAACAAGGGGTTCGATCTTCCGGGGCTTCTCGGTCCCGAAAGCAAATGAGGGAGCGATTTCGAAGAGGAGATCGAAGCATGGGAAGCGACATGATGGATGTGGAGCAGTTGGCCGCTTACTTGCAGCGCGACGTGCGCGAAGTCGGTAAGCTGGCCAATCGCGGACATCTGCCCGGCCACAAAGTCGGCGGCCAATGGCGCTTCGCGCGCGCCGAGATCAACCAGTGGATCGAAACGCAGATGTCCACCCTGACCGAGAAGGAATTGACTCATCTCGAATCGTCCGCCGCCCACGGGATCGACGGCGAACCGTTGTTGGCCGGTTTGCTCTCCGAGGCCAGCATCGCCGTGCCCCTGTCCGCTTCGACCCGCGCCTCGGTTCTGAAGGAACTCGTCGTCCTGGCCGAGCAAACTTGGCAGGTATACGATCCCGAAGCGATCCTCGACGCCGTCCGACAGCGCGAGGAAATCGTGAGTACGGCACTGCCTTCCGGCGTGGCCGTTCCGCATCCGCGCCGTCCTCTGCCCGCTGCCCTCGGTGAATCCGTAATGGCCTACGCGCGGACGGCATCCGGCATACCTTTCGGCGCGCCGCACGGCGGACTGACCGATCTGTTCTTCCTCGTTTGTTGCCGCGACGACCGCACCCATCTCCGCGTCTTGGCCCGTCTCACGCGGCTGTTCCTGCGCCCCGATTTCCTCGACGAACTGCGCGCCGCCGAGACCCCCGCCGAATCGTTGGACAAAATCGTGGCCGCCGAGCAACAGTTACTCCAACCCTAAGCGCCGGCTCATGGACCCACGACTGCGAGATTCGATCTCCGCCATCCACCGAGCGGGTTCTCGTTGCGTCGTGGCCGTCGCGGGCGGTGGAGCGGGAGCGCTGGGCTGGCTGCTCTCCGTGCCCGGCGGCTCGCGCAGCATCCTCGAAGCCGTCGTCCCCTACGACGAACGCAGCCTCGCGGATCTTCTCGGACATTCTCCTTCTTCTTTTTGTTCGTTGGATACCGCGCGCGCCCTGGCCCGCCGCGCGCTCGACCGCGCGGGCTGGCTGGCCCCCGGCGAACCCATCGTCGGCATCGCCTGTACCGCCAGCCTGCGCTCGGATCGACCCAAGCACGGCGACCATCGCTTCCACGTTGCCATTCAAACGCATCAACACATTTTCACACATTCGCTTACACTCATCAAGGAGGCCCGCTCCCGCAAGGAGGAAGAAATCGTTCTCGATCTCGTCTTGTTGAACGCGCTGGCCGAGGCGTTGGGACAGACCGAGCGCGTGGAAGTACCCCTGTTGCCGGGCGAGTCGATCCATCGACAAACGCATCCCGTGGACGATGCCCTTGCCGCCCTCTTCGCGGGCCGCCTCGTCGCATTGTGTCTGGCTCCCGATGGCCGCGCGCAAGCCGACGCTCGCCGTCCGCAATTGCTACTGTCCGGTTCCTTCAATCCCCTCCACGCCGGACACCTCGCCTTGGCGAAGACCGCGGCCGAACTGACCGGCTTTCCTCCCGCCTTCGAGCTAACCGTCGTCAACGCCGACAAGCCGCCCCTTTCCTCAGAGGAAGTCCGCCGCCGCACGTCGTCCTTCACCTGGCAGGCTCCCCTATGGCTGAGCCGCGCCGCCACCTTCACCGAAAAGGCCGAGCTATTCCCCGGCTGCGTCTTCGTCGTCGGTGCCGACACCGCCGAACGCATCGTCCAACCTCGGTTCTACGACAATAACCCGGACAATCTCGACGCCGCCCTGAATCGCCTCCGCCAACTCGCCTGCCGCTTCCTCGTCGCCGGTCGCACCGACACTAAAGGCGACTTTATAGGTCTGGATAATATTGTTGTGCCGCCCTCTCACCGCGACCTCTTCGCCGCCATCCCTTCCAACCTCTTCCGCGTCGATGTCTCTTCCACTCAATTGCGCGCGTGAGCGGAAGAAGATAAGGCATCCCGATGCAGACGTTCGGATTTGACTTGACAACGGGTCGCTGTCGGATTGAGATGGCCCCATCTGTTTTGCCTCGGGTATTCGGAGTACCTATCGATGTCGGAGCAGACCGCGGCCGGCCGAATTGTCATCGCTGGAGGAAGCGGCTTCCTGGGGCATTCGCTCGCCGCGCATCTGACGGGTAAGGGTTGGACCGTCGTGGTCCTTTCGCGCAATCCAAGCCGAGGCGAAGGCCCTTGGCGGCATGTCCTTTGCGGGCCTGCGCGTTGACACACTCCGCCGTCTCTCCATCGAATCGGGAGGTAGCGGTCCAGCCCCCAAATTTCTTGACGACCGACCGTGAGGACTCTTGCCCCAAGTGGGTCTGGTCCGTACCCCAAACAGAGAACCTTTACGAACAACCTCCCCGGACGGACTCGGGACACCGAGGAGGCATCGCCATGACAGCCGTGAACCGAGAGTTCTTTTCCAAGGTACGCAAGACCGTCGTTCCTCGACCCATCGTTCGCCAAGAGACGGACGTGCTGGGGCCTAGCGGTTCGATCCGCGCCTCGGCCGCATCCATTTACGGACCCAATTGGTATCACGATCCCTTTCAAGACCTCATCGAGGTTTGGGACGCGGGACCGGCACTGTGTTTCAAAGACCTTTTGCCTCGCAAGAACAAATATGCGCGCGAGGGCTTGTATTTGCGACTCAGCCTCGCCTATCGAACCACGGCGAACGCCTGCGTCAACATCCGCACGTTTTCCGGGAATAACATCACGCTGCCCAACTCGGTCGAAGGGGCGATGTACGAAGATCCGTATACGCGCTACTTCGTCACCGACGATTGCACGCTGAATATCAACTCGGTCTTCCGCGACGAACGGCTGTGGCTTCAGCGCGTCGATTGGGAATGGGTCAGCTCCGAGACGATTTACGAAGACGAGTTGCCTTACGTCGCCCCCTACCTGGAACGCACGCCGGAACAGATCGAGGCGCTGTACGCCGTCCCGGAAGTGACGGACCAAACGGTGAGGGCATTCCTGCACGAAAAGATTGACGCGGACCCCGTCTTTGCCAAGCGCTGTCTGCTGCTGCTCGCCGAAGAGAAATGGCTGCACGAAGATCTCGTTGCCCTCTATGAGACGCTGAATCATGCTTCCGAGTAATCTGCCGCGAACGCCGAACGTCGCCGAGCCGTCGCCGCCGGAATCGAAACTCGATCCGTTTCAACAGCGGTCGATCCCGGAGTTCGATCTCTATCTGTTTAATGTGGGCGAACATCGCCGCGTCCATCGTTTGCTCGGTGCCCATCTCGTCGAGGGGGGGGTGCGTTTTGCCGTCTGGGCACCCAACGCGAAGAGTGTGTCGGTCGCCGGTAGTTTCAACGGTTGGAGCCGCGACTCCCACCCCATGCAGCGGCGCGGCAGCACCGGCGTTTGGGAGTTGTTCGTTCCCGATCTCGGCCACGGCATCTATTACAAGTTCGCCGTGTGCAAGGCCGAGGGGAATTGGGAGTATCGCGGCGATCCCTTCGCGCGCTGTCTGCAAAACGATTTGCATCGCACGCCGATTTTCGGGGAGACGTATTATGAGTTCGAGCATCCGAAAATCACAATGTCCGATAAATTCGCCGGCCCGTTGAACATTTATGAAGTTCATCCGCTATCGTGGCGCTTCAAAGACGGTCGGCCTCTCAGCTATCTCGAATTGATCGACGAATTGGTCCCTTACGTTAAATACATGGAGTATACGCACGTCGAATTGATGGGGATTCTCGAACATCCTTACGTTCCGTCGTGGGGCTATCAGGTCATCGGCTTTTATGCGCCCACGTCGCGCTTGGGGTCGCCCACGGATTTCAAGCGGCTCATCGACGCCTTTCACCGCGAGGGCATCGGCGTCATTCTCGACGTCGTACTGGTTCACTTCCCCAACGACGCCACCGGGTTGGCCCGCTACGATAACGACGTGAATTTGTTCGAGTGTCCCATCCCGGAGCGCCGTCATACTCCGTGGGGCACTTCGTATTTCGATTTCGCGCGCAACGAAGTTAAGAGTTTCCTCATCTCGTCGCTCTTTCATTGGGTCGAAGAGTTCTACATCGACGGCTTTCGTCTCGACGCCGCCGGGCAATTTCACTATTACGAATTCGGCTCCGACGAAAAGTATGAGGCGTTCCTCCGCAAATACGGCAATTGCCACAATCCGGAGGGCTTTCGCTTCATGCAGTCGATGACTTGGGCGGTGAAGGAAGAACACAAGGAAACGCTGCTGCTGGCCGAGGATTCGACCATCGCCAGCGGCGTGACGCGCCCCGTCGAACACGGCGGCCACGGCTTCGATTTCAAATGGGATCTCGGCTGCACCTCGCACATGATGAAGTTCTTCCGCGCTCCCTTCTCCCAGCGCGGCGCGGTGTATAACGATCTTACCTATCCCATGCTCTACCATCACACCGAGAATTTTCTCTTGCCTTTGGCCCACGATGAAGTCGTCCACATGAAGCGCAGCATGGTGAATAAAACCGAGGATCTCGGCGAGTTCGACAAGTTCGCCAACGTCCGATTGCTCTATCTGTTGCAGTTCGGCTATCCGCAAAAAAAGCTGCTCTTCATGGGGCAAGAATTCGGGCAGAAAAGCGAATGGAGCGCCGAAGGGCCTCTGCCTTGGGATTCAACCTGGAATCATTTCCATCGTTCGCTGCAATGGTATGTGAAGCGATTGAACGAAATATACAAGTATATTCCGGCGATGCACGAAGGCGATAATATATCCAATGGCTTCGAATGGATCGAATGCCAGAACTATCGGCAATTGATCCTCGCCTTCATCCGCTACGACCGCGACTATCGGGACATGCTCGTCTATCTCTTCAATTTATCGAAAGAGCATTTCTCCGAGTTTCGCTTGGGCGTGCCGCGCGCGGGTAAATACTATAAGATTCTCGATACCGATGCGAAAGAGTTCGGAGGCAACGGCCACAATTGGATCGAGGAATATGAGACGACGCCGACGCCGGCCTTTCATCATCCGCATAGTTTCCGGACGAAACTATTGCCGCTGCACGGCACGATCTTCCGCGTCGTCGCGGGATGAGGGCGGCACGGCGGGTCTTGCTTCGCTCGACCCGCCCTACAACACACCTTTTGTCGAAGGGATGCCGCGCCCCCGGGGATCGAGTTCGACGGCTTGGCGCAGCGCCCGTGCGGCGGCCTTGAAGATGCCCTCGACCAGATGATGCGTATTGCTGCCGTGGTGGCAAACGATGTGCAGCGTCATTGCCGCGCTCGACGACACGGCGCGCCAAAACTCCTCGGCCAGCGGCGCGTTGAAGGTACCGAGCGTCTCTTTCGGCACGTCGGCGCGCCAGACGCAGAAGGGACGGCCGCTCAAGTCGATGGCCGCCGTCACGAGGGTTTCATCCATCGGCACGGTCGCATCGCCGTAGCGGCGAATGCCAGACTTGTCGCCGAGCGCCTGAGCCAAAGCCTTGCCGTAGCAGATACCCACGTCTTCGACCGTATGGTGGGCGTCGACGTGCAGATCGCCGACCGCTTGCACGGTCAAGTCGATCAGGCTGTGCCGGGCCAACAGCGTCAGCATGTGATCGAAGAAGCCGACGCCGGTGTTGATATGGGCACCGCCGCCGCCATCGAGGTCGAGCGTCAAGTCGATTTTCGTTTCGCCGGTCTCCCGGCGAATGTGCGCGGATCGAGTCATGTTCGAGTCTCACAAGATCGCTTTGAGTTCCGCCAAAAGACGGTCGATTTCCTCGTCGGTTCCCACCGAGATGCGCAGACCGTCGCCGTATCCTTCGTAGTTCATGTAGCGCACCAAGATCGAGCGCTGTTTCAGCTCCTCATAGATGGGTTTTAGCGCTCGATCTTCGCGCCGGCACCAGACGAAGTTCGCCTGACTCGGACAGACGTTAAAACCCAGCTCTCCGAGTGCTTTTTCCATGCGTGCCCGCGTGGCTAGAATGCGCGAGCGCGTTGCGCGAAAATAATCCTGATCCTCGATGGCCGCCGCCGCCGCTGCGAGACTCAAGACATCGCAATTATAGGAATCCTTTACCTTATATAAGTGATGGACCAGTGCCGGTTCGGCGACGGCGAAGCCAAAGCGGATACCGGCGAGCGCATACGATTTGCTGAACGAGCGCGTCACCACCACATTTTTCGTCCCGCGCCGCACCAAACCCAAGGCATTGTCCTCGGCGAAATCGGCATACGCTTCATCGACGACGAGAGGAGTATTGAACTCCTGTATGGTTGAAATAGAAACGGTCGTTCCCGAAGGCGAGTTGGGATTGGCGAGAAACGTCAGGTGCGCGCCGGTTGGGGGCCACCCCTTCGGCAAGGTCCAATCGCCGGCGAATGGGATCGTTTGAAACCGCGCTCCCTGTAAGTTCGCCAACGTCCGGTACAACAAATAGCTCGGCGTGGGGGAGACGATTAGCCCGCCCTCCGGCACGAACGCGCGGGTGAGGATCGTCAGGATGTCGTCGGAGCCGTTGCCGATCAGGATGCCATCGGGATCGAGATTCAGCACGCGCCCCGCCGCCCGTCGAAAGTGCGTGCCCAGCGGATCGGGATACTTGCGCAACCCCTCGCCGGTGAGTGCCGCGCGCACCGCTTCGAAAACGCGCGGCGACGGCGGATAGGGGTTCTCATTCGTATTCAACTTGACGACCGTCCCCTCGCGCGGTTGCTCTCCGGGCGTATAACCGGCCATGCCGCGAATACAGGGACGAAGCGATTCGATCACAATAGGCCTCTCTCTAATCCTTCAATCGTATTTCGACGCTGGCGGCGTGGGCGGTTAGCCCCTCGCGCTGGGCCAGGCGAATCACATCGTCGGCCATGTCCTTTAGCCCCGCGCGGGTGAACGAGAGAACGCTGCTGCGGCGGAGAAAATCGTTGGCCGACAGGCCGTTGGTGAAACGCGCCGTGCCGCCGGTCGGCAAGACGTGAGACGGTCCCGCCGCATAGTCTCCGACCGCGACCGGAGTGTAATGTCCCAAAAAGATCGCGCCGGCGTTGTCGATGCGTTCGCCCAACTCCTCGGCGTTATCGGCGGCGATTTGCAGGTGTTCGGGAGCCAGGTCGTTCACGCAACAGACGGCTTCTTGCTCGTCGCGAGCCAGCACCAGCGCGCCGAACTGTTCGAGACTCTCGCGGGCCAGTTCGCCGCGCGAAAGTTGCGCGAGCTGCGCGTGCAAGGCGGATTCCACGGCATCGAGCAGCGGGGCGTGCCAGGTGACGAGAATGCTTGCGCCAGGCGAATGCTCGGCTTGGGCCAGCATCTCGGCGGCGACGAAATCCGGCGAAGCCGAGGCGTCGGCCAAGACCACGACTTCGCTCGGCCCGGCGATGCAGTCGATGGCAACTTGCCCGAACACATGGCGCTTGGCCAAGGCGACGAATAGATTGCCGGGGCCGACGATCATATCCACGGATGGCAATCCGTCGATGCCATAGGCCAGGGCGGCGACGGCTTGCGCGCCGCCAATGCGATACACTTCGCGGACGCCCAACTCGTGGCAGACGGCCAACAGATCCCGGTTGTACGCGCCGTTCTTCGTGGGCGGCATGACGACGGCCAACTCTTTGACCCCGGCGGCCTGAGCGGGGCAGACGGTCATCAACAAGGTCGAGGGATACGCCGCCGCTCCACCGGGAACCAACACGCCGACGCGCCGCATCGGTCGATAGCGTAGGCGCAGTTCGTGGAGTCCGGGCATCTTGAGCTTGGCGGTGCGGTTTAAGATGCCAAGCTGAAACGCCAAGACGTTCTGCCGCACGCGCCGCACCGTCTCCAATAGGGCCGGATCGGTCGAGGCGTGTGCCGCCGCCATTTCGGATCGAGGAACGCGAAAAGTTTCGGCGTCGAGACGAACGCGGTCGAATTGTTCGGTGTAGTGAAAGACGGCCTCGCGGCCTCGTTGGCGCACGTCTTCGCAGATGCGTTCGACCACGCGCCCCGGAGGCAACGCTTCGCCGAAAACGCGCTCGGTCAGCTCCCGCCCGCGTGCCGACACGACATTGCCCTGAGCGCTCAGCTGCGAGCGAAGACCCGCCAATTGCTCCACCGCCTCCGAGCGGCCAAGTTCAATGCGAAGCAACGTCAACGATGCCATGAATCCCTCTCGTTCCCCTGCCCGATGCCACGTTGAAACTATAGGGATAGGCCAAGCGGATTGCAAGAAATCGCCCCCCTGCCACCATCCGTCGGGGCGGGTCGAAGCGCGGCGAGTCCCATCCATCGCGGCGCGGGAGAGGAGACTTCGCGCATCGGCTCTCAGTCGTTCCAGACGAACACCTCGGAGACGCCGCTGCGCGCTTTGCCGTTGTGCGTGAAGACGACGCGCACCTTGCTGGATTTGACGCGGTCAAAGCGTGCCTCGTTGAATTGACCGCCGGCCGGCTTTTCGGGCGTCCTCTTCGCGTCGCCGACCGTTCGCCAAGCGACGCCGTCCCAATACTCGATCTCGTACTTCGTTGGCGGCTGAACTCCGCCGCGGTCGTCGTAGATGGCCAGTTCGATCCGGTCGAAGGCTTTCTCGATGCCGAAATCCACTTCGAGCCAGTCGGTTTCGTTGGGCGACTCGTAGCTCGTCCAGCGGTTGGTTGGCGTGGGGAGGAAGTTGACTTTTCCGTCGATGGCCAGAGAGGGTTTGCCGCCGAAGCGATCGAAATGCGAGGCGCTGGCCTTGGGGAACGGCTTGCCGCCGGGGTTGTACGCCAGATTCCCAGACGGATGCGGCGCGGGTTCGATGGGAAGATTCGCCTCTCCCCATATCTCGAACTCCGTCATGCCGCACTTGCCCGCCTCGGCATGGTGAAGAATCACGCGCACCTTCTCCGTTTCGAGCGCGGGAAAACGAACGACATTGGCGCGATGGCCCGTTGGCTTCTCCGGTGTCCGCGCCGGCGACGGGATCGCTCGCCATGCCTTGCCGTCCCAATGTTCGAGGTCGAACCGGGCGGGGGCAACGATGTCTTTCTCGTCGTCCAGGAAATAGAGCTTGACCGTGTCGATCTTCCGCCGAGTGCCGAATTCGACGACGACGGTGTCGCTGGCATGGGGAGAGCCTGCGCAGGTCCAACGATTCGGCGGGTCGCGATGATACCAATAGTTTCCGTCGACGAGTTTTGCCGGAGACGTTCCGGGACTCGAGTAGGAAGCAAGGACACGGGGGAAATAAGAACCGTCGTTGTTCGCGGCGTAGTTCACCGGCGTCGCGTTCGCCCGCGGCATCGGCTTCACGGCAGGTAGTTTGACGGAAAGAGTCGTGAGCTTTTCGGAGACGGCGATCTCCTTGCCGTCCGCGAAGACGCGTAGCCCCGCCCCGCGCCGATAGCGCGTGCCGTCGCGGTCCCATACGATATCGAGGAGCCGTCCTCGATAGGGCACATTCGAGAGCGCGAAATAGGCCCATTCCGCCGGGGCGAGCGGCTTCAGTTCGAGGAGATCGTCGTCGCGCGGATGAAGTCCGACCAGTCCGGTGATGACGAGATCGTTGAACGACGAGTGGAAGTAATGTTCGCTGTGGTTGTAGCTGTCGTGCCCCTCGAAGGAGCCGGTGTCCGGATGGCACGCCTCGGCCAGATACGGCTTGCCCTTCTTCCGATGCGTCTTGGCAAACGTGCGAAGCAGCTTCAGATAGTCGGCTTTGGTCGCCGCGTTCTGTTCGTAGTCTTGAAGCAAGTTCGCCATCGCCTTAAGCGTTTGACTGGTCGCATACGGCCAGGACTGCCCGCTCCACCAACAGCAAGTCTTCTTGAGGAGGAACATCGGGTCTTTGCGCTCCACCGTCGTCGGCCCGAACGCGGCGGCGAACCCGTCCTCGTCTGTCAACTTCTTCCAGGCGACTTCGTAACCTTTGCCTCCGTCTGGCATCGAGAACTGCCACGGTACATAGCCGATCAACTCGCGGCCAAACCTACTGCCCGCGTATCGCCCGGTCTGATGCGTCAGCGTGAGCGCCCTCACCTTGAAGCCGTTCGCCTCTTCGTCGTGCTGATACATCGGAAAGAAGAATTGCCTCTTGGCATCCCACAGTTTTTTCTGGAGGTTCTCCTTCAATCCCGCGGCCTTGGTCCTGTATGCCTTGGCGGTCGCCTTGTCTCCGGCGAGGTCGGCGATGCGGGCGATGGCCCTGGCGTCGGCCCACAGGTAGGCGTTGAGAGTCGGTCGATAGCCCGGCGCGCCGCGAAGGATGTCCTTGGTTTGTCGGCTGTTGATGTTGAACTCCATGCCGTCGTCGTGTCCGGTTTGCCAGAATAGCCCAACCTCCGCGACAAAGTGCCGTTTCTCCCAGCCCTCGTAATTCTGCTTGAAGTCGGGCAAGAGATCGATTACGAAGGCGTCGTTGGGATGGACGCGCCGAACGGCCCAGGCTGCGTCGGCGAGCCAAGTGCTGTAGTTGCGGGGCTGCGCGCCGGGCGTGCGGAACCAGTAGCGCGTGTAGTCGCGGGCAATCCGAGGGTCGCGGAGCCAACGCGCCTCGTAAAGCTGATGGCCCGCCGGACACGAGATGGCCCCATAGGTGCCGGACCAGAACGGACGATCGATGAACTCGGTGAACGAGTATCCGGAGTTGGGCGAGCCATAGGTGAGATGCTTGGTCAGGAGTTCCCAACGATAGTAATAGGTCGTCTGAATGTCGGAGTCTGGGCACTCGAAAAAGGGGATGTTTGCCTTGTACCAGTCCCAATCCTTGTTGTCCCAGAATGTCTCGCGATCCAGCAACGCCTGTTGGGACAGCAACGGCTCGGATGCCCCAGCGTTCAGCGTCGCTACGCACAAGACCAACGCGGAAAGAGTTCGAGATGCCGTTCGCATGGCGCATCCTTCCTAAGAAGATATTCAAGGTCTCGAATGCTCTGATTCCGAATCGAGACGATGGATTGTGTTGTGCAGCACGCCTTTGACCGCCGAGCCGTCCGAGGCTTTGAGATCGTACTTGATCTCCATGCACCACGTCGGTTTGAGGTCTTCGATTTCCAGCGTCACCGTCTTGCCGTCGGGTGAAACGGTCGCAGCCTTCACTTTCGACGGCTTCTCGTCGTAGTGCTTGGAGCCGTACTGCTGGCTTCGTTTCAGCGACCAGGTTTTAACGGCGTAGTTTGCCGGATCGCCCGCCGTCTTCGGGTCCAGTGCCCCGCTGAAATGGACGACCATGCCGCTTTTCTTGGCGGCCAGGCCGATGGGCAGATAGACCGGCTTGCCGGTGTGGCGAACGCGGTAGAAGCCGCCGGGTTGCGTCTGATTGCCGGCCCAGGCGAACATGCCGCAACAGTAGAGTTGACCGTTGCCCGGATGGAATCGACCGCGCATCGTGCCGGTCGGGAATTGTGGCAGAGGCA
This sequence comes from Planctomycetota bacterium, assembly GCA_021781415.1. Taxonomy (GTDB): domain Bacteria; phylum Planctomycetota; class Planctomycetia; order Gemmatales; family Gemmataceae; genus JAJPHU01. Next base: position 20,087 of record JAJXWW010000207.1, read on the forward strand.
GCTCGCACATCCCACCTTGAATCTGTCCGTCGACCTTTTCGTGCGGTACGACATACACCTTGCCGTAGCCGTAGGAGAAGTTCAGCAGCGAACCTTTCAGCGGTCCCCAAGCGTCGCTCGTGACCCACAATAATTCGGACGGCGAACGGTCGAAGGCGTTGGTGATCCAGCAGAGCGGCTGCTTCATGGCCGAATCCGAAGGGTCCGTGACATCGTGATAGCCCCAGAAGTTGCCGTGGTAGCCGCCGCGCTCCACCAGGTCGATGCGATTCTTCGGCGTCCAGAAGCCTTCTTGGTCCGACAGAAAGAACGTACCGTTCGGGTTCACGCAGACGCCGTTGGGAGCGCGGAAGCCCGTTGCTAGGATCTCGGTTTTGCTCCCATCCTTGCTGACTCGCAACAGAGTTCCGTGGTGCGGCACGACGGCCTTCAGAGCGTGGCGGGCAGCCTTGGCGTAGTAGAAGTTCCCCTCGGCGTCGGTTTGTAGGTCCATCGCGAACTCGTGGAAGTGTTCGGTTACTTGATGGTCGTTGTTGAAACATTCGTAGAAATCGGTTTCGCCGTCGCCGTTGAGATCGCGCAAGACGACAATCTGATCGCGGCAGCAGACATAGACGTTATCCCGAACGATCTTCAATCCCAACGGCTGAAAGAGGCCCGACGCGATCCGCTGCCAGGTCAACCCTTTGCTCGGCGCGTCGATGTCCTCGACCAGCCATACGTCGCCGTCCCAAGTGCAAACGGCGGCGCGGCGGCCATCGGCATGGAAATCGAACCCGGTCAGCCGCATCTGACAGTTCCACGGATTATTCGCCGGATGTGTGAGGACATCGACGGCAAAAGGTCGGGAATCGTCGCCGACGATGGCCTGCGTTTTCAGCACTTCCGGCCAGCGTCGGGGGCCTCCTTTGGTCAGCGGCTCCAACGAAGCGGCCGGCGGCGAGGTCTTCGCAACCGCCCGCAGAGCATCTCGGTCGCCATCGGACAGCAAGAGCTTGAGGGCCAGCGGCGTCGCGGCGGCGGGGATGCGCAAGAGCGTGTAGCCGTCCTTCTCTTCCAGCGCGGCTCCATCGCCGACGAGAGCTACCGCCGTCTCGGTAGGCGCGACGCGCATCGTCAGCTCGCGCTTCGATTTAGAGATATTCAATGTGCGCGTGTAGATAATTTTGTCGCCGGGTGCGATTTCGTAGGCGGGCGTCTCCAGGACGTTCGCCTCTCCCACCGTGTAGGAAAGGATGACTTGGTTGCCGTAGTGATACAACCCCTTGTACCGCGCCCAAGCGCGCGGCAGCGGACCATAGGGCTTGTCGTCGCGGCCTCGCAACCGCGGATCGTCGAATCGGCCCGTCGCCGGATCGGCCCAACCGGGACCGACTGGATTGGCGAAGTGGACCGATCCCACGACGCGCGGATGAATTTGATGGCGGCCGTTGAAGTTGATGCCGTTGTAATCGATGAACCGCTCGCCGCTCCACGCCGCCGCCATGCGCAACGTGTCGTGGTCGAACAGCATCCAGTGCCGGCCGCGCGACACGCCGCCCGGCCCATTGTCCAGCCGCGCCGCAATGCCCTTGTAGGCGAAGTTGCCTTTGTCGCCGACTTCCAGCGTGGCCATCAAACTCGGCCCGTAGTTCATGCTCACCCACGGTTCGATGTTCGACGGCTTCGGCCCGCGACTGGCCCCCTTCGGCAGAGCGGCGAGATAGGCGTCGTCGAGCTTCACATATTGCCCTGGATTAAACGGCTTCAAATAGGCTTCCCGGATGTAGTGGATCGCATCGTATTTTTGTTCGGGAACCATCCAGGTCTGAGGTACCATCATGCCGAAGCCGTGGGTCAGCGTTTGATACATGTGGAACGGGTCGGCCCCGTTCTTGAACTTGCCCTCGGCGAATCGCAAGGAGGTCGGCATGGAACCGGCTTGCTCCTTGGTTCCGTGGCAATTGGCACAGACCCGAACGTAGATCGCCTCGCCCCGTTTATAGCTTCGGGCATCGAGAGAGCGAAGCAGACCGGCGTGATCGAGATCGCGCTCGTAGCTCGGCAGCGGCGGCGGAGCGAACAGCGATGCGGCGGGTCGCAATTGCCGCGCTCGTTCCGGTCCCTTCTCGGCAATTTCCATGAGATAGCGGGTTAGATCGAAAAACTCTTGCCGTCCCGAGAGGACGTTGACGAGGCCATCGGGCATCAGCGATTTCGTATCCATCGCGCGCTCGTCGATGTTTTTTTTCAGAATCGTCGTCGTCGTCTTGCCGTCTCCCGTGCCTTCGCGCAGAACGAGCGCATCGGCGCGCTCTTCGACCAAGAGACCCGTTACCGTTTTACCGGCGTTGGTGGTGACGACGATGGTTTCAAAGCCTTTCTTGACGACCTTGGAAGGGAACAGAATCGACTCGGCGAGATAAACGTCGGTCGCTTCCTTGCCGAGTTTGGCCAAGTCTGGCCCGAGGCGCGGCCCGTCTTCCCCCGCGGTATGGCAGCGAGTGCAGAGAAGTTCGAGGCGATGAAACACCATCGCGCCGCGGTTGGCGTCGCCGAGTTGGCGCGCGGCTTTGGCTAGAGCCGCGACATCTTCCTGGACGAGTTGCTGTTGCAAATTCGCATTCGTCTCGGCAGCACGCTTGGGCTGCGGCGACTCCCAGATGTCTTGCAGCAGCGCGTGGATTTCCGGTTCGGCTTCCTTCAATTCGGCCCGATTGAACGGGAAGAAATCGTTGCAGCCGAAATAGGACTCGGTCATCTCGGCGAAGAATTCCATGGGGTTGGTCAGCGCGTAATGCCGCACGCGCTTGCCGTTGAAGAGCAGGGTCTTCTCGCCGTGGCCGCTTTTTTTATACTTCTCGTAGGCTTCCCGGATGCGCGGTTCGTCGAAGCCCAAGACCCGATCGTGGTAGGCGTGCGCTAGTTCGTGGAGGATGACCCACGGTTGCTCGACGATGTTCCGCCGTGTCGCCAAGTCGGCGGCGCGGGGAAGATGGACGCATTTGGTCAGTTCGGTCGAGAAGCCGTTGGCCTTGAGCCAGCCCGCTCCGGGATGATACTGCATCGGTCCAAGCGTGCCGTGCGACAAATCCAAAACGATTGGGACGGCTTGCAGCTTCTCCAGGCGATCTTTGGGGACCACGACTTTGATGTCGGCCAGCTTGCTTTCGAGAAAGCGAAGGGCGCGTGCCGCGAGCGCTTCGTTGGGCGACTCGAGCAAGCGATTGTCGATGCGCACCGTCCATCCTTCGATCTTGCGTTCGGTATGCGCGGTTGGTTTGTCCGGTTCGTTGGCTTTCTTCGGCGGCGGTGGGGCGAGCAATTTCTTCATCCCCTGGCCCAGCGCGTCGCCGACGAGGAAATAGGTTTCCGCGTTGCCGAACTCATGGTGGCCGTGGCCGGGATTGGGAGAATCTTCGGGCTTGCGGACAAAGTCGTGCGTCGGGACGAAGACAACCGTGCCCTTGAATTCGGGTCGTGCCGCCGCCGATTCTTGTGCTTTCCGTAGCGTTGTCCACTCTCTCGGAGCCTTCACCCAGGGACCGGTTAGTTCGCCGATAACAAACGGGAGATTCGGAGTCTTCAAATCCTTGCGAACGTCTTTTATGAGATTTACGAGGTTCTTCTCGTACTCCGGCACGGCGTTTTTCGGATCGACTCCGTCGTTCCAGCCCTGATACCAGACGAAGCCCGCCAACTCGTAACCGCGTCCATCGTACTTCGGGAAGTCCTTTTTCAGATCCGTGAGAGCCAGACGAACTTCCGCGATCATCTTCTTGTAATAGGGGCCGACCTCGCCTCCCGAACTCGGCGGCCGAAAGTCCTTGTACAGACTTTTGCCGCCCCACGCGGTCTTGATGAGCAGCACTTGACTGCCGCAATGGTCGCCCACGACGTGGCCGAATTGCAGTTCCGGCCCGAAGTGGTGCTTGTCGCCGTAAGGAGTGAAGCCCAGCGTGAGCGGGCCTGCTTTCAAGGGACTTCTCTCGGGTTGGTATCGGACCCACACGCTGTCGCGCACGGTCCACCCGCCCTTGTCGTTCTTGAGATGCTTGACGAGGCGTGCCTTGGCCGGGTCTTTTAGCAGATCGTTCAGCGTCCCCTTGCCGCCGTTGTAGTCCTTGCCATCCAGGTCGGCGACGGCCTGGCCTTCCATGTTCGATTGGCCGGCAAGGATGAACACTTTCAGTTTCGGCGCTTCGGCGGCAGCTAGGCGAGGGATTGGAAGGAAGAGAGAAAGGGATAAGAGCGGTGCAATGCGTAGGTATTTCATCTCGCAAACCTCGGTTTCGATTGATTTTCGCCGCTTGGGACTCGCGCCAAAGTAAGTTCCGCAAGGTGGTTCTCGCTCCGCTTCGACCCAGAGTAATTGTAGGTGTCGGTCGAGAGAATTTCACGCTTCGATCGTCGCGGTTTCGACGGGATGCGGAGCCGGAGTCACGGTTTGACGATCAATGTCAGCGGACGCGCCGCTTGGGTGACGAGGGTATTAGGCTTCGCTTTGGCGGCAGCGTCCTTGTTGTAAGGAACCTGCGTCTGGCCGGTGACGGTCAACGTGTATTCGCCGGGGGGAGTGCCGGGTTGCACTTGCAGCGTCAGATTCGCTTCCTTCTTGTCGGCGGAAACTTCTACATTGCCGGCGCGGATGGAGTTGGAAAACGCCAACGGCGCGACGGTCATCGAACTCTTGAGATCGGGCCAATGGCGTTCGATGCGCAGCTTGACCTCGACTTTGCCGCCCGCCTTGGCCTCCAGGCGTTCCGGCTCGAAATGCAGGGCGAATGGCGACGTTTCGCGCACGGCCACGACCAATTCGCGCGTCGGACGACTCGAAGCCAGATTGGCTTGATTCCAGACGCGGGTGTACGGGCGCACCTCGCGGCGCAAGGTCGTTTCACCCACTTTGGCGGTGGCAATCAGCGCGACGACCCCCACGGCGTCCGGCGCGTCGGCGTCCGCCCAGAACACGAAGACGCCGCGATTGTCGCGGATCGTCGTCGGCAGCGCGTGCAGACCGCGCGGCAACCCCTCGGCGGTTATCGTCACCGGGCCGTTGAACCCTTCTTGGCGATGCAGAATCACATCCAGATAGGTCGATCCTCCTCGGCGAACGGTCGTCCCGCTCGGTCCCGGATTCTGCGAATGAATGACGGCGGCGTAAAAGTCCGGTTTGGCTTTGTGAACGGTCAGGACGTACTGAAAGCGCGCGCCGCCGCGGCGATAGCGATCTTGCACCAAGACGCGATAGCGGCGTTTGGCCGTCAGATTGACCGTGCCGGACGGATCGCGTAGATGGCCGTCGAAGGCGTTGATGCGATGCCCGAAATCGTCCAGTTCCGTCAGCCGTTGCCCCTTGTCGTCGGTGACAACGAGATAGGGATCGGCGCGCCCGGCGATGCGCTCGCAGTAAACCTCGAAAGCGTGGGGACCGGTCTCCGCCGCCTCGAACTCGTACCAGTCGGCGTCGCGCGGACGGTCGAAACGTCCGCTTATCGCGGCGGGCAATGCGATGGGTTGTGCTTTCGCCGCCTCGTCGTTCGGCTCGATCTCCACGGCGACCGGGGTGTCCACAACGAGCAATGGAACCGGATCGCCGTCCTTTCCTCGCGCCTGAAATTGAAAGCCCGTGAGGGTACACGTCGCCGCCGTCGGTAAGACGCTATGCCCGGTCGGATGTTCCGCAAAGCGATAGCGCCCCAACGTCAAAAGATCGCCGGGAGCCGTGACGGTCTCTTGGTACTCTTCCAACGGTCGATCGTCGATGCGCCAAGCCGACGGCTTCGCTCCAGCTCCGAGGTTGCGGCCAAGGACGGTCAGCGTCGCCGGACGGCCCGCTTGCACGGCGCGGGGAAAGACGTTCTCGATGCGCGGACGATCGGTGACGACGAGACGATAAGGCTCGCCACCGCGAAACGACAAATCGTGAACTGCGAGAATGTAGTCGCCGTCGCTGGGAGCGAGAAAGTCGAGGAGCGGATCGCGGCCATTGTAATCGCCGTTCGATGCGAGTTGCCTGCCGTCCGCCGCGCTCAGCGTCAAGGTCGCATCCATCTGCGAATCGAGCTTGCCCGCCTGGCATTCGACGACAATGCGCTGCCCCTTCTTGGCGGCAAAACGGTACATATCCTCCCGATTGCCGTCGGACATACCGTTGACGGCGGAGTTGACGGCGATGCGCTGGGCCGTCGCCGGCTCGTCGTTCGGCTCCTTCTCCGCCACGTCCTTCAAGCCGCGCGTCACGGCGAACAGGCGCGGATTGCTGACTCCGAACCGTCCGAGCAAGCGCACGTCGTACGTCCCCTCCGGCACTTCGGCGGCGATGGCGACGCGAAAGCGGCGCTCCTTCACATGCTCGACCTTGAAACCCGGACGGTCGAAAAGAAGCGTTTGAACATCTTCAATATCCGCACCAACGATTTCGAGTTCGATCGTGGAACCGGCCGCCGCGCCGAGCGGCGTCAAGCGGTCGAAGCGCGGCGTGGGTAAATCGGCCCGCAGGGAGCAGACGAAAACCGAAGCCGCGACTACGACGAGAAGAGTTCGTCGGGAGATCGACATACAGAACCCCATCATTCATTCGCAGACGACCTACAAGCCCGGAGCGCCAGCGACGGGGGGGAAAGCCCGTCGCTGGCGCTCCGAGCTTCTTCGTCCCGTCAGCCGACCAATTCGGCAATCGGCTCGCCCTCGCTGAGAATCGGCAAGGGCCTCTGCGCCTGATCGAAGAACGCATGGCGATAGTCGATGCCCAGCACCTGGTACATGGTGGACAGCACGCAGCCGGGCGTGGCGGCTTTGCTGGTCGGTTGTTCGCCGTTGGCGTTGGTCGTGCCGATGGCTTGGCCCATCTTCAAACCGCCGCCGGCGTAGAGGATCGACATCGCCCCCGGCCAATGGTCGCGGCCGGCCTGCGGATTGATCCGCGGCGTGCGGCCAAACTCGCCCATCGCCATCACCAACACATCGTTTTGCAAGCCGCGCTCGGCCAAGTCGGACACCAGCGCCGCGACGGCGCGATCGTACTTGGGCAGCAGCTTGTCCTTCAGTTCGCGGAAATTGTTGGCATGCGTGTCCCAGCCGCCCCCGGCCTGAATGGTCACGAACGTCACCCCAGCCTCGACCAATCGTCGGGCCAACAGGCAACATTGACCCAGATCGTTGCGGCCATACGTCTCGCGCAGCTTGCCCGGCTCCTTGTTGATGTCAAAGGCGTTTTGCGCTTTCGGATTCGTGACCATCTCCATGCCGTCGCGGTAGAACGTGTCCAGTCCTTGCATGTCGCCGCGGGCGTCGGTGTCGCGGCGGATGCGGTCGAGGTCTTTCAACAGTTCGCGGCGTCGGCTCAGGCGCGAGGCATCGACGCGGCCCGGCAGCTTCAGGTTGCGCACCTGGAAGCCGCTGGAATTGGGATCGCTGTCCGGTGCGAACGGATTGTACGACGCGCCGAGATACGCCGCCTTGCCCAAATTCAGGACGCGCGGCAGATTCACATACGCCGGCAGGGTCGGTTCATTGGGGCCGCGCATCTTGGCGACGACGGAGCCACAAGCGGGATAGATGTTATCGTTTACCTCAATGGTCGGTTGATAGCCGGTCAGCATCCACTGCGCGCCCATGCCGTGGCCGGCGTTGGTGTGATAGGCCGAACGCAGGATGGCGAGCTTATCCATAATCCGCGCCTGATGCGGCAAATGTTCGCCGATGACGATGCCCGGCACGTTGGTTTGGATCGGCTTGAACTCGCCGCGAATCTCGGCCGGCGCGCTCGGCTTCAGGTCGTACATATCCAAATGGCTGGGACCACCGGCCAGCCAAACCAGGATAACGGAGCGGCGCGGCGTCTCGGTCGATTTCTGAGCCGCGCGAAGTCGCAGCAGCCCCGGCAAGGTCAATCCGCCGAGAGCGAGACTGCCGACTTTCAGGAACGAACGACGACCGACTATATCGAGCATGACCATCTCCTTCTCGTTCCCACGCGGAGCGAGGGCGCGAGAATATAAGCGTCAATGGTTGAACATAAACTCTTTGGTATTCAGGATGGCCCACAACACGTCTTCTAACGCCTGCTGTTTGTTCGCCGCGCCTTCGACGTGGGCCAAGGTGCGTTTCATCTCCTCGGCACTTGGCCGTCGCGCATACGCACTCAAATACAACTCTTCGACGATTTCGCGGATCGGTTTTTTCTCTTTTAGCAATTTCGCCAGTTTGCCGTCGCCGGCCGCGATCTTCGACTCGATCTCGTCCGAGTTGCCCAGCAATAACACCTGAGCGAGCGTGGCCCCGGTGGAGCGTTCGCATTCGCAGCCGGTGACGCGGCGCGGACGGTCGAAGGTATCGAGAAAATAGGAGCCGAACCCCTCGTGCGGCAGATCGACGGCGCGGGCGTTGGAGCCTACGCCGCTGAAATTGCCGCGCGTGCCGGTGGTTTGATTGATGGCGTCGAGCAGCACCTCCGCCGGAAGACGACGGGCATAGTAGCGCGCATAGTTCTGGCGGTCGTTCTTATTGAATGGCGTCGGCTCCGAGGATAGCTGATAGACCCGGCTGTTGACGATGGCGCGAATGAGATATTTGACATCGAACTTGTGTTTGATGAAGTCCTGAGCCAGGGCGTCGAGCAGTTCGGGATTGGACGGCGGATTGGTCTCGCGCAGGTCGTCCACTTCGTGATACAGGCCACGGCCCAGGAAATGGCCCCACAGTCGATTGACCAGAGCGCGGGCGAAAAAGGGATTGTCCGGCTTGGTCATCCAGTCCACCAGCGCGTGGCGCGGATCGTCTTCTGGGGCGAACTTGACGACGGGGCCGTCGAGATACTTCGGTTCCGGCGTCTTGCCCGTCAGCGGATCCTTCTCGCCGGTGGTCACGTTCGCCGAGGCGAAATAGGGAGGCGGTTCGCCGAAGCTCTTACGCCCCAGGCGCGTGAAGAAACCGGCCAAACCGTAATAGTCCGCCTGTCCCCAGCGTTCGTAGGGGTGATGGTGGCAGCGAGCGCATTGCAGGCGCACGCCCAGAAACACCTGCGCCGTGTCCGCCGTCACCTGATGCAGTTGATCGTCGCGGCTCTGCCAATACCAATTGATCGCGGGAGATTCTTGCCATTCGCCCGCCGCCGCCACGATGCCGCGCACGAACTCATCGTAGGGGCGATTGCGCGCGATGGAGTCCTTGATCCAGTTGTGAAAGGCATAGGCGGCGTTGGTCGAGCCGGCCAGGTTCGAGTTGCGCAGGATCGTGCCCCAGCGCATGGCGAAATAGGCGGGGTAGTCCGGCGATTCGAGCAAGCGGTCGATGAGCTTGGCGCGTTTGTCGGCGGCGGTGTCGGCGAGAAAGGCCCGCGCCTCGGCGGATGTCGGCAAGCGTCCGCACAGATCGAGGCTGACGCGGCGCAAGAAAACGGCGTCATCGGCGAGGGGTGAGGGCCGGAGCCCGAGTTTCTTCCACTTGGCCAACGTGAGATCGTCGATGGAATTGGCCGGTTGGAAATCGGCGATCTCCTTCAGGCGTTCGCCGTGCGGCACCATCGCTCGGAAGACGGCGACGTAGCCCAGGTAGCGCGCCATGATCGCCGCCTCGCCGCTCATTTGCAGGGTGTGAACCAAGCCATCGGCATCGACGCGAGCCACGACATCGAGATTGCTGGCGTATTCCGCTTGCCGGGTGACATCGCGGATGCTGCCGTCGCTGTACTCGGCGCGCACGGCCAACTGTTGCTGCCCATCGCGTGCAAGCACGCGATCCGAGGGAGCGATTCGCAGTTTGACCACATGGGGCGCATCGGGAGCGGAGTTCGGCGTACCGGCGGCGATCCAGCTGCGGAACAGTCGATATTCGTTGCTGTCGCGCCGCATCCGCTTGCCGCCGCCGTGCGGCACCTGCCCCGTCGCCTTGAGCAGGAACAGACTGGAATCGGGAGCGGCGGGGAAGACGCGCCGGCCGCGCGCCTCTTTGACGAGGGCATCGCGGTCGAAGGCGGCATCGAAGCCGAACAGAGACAGCTTGAACCCATTCTGTCCGCTGGCCTTGCCGTGACAGCCGCCGGCGTTGCAGCCCATGCGGCTCAAAAGCGGCACCAACTCTCGTTTGAAATCCACCGGACGATCCGCGCCCGCCCCTTGGACGCGAACGGGAACCTCCAGTTTCTTGTCGCCGTGCTGAATGCGAATGACAGTGGAGCCATCCGCGATCGGAGTGACATGCCCGTTACCATCGACGCGAGCCACGGCCACGTTGCCGCTTTCATAATGGGCTTGCCGCGTCGCATCCCGTTCGCCATCGGCCACGAGCAATTGCCAGCCCGCGTAGCCATCGGTGAACGCAATCGACTTGGTATCGCAAGTCAGGGAACCGGCGATGCCGCACGCCGCGTTACACAGCAGGACGAGCGAGAGGATCGGCAAGACACGATGATTCCACATGGTAAAGCGAAGCCTCGGCGGGAGAAACGTATCTAGGCTCAAACCAAAGGGGCGGCGGCAAGATCGAGGGAGCATCGCTCCGGCAGGTCTAATCAATCTAGCCTACACCGGAGACAGCGCCAAGGCAATGCAAACCTTACCGATTGTGGAAACGCGATGATCCCGGACGATCCGTCCCAGCCGTCGGCCGTGCCTAACGGGACACACCCTTCGGGGAGTGAGCCAGTCGCTTTTTGAATGGCGGCGGAACTGGGAACGTATGCGTATCGGGACCGGCCAGGGCAGGTTCCCTGACACAGCCGTTCGACCTTGCGAGGTTGAACCGCCAAAGTCCGCATGAGTGTTGGGTGCGGTTCGCCTCGACCGACGGTCGTGCGTGGGCCGCGTCTGCCGCGGATAAGCGAGCCGGATCGCCGAGGAGTGATCTCCACCGCAGCTACACTGTTCGGAAATCCGACCAGAAATACGCCGTCGATTGCCGTTCCCGTGGGAAATATCTTTACTTGACACCAAGAGCCTTATGAGTGTTAGCCAGGTTTTTTCGCTGCCAGCTGCCGTTTGTATGCCTCCCGGATAGCTTCTGCCAATTTGTTTGATTGCACAGCGTAGGGGTCGAAAGCACGGATATTCTCGTGAGTGACATGCAACTGTCCCTCGCCGACATTGCCCCGGTGCTGTCCCTTAGAGTAGTACGGACTGCTCTCAATCTCATTCGACGACCAAACCCAATATAAGATGACATCACGCCAAACTGCAATCCAAACGATCACGTCGCAACAAGCCGGCTTGATTTGTTGGAAGTTCATCCAGAAAGGCTTGGTCGAATCCGAGGAAAGTGCTTTGACATAAAGCGGAGCGTCAATGCTGGCATCAACTCCGCGAGACGCTTTGACTTCAATCCTGATCTTACCGTCCAGCAAAAAGTCATACTGTCCCGAATAGTTTGGATCGAGTTTCTTGGTGGATTTTAGAAGCTCTGGCACAAGCTCCTTGAGATGGCCCTGCGCCCATGACTCGCCGAAGGTCCGTGGCGCGCTGATCTCGAAAATGTACAGATACATGTTGCGCGCGATGTAGTTGTCCCGCATTTCGAGATACTGGTCTAGCGAAAGGACGTCTTTCGCAAGCAAGTGAGAAATGATGAACTCGTACTCGTTGAAGGGATAGACGGAAACAAGAGTCTCCAGCCTGGAGCGGATTTGATCCGCATCGGGCAGATGTGCCAGCAGGCTGTCGAGTTCTTGTTGCAGAGGGTCCATGGCTTATCCAAAAAGGGTTGGTTGCACAGAAGGCAGCCGTGACTCATCCTGGATTTCGTAACCGCTGTCTTCGACAAATCCTGGAATTTCCTTTTCGAACGGATGACCGTTTTGCCAGCCAAGTCGGCCTGATCGGCGATACTGTTCAAGTCGGCGAATGGTGATCTCGCAACAGATGGGATCAACATCCGCTGTAATGCAGCGGCGATCAAGGATTTCAGCCGCGAGCAGGGTGGAACCGGAGTGAGCGAAGAAATCAAGGATTACGTCGTTCTTTTGCGAGCTGGCTCGGACAATGCGTTCGATGCACTTCAGGGGTTTCTGGGCGTAGCAACCAGATACATTCTCCTCCATCCGATAGAAGACCTGTTGAATATCGACCCAAACATTACCCGCACGGATGGTGTCGGACTTGCCCCGTTCGAGGTTCTCGGTCACAACTCCGTTGACCTCTTTGTAGTAGCCACGAAGAATCTTGGGGATATCCGTATATTCCGCTTCGACGTTGAATTCTGGACTGCCCTTGGTGTAGTACAGCAACTCCTGACGTACCGCCATCCAGTTCTTCTGCGTCCCGTAGCCTCGCTGGTTGCGCATGGTGATAAAACTGCGAGGCGCAAACGGCTGCTCGCGCATCACGATCATGAAGTCTGCCAGTGGCTGAAATCCGTCATTCTGGTCCGCACCCAGCCAAACGTAGAGAGACGCATTCTTGGCGAGAACTGCGTGGGTGATCTGAATCCAGCGCCTAGACCAATCGATGTACTCCTCTATGCTTCGCCGCTCAAAGGCGACAAGATTGTAGGGTGGATCTTGGATCGCCAAGGCGGGATCCGAACCGCCGACGAGACCGGCGACTGCCTTCGCATCAGTCGAATCCAGGCAACCGACCCGATGCTTCCCGTCGGGATCTTGCCAGACTTGACCCGGCTTCAGTCGACAATGCGGCAGAAGGCGATCCCGCATTTCGGGGGAGGTATCAAGCCGCGGTAGGGGGTTATTCTTCATGAGGAAATAGTGTACCAATACGGAGCCTGCGCTGCCACCGCTGCTCGGCTACCAAGTAATTCTACACCTTTCAACTACCTATTTTGGTAAGGCGCTGTAGCGCTGTCAAGCAAAATGCCGTTCTGTTCTTCGACGATTCCGCGCGACTTGCACTGCCGGAGCAAATCCGTAAGCCTTTCAAGTACCGTCACTTACAATAATCGATTCTTTTTTTCTCCTACGGCACTTCACCTGGGTGAACCATACCCCAAACTGCTCGACCCCCGACCGCCTTGCTGCTGGCAGTCGTCGTGTCGGCTCACGCTTTCACGACCGTCCCTTACGGGAAGAGGTTACCTTGTCCCACG
>JAJXWW010000203.1 GCA_021781415.1 Planctomycetota bacterium
TACCACGCTCTTCATCCGTCAGGCGGACAATGAATTTCTTGTTCATGGGAAACCTCCTTGTGGTCGAAAGTTTCCCGAAAAACTACAACAGATGCAACCCCAATTCTCAGCCTTGAAGGGGCACTAGGACTCTTTCGGACGGAAACGGAAGCGACGGGTGTGATTTCGTCGGTTCGCCTACGTTGCAACGATACCGCGAACGTTGCAAAGAGGTGTGGGAGCGATGCAAGGCAACGCTCGGCGGAGGGAGTGTTCCGGCGGCTGCGAACGCATAGAATAATCGGTTGCGACAAGTTGAGAACGGCATCGATTGGTGACTGAGCCTGACTTCGACGAGAACTCGTAGATGAGCATTTATTTCGACAACGCCGCCACCAGTTTTCCCAAACCCGAAGACGTCTATCGGACGCTCGATCGTTTCGCGCGCCAGAGTCTCGCCAATCCCGGACGTGCCGGACATAAAATGGCGCTGGCCGCCGAACACGTTCTCGACGAGGGACGCCATCTGCTCAACCAGTTCTTCCACGGCAAAGAACCGGAGCGCTTCGTCTTCACCCTCAATTGCACCGATGCCCTAAATATGGCCTTCAAGGGCGTGCTGTCCGAGGGCGATCACGTCATCACGTCGAATCTGGAACACAACAGCGTCAGCCGACCGCTGCGGGCGATGGAATTGGCCGGACGCATTACCCTGACGCGCCTGACGGCCGACGGCGGCGGTACCCTCGATCCCGATGCCGTGCGCAAGGCCATCACTAACGAGACGCGCCTGATCGCTCTGACCCATGCCAGCAATGTCCTCGGCACGGTGCAGCCCCTTGCCGAGATTGGCCGTATCGCGCGGGATCACGATCTGCTCTTCCTCGTCGATGCGGCACAAACGGCCGGGGTACTCCCTCTCGATATTCAAGAAATGAACGTCGATCTGTTGGCCGCGCCGGGGCACAAATCGCTTCTGGGGCCGACTGGAACCGGCTTCCTCTACGTTGGTCCGCGGGCCAAGGTGTCGGCGTGGCGCGAGGGCGGCACGGGCGGCGATTCGTCCAGCGAGACGCAGCCGCGCGAGTATCCCTATTTCCTCGAAGGCGGCACGCCCAACGTCCTCGGCGTGGCCGGTCTCGTCGAAGGCGTTCGCTATGTGCAACGGGAAGGGATGGACAAGATCCATCGGCACGAAGTCGAGTTAGTCGAGCGCTTATGGAGAAAATTGGACGAACTCAAGGGTTACGAGGCGTTCGGCCATCGCCATCACGACCGGCGCGTCGGTACCCTGAGTTTCCGCTCCGAATCGCTGCCGGCCGCCGAACTGGGCGGCATTCTCGATCAGGCGTTCGACATCGCCGTGCGTCCGGGCTTGCACTGCGCTCCCTACATCCACAAGGCACTGCACACCGCCCCGGAAGGAACCGTCCGCATCAGTCCAGGCCCCTTCAACACGGCGGAAGAGATCGACACTCTGGCGTCAGCCCTAGCCGAAATCGCACTCTGAGCATTGGATTCGGCATCACCCCGAACGAGGGAGAATCGGGCGAGACTAAACTCTCCGCCATCTCGAATGGTATCGCGTTCGGAAGGTTCATTCCTGAACGATTCTCATCTCTTCAGCCCCCGGCCTCGGATCGAATCCTGTTCGCCCTCCCTGGTATATCTCTCCCGGAACTGCTTCGTGTATTGCTTGGGGAGGGATCGACTCAGGCCGATTTTCTGAAGAACTTCCTCCAAGGAGATGCCCTGATCGCCGCGGTTGAGTAGGCCCAAGACTCGGAACACGATGGCGTCTCCGGACGAAATGAGATAGGTATCCTTTGACTGCATAAGATAGGCGAGCGACTCTGCCTCGCCGGGGTCGAGAGATTCGACGTAAACCGGATCGAACAGGTCCGTAAATGCTTTGAGTTCGGCGATCGTCCGCTCGAAAACCTTCACTCGGCCCTGTGCGATGTCCTCCGAGAGGTCGATGATCTCCTCGGCATCCGTGCCGCGGTAGAACTTGACCTCGTCCTCGGCGACGGTACGGGCGAGAGTGACTTCGCAGCGAGACAGGAGCGCTTGCCAAAGCCCTGTCTCGTGAAGGTGGATTACCACGTTGGCATCAAGGATGAGCAACTTCAATACTGGCATCGTCCTCGGTGTCCTGTTCCACAAGCTGCATCGCCTCTCGCCGGGACACGCCGACGTATTGGGCGTACTTCCCTGTGGAGATCAAGCCATGCCGCAGCGCTTGGCGGGCAAGGGCATGGAACCGCAGCGGCAGAGCCGAGGGGGTCTCCGACACGCGGCTGTCCCAGAAGCCGATCTGAGAGCGAAGTTGGTCGAGAACCGCGTTCGCCCAATCCGTTGGTTTGCGATAGACGAAACCGATGTGTCGGATGACCACTTCCACCGATACGTCGAACTGCCGAGCGATCTCGAAGAAGTCGTCAAACTTCAACTTGCCATCCTGCTTGGCCAGCGCCTCGTCCACGGCGACCCGAAGAACCTCCGGTGGCACGAGCAGGTTGCGGGCGAAGCAGGTGGCGAACTTTTCTTCCGCTTCCGAAGCCTCGACCGCTTGCGCTTCTCCTGCGGAACGGAAGGTCTTCCAAGTCAGCAGGTGGAATAGTTCGTGGGCCAAGTCGAAGTTTCGCCGCCAGCGGACGTTCTTGGCGTTGAGGAGAATGGCGGCCCCGAATGAATCGCTTAGGGTGCAGGCCGCACTGCCGGACGGCTCGAAGTCGAGGTGGAATACCTTGATCTTGCAGACCTCTTCCAGCACCCGCAGAAGGGTTTCTCCCGGACGCTCTCCCAGCCCCATCAATTGCCGGAACTGGAGGGCCAGCTTCTCGGCTTGGGGGTAGCCGAAGCGTTCGGCAGGCCCGCTGTGGAAGGGCAGGTCGCATGGCTCGTGGGCGTTACAGACCATCTCAAGGTGATGGTACTGTTCGCCGAGTCGAATGAGCCGAGCGTGCAACTCCTCGGCACGAGGCGACTCTGGCTTCTTCCGCCACAGGACGACCTGCGGAGTCACAGCACCCTCTTCCAAGAAGAAGGAAATCGGGCGCAAATAAGCGTCGGCCAACTGCTTTAGTTGGATTAGCCGGGGTTCTCGCTTCCCGTTCTCGAACTCGGAAAGTGTAGAGAGGCCAATACCTGTTCGCTCCTCGACGGTCTGGAGGGTAAGCTTGAGGGTTGAGCGCGCCAACTTCAGCCGGTCGGAAAGTGTCATCCCGTTCCTTCGCTGGGTGAATCTCTTATCTTTCTCCTATTCAGAAATCATACACGATCAATCGGCATATTTCAACAGGTAAATTTCTGAAAATCAGAAAATCCCGAGACTGGCGAGTGTTCGGCCTCGATCGAACAGTACGTTATCGTGCCGTAGCGGCCCAGG
The DNA here is from genome assembly GCA_021781415.1 of Planctomycetota bacterium. Taxonomy (GTDB): domain Bacteria; phylum Planctomycetota; class Planctomycetia; order Gemmatales; family Gemmataceae; genus JAJPHU01. The sequence continues at coordinate 3,371 of JAJXWW010000203.1, forward strand.
TCTTCCAACTGGAGGCGACGCGGTCGGGTTTCAAGCCCGCCGACTCGAATGCCTGACCCGTCGTTTTTCGCTCCCGATTCTCCTCGGGAGTGAAGCCGGCTACGAACTTGGGAAAGGCGCGCGTGCCGGGACCGAAAGCCAGAAAATCCACGAGACTGGCTTGGAGGACGGTAGCCTCGTCGGCGGCGAGTTTGCCGTCCCAAATCTCTTCGGCTCCATGCTTGCGCGACAGCTTGGCCGCTAGCGCGCGCTCGGCCACAACCGTCTTATCTCGCGCGGCCACCCGATAGTACGTCGCGCGGCCGAAGCCCGATACGAGCCAATCCGGCAACGGCGTGCGTATCCCCGCCCGCCGTGCCAGCATCAGAGCCGCCACCTGTTCGCCCGCCTGGACCTCTACCGGCACGCCGTTTCTCATCGCCAGAGGGGCGACGACGATATGTAGCTTGTCGTCGGCGGCTTGCATACTGCTCGTCTCGTCCGGCTGCAACCGCCGTCTTTCGATTCGCCGCACGAACGCCTTGAATTGCTCGCGCTCGCCCAGCAGATAGACGATCGCCTTACCGGGCAATACTTCGCCGCTGTCGTCCTTCATCTCGAATTTCAATGCTTCTTTGGCCTTGTCGTGATGCTTTTCCAGCAACTCGGCCACGGATTTGAGACGCTTGGCCATCGCTTCCGGCGCGAGGATCAAAAAGTGTTTGCTTTCGTAGCGAGTCGCGGGAACATCGCTGACCATGGCCCAGTTGGCCTCGGCCTGTTTCTTTCGCGCGTCCACCGATTTGGCTTCGTCCGCCGCTTGGGTCGTCCCGAAAGCCGCTACGGCAAACAGCATTGTCGGCCATCGAAAACTTCGCATGGTTTGTCCTTTCTACACGATGTACAATATCCGAACGATTATAAACCGACGCCGAGCCGGCCGCGAATAATTTTTTCGCTGGCCGACCGCTCGGCTCTCAGGCAAGCCCTCGGCTAGGGAGGAATCCAAATGAGTCGGACGAGTACACGTTGCGTTGTCGGAATCTTGGCGCTGACGCTGGCGGTGCTGCTGCTCGGTGAAGCGGGAACGGCGTCGGCTCAGGCGAAAAAGTCCGATAGCGTCGTCAAGGTCGAAGCCAAAGCCGACGGCAAACCCGACGCGAGCGGCAAACAGACTATCACCATTACACTCGACGTGGATAAAGGCTGGCACATTTATGCCAATCCGGTTGAGAACGAAGACCTGGCCAGTGTGCAAACGGTCGTCGGCATTGCCTCCAAGGCGAAGCTCGACGACGTCAAGATTACCTATCCGGCGGGCAAGCCCTACGGCCAAGGCGATGAGAAACACAAGATTTACGAAGGCAAAGTCACCATCAAGGCCCAGGTCAAACGCGCTGCCGGCGACACCGGCCCGCTGGAAGTGAGCATCAAGCTGCAATCGTGCAACGAGCGAACGTGCTTGTTCCCCGTCACGCTGAAGAAAGAAGTGCCTTGAATTCCCTCCGTTTAGCCGCGACGCGCAGCGGAGCGCGACGTTCGCGCTCCGCTGCGCGTCGCCGCTAAACAGAACGACTCACGAACAGCGGTGCATTTCCCGCCAAGGATAACCCTCTCATGGTGCGAACCAATTGGCGCTGGCTGCGGCGCGTTTTGACGGTGGCGATGCTGCTCGTCCTCGTGATCCGCGCGCTGCCGGAGGAGCCCCAACCGGCAAAGCCCAAGACGCCTCCCGCCACCGCGGGTAAGGACAAGCCCAAGCACTCCAATCGCCTCAGCCGTGAAACCAGCCCCTATCTTCTTCAACACGCTCGTAACCCCGTCGAATGGTATCCGTGGTGCGAGGAAGCGTTCGCCAAGGCCAAGAAGGAAGGCAAGCTGGTCTTTCTGTCGATCGGCTACAGCTCGTGCCATTGGTGCCACGTCATGGAGCGCGAGTCTTTTGAGAATGAAGAGATCGCCAAAATTCTCAATCGCGATTTCGTGTGCATTAAGGTGGACCGCGAGGAACGGCCGGACATCGACAACGTCTACATGACGGCCATTCAGGTCATCCCGCCGGGAAGCAACGGCGGCTGGCCGCTGTCGATGTTTCTGACGGCCGACGCCAAGCCGATCTTCGGCGGCACCTATTGGCCGCCGGAAGATAAAGAGATCAACAACGTCAAGGTTCGCGGCTTCAAGACCATTCTGAAAATCGCTCAAGAAGCGTGGAAGGATCAACGTAAAGAACTCGACGCTTTGGCCGACCGCAACGCCGACACAACCCGGCGCGCCCTGGCCGGACTGGCCCTCGGCCAGGCGGCCGCGTCGCTCAACCGCGAGCTTGTAGCCGGAGCGGTGGATGAGATCAAATCGACATTCGATCCGAAATATGGCGGATTCGGCTCGGCGGCTCGCAGCTTTAGAGGCCCGAAGTTCCCCACCCCGCCGCGCCTGGGGCTGCTTCAGCACGAAGCGTGGCGCGAGAAAACCAAGGATCGCGCCAAGGAACTGAACGATTTCCTCACCCTCACCCTCGACCGCATGGCGCGCGGCGGCATTTACGACCAACTCGGCGGCGGCTTCCATCGCTACAGCACCGAACGCACCTGGACCGTGCCGCACTTCGAGAAGATGCTCTACGACAACGCCCAACTGTGTGAGATCTACGCCGACGCCTACCGCAATTCCAAGAATCCAAGCTACCGCCGCGTCCTCCAAGAGACGATTGCCTTTGTCGCGCGGGAAATGACCGCCCCGGAAGGCGGGTTCTACTCGGCTCTCGACGCCGACTCGCAGGGCGAGGAAGGCAGCTTTTATGTCTGGACCAAAAAGGAGCTCGCCGCCGCCCTTGCCGACGCGGACAAGAGCGCCATCACCCTGTTCGAGCGAGTGTACGGCGTGGACGGCGAACCGAATTTCGAGTCGAGCGCCCACATTCTGACGCTGCCGCAACCGCTCGACGAACGAGCGAAGGCGTTGAAGATGACGGAGGAACAGCTCGAAGCGCGGCTGAGTCCGTTGCGCGCCAAGCTCTTCGCGGCGCGGAGCAAACGACCGCGTCCCTTCCTCGATACCAAGATTCTGACGGCGTGGAACGGCGAGATGATCGCGGGGCTGGCCGTTGCCGGCGAGGCGCTGGGCGACAAAAAGGCCATCGAAGCTGCCGCTCGCGCCGCCGACTTCGTCCTGAAAACGCTGCGCACCGACAAGGGCCGACTCCTCCGCAGCTACGGAGCCGCACCCGGACAGAAGGCCGAGGCCCGCCTCAACGCCTATCTCGACGATTATACTTTTCTGGTACACGGCCTGCTCTGCCTGCACGACGCCACGAAAGAGAAACGCTGGCTGGACGAAGCGAAACGCCTGACGGACCTGGCCATCGAATTTCACGGCGACGACAAGCAGGGTGGCTTTTTCTACACTTCCAACGATCACGAAAAGCTGTTCGCGCGCAGTAAGGAACAATACGACGGGGCGCAGCCGTCGAGCAACAGTACGATGGCGAGAAATCTTGTCCGATTATGGCAAAAGACCGGCGAAGCGCGTTACGAACGTCTGGCGGAGAAGACGTTTCGGTCGCAGGCGGCGGCACTAAAAACCAACCCCGGCAGCCTCGCCGGCCTAGCCCACGCTCTGGCGCTGTACCTCGACCACAAGGCCGACAAGAAATAGGTAAACGGTTAGCCGCGACGCGCAGCGGAGCGCGAGCAATCCGCACTCGCCTACGACTCGCGGCTAATCATCTCGACTATGCCGCTTCGATCCGAAAACGAAAGGCGCGCGATCCCGCTCTTCAGACCTTAGTCGGCCGACGCCCATTCGTTTCGCAGCCGTTGTTGGAGGCCAGGGGAGAATTGCCGTGAGAACCGCAAGGAGATCCGCCGGCCCTGCCGCACTCCTCCAATCCATCCGCTTACCACGCCATTCTCTCGGCATACCTCCGCCAGCCGGCCCAGGAATGCTCGTGTCAGATTCCCTTTGTGTAGCGAAGGCCGCCCTTGCGTGATGCGGACCACGAAAACGTACCGAGGCTGCAAAAGGGTCCAGAAGACCCAAACGGCGAAACCAACGATCAGAACTTTGAACAGCCCCTCGCCCATGTCCGAGATGCTTCACTCCTCAAAATGTACTCACTCGGTAAGCTACCCGTGGTTTGTACCACGGGATGCGCTTCCAAAGCGGTCGCCAACCGACGGGCATTCTCGACGGAATTTTTTCCCCGTCTCGACTCGATAATAACGGCTTTCCCGCGCACCGCAAGAACGCTCTGTCAAGAGTTCGGTCGGGAATAGCTTTAGGCGCGGTCGGCGAGGGGGAGGGTCATGGGAAGATGGCGGATGATTTCGCCTTCGATGAGATAAACCACGTCTTCGGCGATGTTGGTGGCGTGGTCGGCGATGCGCTCTAACTGGCGCACGGCGGAGAAGAAGGCCATGAAGGCGGGCACTTGTTCCGGCGTCTGCTGCATGGTGCCGATCAACTCGGCGATGATTTCCCGATTATAACGATCTACTTCGTCGTCTAAGCGAATGATGTGCCGCGCCTGGTCGGCGTTGAGCATGACGAAGGCGTCGAGGCTTTGCCGCACCATCGAGGTGGTTAAATCGGTCATGCTCTGGAGTTTGTCGGGCACGGCGATGCGCGGCAATTCGGCGAGGCTAAGGGCGCGCTCGGCGATGTTGACGGCCAGGTCGGCCATGCGTTCCAGATCGGTGTTGATTTTCAGAGCGGAAATGATGCGGCGCAGGTCGATGGCCACCGGCTGATGCAGGGCGAGCATTTTCAGACATTCGTTCTCGATATAGTTTTCTTCTTGATCGATGACCGCGTCCCCCTCCACCACTTCCAGAGCCAAGGAGGCGTCGCGTTCGCCCAGCGCGCGCGTCCCCTTGAAAATGGCCTCTTCGACACAAGCGGCCAGCGCCATCAAATGGCGTTGCAAGTTGTCCAGATCGCGCTCCCAGTGTTTGGACATCAAAGGCCCTCCGAGTGGACGCCTGGGGAGAACAACCCTCCTTGGATAGCTTACCTTCAAAATCCGGTTTAGGGCAATGGCATCCCACCCCAAGTCGATGCGAAGCGGTGGCTTCCGCTTGCTTGCACGGAACGGAAGGGGTAGGATAAATTGAAGGCGAAAGGAGTGAAATATGCAACGAATTGTCTTGACCGACGAACAATCGCGCATTCTCGAGAATGCGAAGGATAAGGTCGAAGTTTATGATTCGAGAGGGCGACTCGTGTCATTTTTGAGATGGAACGACCCGCGCCACGCAGAGGCGATGGCTTGGCACTTGCACCGGCTCGAAGGGCCGAAAGAGCCCGGCGTTCCCTCCGATCGCGTTCAGGCGTTTTTACGTCGGCTTGAGGAAATCGAGCATACGGAGGGCATCACGCCGGAAAAAGTCCGAGAAGTTCTCCAGCGTGTGAAGTCAGGAGAAGCGATATGAATTCGTTCCACGTCGAGTGGACCATGACGGCTCTGGATATGTTGGCGGAAATCTGGACGCAGGCGTCGAATCGCCGTGCTGTAAACAATTCGCAAAATCAGATCGATGCGCAACTCGCCGGCGATCCGATCGGACGCGGAACTCATTTAGGTGAAGGACTTTACAAAATGGTGGTGGATCCACTCATCGTTTTCTATTCGGTAGATGAGACGACAAAGCAAGTTCAGGTCTCGGTTGTTTGGCAGATCCCATAAGAGAATGCGTGGAGCGATTACGTCGTAAGCGGATAGCCTTTGCCGCGCCAGTCGCGGATGCCGCCGTCCATCGACAACACGCGCGTGTAACCCATTCGTTGCAGACTATCCGCCACCAAAGCCGAACGAAACCCCCCGCCGCAGTATAAAATGATCTCGGTATTCGTGTCCGGCAGACGCTCTTCGATGTCGCGCTCGATGATCCCCTTGCCCAGATGGATCGCGCCGGGCAAGTGATCCTTGGCCCATTCGCTCTCCTCGCGCACATCGACCACGCACAGGCTTTCTCCGCGATCGAGGCGTGCCTTCACGTCATCGACGGTCGTCTCGTGGATATGCTTTTTGGCTTCTTGCACGATCTGAAGAAATCGCGGCGCGTGCTGCTTCCCCATGCGGTCCTACTCCCTACCTTGCAGGCAGAGGGCAGTAGGCAGGGAAGAATCGGCTGCCTACTGCCCTCTCTTAGCTACTGGCTTCAGACACCGACTTCAGAAGGCAGTACGTTGACTCGGCGGCCTTGGCGGTCGAAGCGGACCACGCCGTCGGACAGAGCGAAGAGCGTGTCGTCTTTGCCGCGGCCGACGTTGCGTCCGGGGTGATAGCGCGTGCCGCGCTGGCGGACGAGAATGCTGCCGGCCGTCACCGAACCGCCGCCGTATACCTTGATGCCCAAGCGTTGGCTGTTGGATTCGCGTCCGTTACGAACCGAGCCTTGACCCTTCTTATGTGCCATGATGCGTTATCCTTTAAGGCTTCTTTTCCTCGGAGGCCGACGGCAAGGTCGGAACCGTGAGCGAGGAGCCGCGATAGATCCACTGAGCCGGAGGCATAAAGCGGATCTCTTCGGACTTTTGATAGAATCGATCGCCGAGACGGCGGAAGTTCAGTTGCAGCGTCTTTCGCCGCACCACCGACTTCTCGCCCGGCTTCTCGGGATCGTCGGTCACCGCCCAACCGTTGGACAGACCGGATACGAAGATACTGTAGTAATTCGAGTCGGGATCGACATCATCCCAGATGGCCACGCCGGTAACGGCAGTCGGCTCGGCGTTCTTGCGCGAGGGCGGAATGGGAGTCGCTGCCATCGTCACCGAGTTTTTGATCTTCAAATAGTCGGTCGGATCCTCCAGCTGACGAATGGCATCCTGAACGTGGGGAAGAATCTGATCGTGATGCACCGTGTCGCGGTCGTGCGTCACCAACTCGAAGTCGGGAATGAACGTGTGCGGCACCTCGGTACGGTTGATGACCTGATACCACAGATACCAACAGATTTTGTCGCCGCGTCCGGGCACGCGCACTTTAATGAGACGAGGGGGCCGAAACTTGAAATCCAAGGCCCACAGTTTGCCGTTGGGCAGGCGAACATCGTCGAAATCCTGGACGTTGGCTTCGGGTTTGACGTTGTGTTCGTTGGGATTGATCGCCGACGCCAGCCGCGCCACCGCCAACAGCAACCCCGCCGACAGCCCCGCCAAAGCCGCAACGCGGCCGAGTTTGCCGAACATAACCTCTTCTCCTTCGCCGCCACGAAGACGGGATATGTTGGGATATGTGCGCATATCCTCTGCGCTCGTCTCCATCGTGGATAGATGGTTTATAACCGAAAGAAGGGATCGAGGTCAAGACGAAGCTGACGCTCCGACGCTCTTACCCGGCGGCTTACGCCGCCGGTTCGCCTTACCAGGCCGCCGATGCCTTTACCCGGCGGCTTACGCCGCCGGTTCGCCTTAAGGCCGCCGATGCCTTTACCCGGCGGCTTACGCCGCCGGTTCGCCTTACCAGGCCGCCGATGCCTTTACCCGGCGGCTTACGCCGCCGGTTCGCCTTTTGCGGAGGCGCGGGTATAATGGAGGAGGCGACGATCGATCGCAGCCCCGCGCCGCCTCGATGGGCTTGGTAACGGCGCTTGAAAGGATGAGTAATGTCAAACTGCGTCAGGCGATTGCGCTCGAAGCGGCGCGCCTGATGTACGAACGCACGGAATCCGAATACTTCACCGCCAAACGCAAGGCGGCCAAACGCCTCTGCCGTCAGAGCGTCAAACCCGAAGACCTGCCCTCCAACGCCGAGATCCGCGAACAGATTCAACTTTTCGCCCGCATTCACGAGGGGGACAAACGCACGCAGCACCTGCGCGACATGCGCCTCGAAGCCCTGCGAATGATGCGGTTGCTGCGCCAATTTCGGCCGCGCTTGATCGGCAGCGTGATGACCGGACACGTCCGCAAAGGCTCCGACATCGATCTGCACTTATTCAGCGACAGCGCCGCTCTGATTACCGATCTGCTCGAACGAGCCGGCTGCCAATACGATCTCGAACGCAAGCAAGTCGTCAAGCACGGCGAAGCGCGCGTCTTCACGCACATTCATATTTCCGATCGGTTTCATTTTGAACTGACGGTCTATCCCGAGGACAAGGCCCACTATGTCTTCAAAAGCTCGATCACCGGCAAAGCCATCGAACGCGCGTCGATCCGCGAATTGGAAGAGTTGATGGCGCGCGAATATCCAGACCTCAATCTCGATGAGGAATTGCAAGCGGTGGAGGCGGATGCCGACCCGTATCTCGTCTTCCGCCTGTTGTTGGCCCCGTTGGAAAACGTCAAAGGATCGCGGAGGTATCATCCCGAAGGCGATGTGTTGTATCATTCGCTGCAAGTATTCGAGTTGGCCCGCGAGCGCCGGCCTTACGACGAAGAGTTTCTCTTGGCCGCTCTATTGCACGATGTCGGCAAGGGGATCGATCGCGCCCATCACGTCGAGGCCGGATTGCAAGCTATGGATGGCCTCATCACCGATCGAACGCGCTTTTTGATCGAACATCACATGGATGCGCACGCCTATCGCGACGGCACGATCGGCGCGCGTCTGCGGCGTGAACTGGAGGCGTCGCCGGACTTCGAGGAGTTAATGCTCCTGAACGAATGCGATGTGGCCGGGCGCGAACCGGGCGTAGAAGTCGGCACGCTCGATGAGGCCCTCGACTACCTGCGCGAACTCGAACGGGAGAACGGCTAACCCGTCGTTCCGATCCAACTTTCCTCCACGTTTACATGCGCCGATGCCGCGCATGGTTGGCAGATTTACTTTGCGATGGCGGAGCCGATTGCTCTTCGGGAGCGGCTCGACGCTGCATGTCGAATTCCGATTGCGTGCCGACCACGAAGATTTGCGCCTCGCCTTCGGCGCGCAACCAGCGAAAGCCGACTTTGGTGAGCGACATCTCGCCGGTAAGAGGTGAACCGTCGGCATAACTCGCGCGATAATCCGAGGGATAGACGCGGCGCAACACGTCTGGCCCTTTGAGACGAACGTAGCCGTCCGTCACGGCGAAGCGGTAGCACCGTTGTCCGGGGGTCGCGGGGATGTCCTCTTCCAATTGGCTTTCGAGCTTGATGCGCCCGCGATAGCCTGGAGGCACGACCAATTCGACGGCGAAGCGCGGCTCGGCATACATCTCGACGACGAAAGCCGGCTTGCGCCGATCCACCGTTTCCAAGAGATGCGCCGGCTCTAATTGCTGAATCGCCTCCGACGACAAGCCGAGCTGTCCCGGCGCATAGCCCGCGGCCGTCGCCTCGACGCGGACGCCGAAATCGCTGAAGGGGGGAGCGGCGCGCAAGCGCGCGATGCCGTCCGCTCCCGTCGTCTCCGTCGAATCGAACGGTGCGAGGGAATCGCGCGAAAGAGGATAAAAGAGATGGACTTTAGCGTCGGCGATCGGCTTCTTGGTCTCCGCATCGCATACCAAGACGGGGGCGGGGCGATAACGGTACATCAGCTGGCAACCCGCCAACGCGAGCAGGACGGGCAAGAACAGATGCCCGAAGCGAGGTTTGCGCACGACATGCCTCCTCTGTCTGAGCCGGAAGCGTTAGCGACGGAACGATGAGCCGGAAGCGTTGGCGACGGAACGATGAGATCGAACAACCGTCGCTTACGCTTCCGGCTCCGAGCGGCGTTGTTACCGATTCGGGAGCGGTGTACCGCCCGCCGGCACAATCGTCGGCGGCGAACCGCTGGCGATGGCTCCGGCATAGCGCTGTTCCAAGATACTTGTCGGAGGGATGTAGATTTTCTCTCCCGGAGTCAGCTTGCCGGCGTTCGCCATCTCGCGGCCGGCGCGAGCGTGGTTCTGATTGTGCATCTGTAGCGCTTTGGCATAGTTGCCGCTGTTGAGAAACTTTTTGCTGATCGACTCGAACGTGTCGCCGGACTGAGCTGTATACGTCTGCTCGTCGTACACGGTGACAGCCGGTTCGTTCGTCGCCGGACGCGGCTTCGAGCTAGAACCGCCGATGGGTACGGGCATCAGCGCCGGCGCGGCACTCAGGGGACGCGGCGACGAGGTCGTTGAATCGGGAACGAACGAACTCCCGCCATCCACCGGCGCGGGCGGCGGCGTCAAAGTCGGCAATGGCGGCGGCGTGTTCGAGGCAGGCGGAGACAAGGGTGGAGCGCTCGATGTGGACGGAGACAAGGGTGGAGCGCTCGATGTGGACGGAGACAAGGGTGGAGCGCTCGATGTGGACGGAGACAGCGGCGGCGTACTCGAAGTTGACGGAGACAAGGGCGGAACACCCGATGTTGACGGAGACATAGGCGTCGGATTGGGCGTCGAAAACGATGGTGGCGGAATGGGCTTCGAGGTGGACGGCATGAGCGAAGACGGCGGCGGCGATCCGCTCGGCGTCGTCGACGGCAAAGGGACGGGCGTTGGCGTGGATGACGGCGAAGTAGGCAACGGAATGGACGTGGGGTTTGTGCCCAGCGGCGGCGGCCCGCCGGGCTGAAGAGACGTACCTCCTCCACTCGCCGCGCTGCCGGTAGAGCCCGGCATGAGATACGGCGGAACACCACTCGAAGCAGGGCTGCTGCTCGGCTTCGATGGGGTAGTGGGTGACGAAGTACTCGCTCCGATCGGCGACGGCGTTCCGGTTCCCGTGGGACTGATCCCACTCCCGCCGCCGGGCGAGGTCGTAGCAGGTGGTTTGGGGCCGATCGAGCCAGCTCCCAAGGACGGCGTTCCAGTAGGGGGCGGAGTTATTCCCACGCCGGAGATGTTTGTTTGCGCGGCGGTCGTCTTGGGGAGGGTACTCGTTGGTCCCCCCAAGGTCGTACCCGACGCGGGGGAGGTCGATCCGGCTTTCGAGGTTGCCGGAGTCGCCTGGTCTTTGTTGCCGGAGCCGAAAGGCATCAACGGCGTACCCGTTCCCACGTTGTCCGACGCGCTCGTTCGTACAATCGACGGTTGAGATGGAGTAGAAACCGAACCTGTGGATGTCGGACTCGGACCTATCGGCTTCGGCATCGCGGAGCCTGAATTGCCTGGCCCGGTGGAAGAAGTCGACCTGTCCACGTTCCTTTTGGGACTGGAAGGAGGTATGTATTTACCGAACTCACTGGAACCCTCCACCTTGGGTCGAGTTAGCGGGGGTGGGTTATCGGAAGCGCTGGGGCTATTGTTCGCGCCGTTGAGTTGAGCGCCCGTAAGTCCTCCGGGCGGAATCGGCGTAGGTTTGGGAAGGTTGCTCGACCTACTGGGGAAATCGCCTAGGCCCGGCCCCGACGAAGGATTTTTGACGGTCGGGAGAGGATTCGACGGCGCGACTGGATCGATTGGCTTTGGTGCCGGCTTGGTTCCGTCCAGAGGATTGCCCTTTTTTGCTTTGTCTACTCCGTCGTTCGTCCCTACGACCTTATCGCCTTCCTCCTTCGGAGATTCTGGAGACTTAATGGGTTCCTCCGGCGTTTTCGACTTGGGGTCGCCGCCGGCGAGGGCGTGGGCTTCGGGCGACGGTGTCTGTTCCTGCATCTTGAGTCCGATGACGGCTCCACACAGACACAAGAAAGTGCAAACGATGCCGATGCCGATTTTGTGTTCCAATTTCATGCCCGTCCTCCTCCGTTCCGTTGGTGGTGAGAACGCCGACCCGCCGTGCCGACAAGAGCGTTGAGACTGTTGCCGGCGCGGCGGGTTGGCAAAGAAAGGCGCGATTACTCGGTGTCGGCCGACACGGCGGCGCGGGCGCTACTCTTCTGTTGCGTGTACGAACGCCAGCGCGAGGCATCCCAGACCTCGAAGTGATCGTCGATACCGACCAACACCACTTCCTGCTGTAAGCCGGCAAACTGCGTCATGCGATCCGGAATGGACACCCGGCCCTCGCCGTTTACGGTCAGCTTCTCCGTCTGAGCGTAATACAGTCGTTTGAAGACGCGCACATCGTTCTCGTTGGCGTGCGACTGTTCGAGCCGTTCGTCGAGCCGTTCGAGATGTGCCGAATTCGTCAGCCACAAGCATTTATCGGTGCCGGGCGAAACGAGTACGGTCTCGCTGCCGCCGAGTTGATCGCGCAGGGCGCGCGGCAGAGTCAAGCGCCCCTTCTCGTCGAGACTGCACTGATACGTTCCGGTCAAGGGGAGCGTCTTGGCCTTGGTGGCGGCGGGTTTGGCGCGCGGCAGAGGTAACGCCTTGACCGTCGCGGGATCATCGGGTTGCACGCACGCATCCGCGGGCAGGCGAACCATCGTGCCGGAACGGAGCGGCTCCTCCGGCTTCAGGGACGGATTCAGTTTGTGCAAATCGCCGGCGCGGTCGCCGCTGCCAAGGGTTCGGCGAGCGATGTCGTGCAACGTCTCGCTCGCATGAGCGCGATACATCTGCACGGGCCCGGGATTGGGAGCCAAGGGCGGCTCGCCAGGCAGCGCGCGAATCGGATCGCTGGACGAAGCGGGAACGACTCCGGCCGGGGCATTCCATGCCGGAGCCGGAGCCGACGAAACGGACGACGGCAAGGAAGTGGAAGGTGCAGCGGTTTTTGGACTTGTTGAAGGAGGAGGCGAAACGGCCCCAGGCGATGGCGGGGTTCCCGTCAACACGGTCGAAGACAAGGGCGGCAGAGAGGAGGCACTACTATGCGTTGGGGACGGCGGCGAAGGCGGCGAAACCGAAGGAGGCGGTAGCGACGTTCCTCCGCTGGTGTAACCGCCGTAACCTCCCAGGTACGAGTCCTTCGGTGCGTTTTTCTTCTCCAACTGGCTCGTAGGCTTCGCCTTATCAGGATCGAACGCAGTGGGCGTATTGGGGGCGAAAGACGCGGGCACGATGGTCGTGCTGGTGGGAGGCATCGTTGGCTTCGTCGTGGGAGGCGAGGAAGAGACCGAACGCGATCCACTGAGGCCGGGGAAGGGCATCTCGAGCGGCTTCGGTTCCGAGGCCGTCTTCTTCTTGGACGGCTTGTCGCCCGGTTTGCTCGACGAGCCGGTTTTTATCAACGAAGGCCCCTCGTCTCGTTCCGGCTTTTTCAAATCCACGGGAGTCGAAGCCGATTTCGTCGTCTTGCTAGGAGGCGGCGGATCGAAAAGCTCCGGCTCCTTGAAATTGGGCATTGGCAGTGGTTCCGATTGAGCGACAACCTTGTTGCCGTCGCGGAGTTTACAGGCGAGAACGAGGCCAAACAGGCAGATCAATCCGCCCAAGGCCATCCATGCGTATTGGGTCTTGCGCATCAGCATCCTTGCTCCTCTTGTTAAGCCAAGCGGTTTTGCGGGAAACCGCCACACGATCGGCGCTTCCTTGCGGTCGCGACTCTCACAGCAGAACCGCCGCTCGCAGTTTGGCGCTGCGGGCGCGCGGGTTGTCGCTCACTTCCTCCGCGCCGGCTTGCACCGGCTTGCGGGTGATCGCCTCCCATCTCGAACGGTCGCGGAAGGCGATCTTCACCGGGCGATCTTCCAACGAATGAAAGCTAATGATGGCGGCTCTCCCACCGGGCTTCAGGCAATTCGGAAGAATGTTTAACAGTGTTTCCAACTCTCCCAACTCGTCGTTGACGGCGATGCGCAGCGCCTGAAAGACGCGCGTGGCCGGGTCGATGGCGTGTCGGCGCGCTCCCGATCGTGGGATGCAACGGCGCACCAAGTCGGCCAACGCCTCGGTCGTCTCAATGGGAGCGAGACGGCGCGTTTCGACGATCCGCCGCGCGATGCGCCGGCTAAAACGCTCTTCGCCGTAGCGATAAATCAGATCGGCGAGATCGCGTTCGTTCAGCCGTCGCAGCAAGGCGCTGGCCGGTTCGCCGACCGACGGATCGAGCCGCATGTCTAACGGCCCCGATTGCTGAAAGCTCAAACCGCGCGCCGCGTCGTCCATCTGATCCGAACAGAAACCCAAATCGGCCAACACGCCATCGACGGCTTCGATGCCTTGTTCGTCGAGAACCTGGCGCAGCCGCGAGAACGGCGCATGTACCAGGGTCACCGGCAGATCGACCAACCGCGGACGGGCCAGTTCGAGCATGGCCTCGTCGCGGTCGAGTCCGATCAATCGCCCGCCTGGGATCAGGCGCTCGGCCAACGAACGACTGTGGCCGCCGCCGCCGACGGTGGCATCGACGAATACTTGTCCCGGTTGAGGTGCCAGAAACTCCAACACTTCGACCGACAGAACCGACACATGGCGCGGCGAAGGATTCATTGCGTGGCCCATCGAGATAAGATGCGAAAGCGAGGCAACGAGAAGTTCCTTCTTCGAGAGCGCGATCCTATCACCGTGCGCGCAAACCGACTATACTCGTTCCGACCAGGGAATCAAGGCGGTTCCCTGTCAACCGGCGGTCCATGTTCGGCAACTGCTCCAATCGCTGCGGAGCCGTTCTCCCTCCCAACGGGACAAATCCGCCGAGCGGGGGGCGTCAGCCCCCTGAGCCAAGCATCGGTGGGCTGACGCTCCCGCTCGTGGAAGCGGAGGGCTTTCTTCTTGCCTGCCGACGCCTAGAATACATTGACTGCTAACCCGTAGGTTTCGGCATGAGACGAAGGCGACTGTGCTTGCGCCGCGGGCATGCGGGCCAAGGCGTCCCTAGAAAGTAGGACATTATGACGGACGAAATGACTCAAGAAAACACTCCCGAGACTCCTCAAGAACCGACATCGGAATCGGAGTCCGGCTTGACGATCGAGACGCAAACGGCGACGGCCGTAGCCACCCCCACGGACCCTACCAAGCTGCCGCAACAGGTCGAAATCCGCGAGATCGGCCCTTGCAAGAAGCACATCAAGGTCTCGGTCGAGCGTTCGGCGATTGAGAGTCGCATGGACGAGAAGATCAAGGAGTTGGTCGTCGATGCCAACGTGTCCGGATTCCGTCCGGGCAAAGCGCCGCGTCGCGTCGTCGAACGCCGCTATCACAAGGAAGTCGGCGATCAGGTTAAAAGCGAAGTGCTGCTCGCCAGTTTGCAGCAACTGGCCGAGGACTACGACATCGCGCCGTTGGCCGCACCCGATCTCGATCCCGCGACCATCGAACTGCCTCGTCAGGGACCGATGGTCTACGAGTTCGAGGTCGAAGTTCGACCGCAGTTCGACTTACCCAACTATCGTGGACTGAAAATCCGTCGGCCCGTCCACACCTTCACCGATGAGGAAGTGGAACGAGAACTACACCGAGTGTTGACGCCGCATGGGACGGTCGTTCCCAAAACGGAAGGCGGCGTTCAGATCGGCGATTCGATCCTCGTCGATTGCGAGATCAAGTTCGGCGACACCCCGATCGGTCAACTCGAAGATGCGACCCTCCGCGTCGAGAAACAATTGGCGTTCAAGGACGGCGTCGCCGAGCATTTCGCCGACGAAATCCAGGGCGCAAAGGCCGGTGACACGCGCGTAGTCACCATTGTCTTGTCCAGCGCCGCCGCCAATCCCGAGTTGCGCGGCGCGACGGTCAAGGCCACCATGAAAATCAAGGAAGTTCGCGTCGTCATCCTGCCGGAGTTGACCCACGAACTGATGCACGAGTTCGGCGTCCATTCGCCGGGACAGTTGCGCGAGATGATTCGCGTCGTGTTGCAGCGGAGGCTGGAACACCAACAGAGGCAATCGGCTCGGCAACAGATCATCGAACACATCGCCGCGGCATCGACTTGGGATTTACCGACCGACCTATTGCGCCGCCAAGCGAGACGGGCGATTTCGCGTCGGATCATGGAAATGCGCTCCGACGGCATCTCCGAAGAAGAAATCCAAGGCCGGCAGCGACTCTTGGAACAAAACATTCTGCAAAGCACCGCGTTGTCGCTGAAAGAGCATTTCGTGCTGCAAAAGATCGCCGAGGTCGAGAAAATCGACGTGAACGACGACGATCTCAACGACGAAATCGAGCGGATGGCTCAGCACGAACACGAATCTCCGCGCCGCATCCGCGCTCGCCTCGAACGCGAAGAAATGCTCGACGCCCTGGCCGCCGAGATCATCGAACGCCGCGCGCTCGATTTGATTCTCGACACCGCCGAATACGAAGACGTGCCATTCGATGAGGGAGATCAACGGTCGGTCGCCACCGCCGAGATGCAAACCGTTCCCGGCGAGATTCACGATCCCACGGCCGAACCTTCCGCCACAGAAGAACCGTCCGGCGAACCGACGGCGTAACACCCCAGCGAACCGGCAGCTTGCGCTGCGGGGTACGGCATCACCCGGCGGCTTACGCTGCCGGTTCGCCTTCATTCTGGACAGGAGTTTGCGATGTTCAATTTCGATCATCCCATGCGGATCGATCCGCGCAATCAGCGCTATCGGGAATATACGCGCCAACGGCAATATGGGACCAACGATATTCTGTTGGACAATCGGATTATCTTTTTCGGCTGCTCCGGCGGGAATGTGTACGAGCCGGTCATCACCGACATGACGGCCAATCTCGTCATTCAACAGTTGCTCTATTTGCAATACGAGAACCGCAACCAGGACATCCACTTTTACATCAATTCGCCGGGCGGATCGGTGACGGCGACGTTGGCCATTTACGATACCATGCAGTTTTTGGAATGTCCCATCAACACCTATTGCATGGGGATTGCCGCCAGCGGCGCGGCCATCCTGCTCGCCGCGGGAACCAAAGGCAAACGCTTCGCCTTGCCGCACGCCAAAGTCATGATCCATCAACCCTGGAGCCAGGGTATCGGCGGACAAGCCTCCGACGTGGAAATCGAGATGAAAGAGATCCTCAAGGAGAAGAAGCGGCTCAATGAAATCCTGGCCCAACACACCGGACGCACCCTCGCCGAAATCGAAGCCGAGACCGAGCGCAATCGCTATTTCACGGCGACGGAATCGAAAGAGTTTGGCCTCGTCGATGAAGTGATGGCCAAGATGTCCGGCGAGAAAAAATCGTGACCGGAGGCGTAGGCGAATCGAGGAGTTAGCCCCGCGGAGATTCGTTACCCGGTCGGAAAGTTATGAAAAATACTCATCTTACCTCAGCCCGGCTGCCGATGTCTAAGAGCGAGCCGGGTTGGTTTGGAGAATGATACCATGCCACTCGTGCCTTATGTTGTGGAGCGGAGCGGCCGCGAAGAACGTGTTTTCGATATTTACAGTCGGCTGCTCAAGGATCGAATTATCTTTCTGCAAGGCGAGATCGACGATTACAGCGCCAATTTAATCGTGGCGCAAATGTTGTTCTTGCAGTTCGACGATCCGAAGGCGGACATTCACTTGTACATTAACTCGCCGGGCGGATCGGTCACGGCGGGCATGGGTATCTACGATACCATGCACTACATAACCTGCGACGTCTCGACCTACTGCATTGGCATCGCCGCCAGCATGGGCGCGACGCTGTTGGCCGCCGGAACCAAAGGCAAGCGGAATGCCCTGCCGCACGCCGAAGTGATGATCCATCAGGTGTTGGGCGGCGCGCGCGGACCGGCCACCGACATCGAAATCCGCACGAACCATCTGCTCCGCACGAAGAAGCTCATGAACGAGCTGCTGCAAAAGCTCACCGGCCAGCCGTTGGAACGGATCGAGCGCGACACGGATCGCGACAACTTCATGTCGGCCCGCGAAGCGCAGGAATACGGCCTGGTCGATCACGTTTTGGAGCGTTTGCCGCAGGGACAGGCTGTCCCCAAACCGACGTAGACAGTAGCCAGTAGTCGGTAGCCAGTAGTCAGTCTCATTACTGACTACTGGCTACTGACTACTGCAAATAGGACAGCCTTCCAAGGATTCGGCATCATGCGCTGCCTCGTGGTTTGCCTCTTCAGTGTGGTGTTGTTGATCGCCGTCGGCGGATGCCGGAGTTGCGATCGCGTGCAAGCGGAACTGCGAGCCCGCGAAACCGATGTCCGCGAGTTGCGCGAGGAACTCGATCGCTGCGGGGTCTACAATCAAACGCTTCAACAGGAAGTGCAGACACTGCGCGGCCAACTCGGCATGCCAAGCGATGGCTCCGCTCCTCCCGCCGCCTATCCCGTGCAAAGCCTCGTTCTCGGCCGGCAGACCGGCGGGCGCAGCAACGATGTCTGCCCCGGCGACGACGCCTTGCAAGTGCAGGTCGAACCGCGCGATCCAGAAGGGCAGGCCATCAAAGCGCCGGGCCAACTGGTCGTCAACGCCCTGGAAATCACCTCCGAAGGCATCAAGCGGCCGCTCTCGACTTGGGTGATACCTCCGGAGCAGATGCGGCGGTCGTGGAAAGCCGGACTTTTGACCACCGGATATGTGTTCAATCTACCGTGGAAGGTCTGGCCGTCCACCGAGAAGCTGCGCATCACGGCCCAGTTCCAACTCGCCGACGGTCGCGTCTTCGAGGCCGACCGCGATGTCACCGTGCGCCTAACGCCGCTCAACCGACGTCCGAAAGTCGTCTCGACAGAAACGCCTCCCGCCGCGCCGACGGTACAACCCGCACCGCCCCCAGTATCGAAGCCTGCCGCCGCGCCGATGCCGACCGGTGAACGCACTCCCGTGCTACTCCCCGCGCCGCGCCTCGTCGCTCCCGCCGAACCAGAGCCTCCGGCCCATATCCTCAGCCCCGTGCCCCCACCCTCCGAACCGAGTTTGCCTTAAGGGTGAGGTAGTGCTTTGATTATCCGCTCGACCTGTACGATGTCTTCCTCGCTGACACCCTCGCGGCGGCGATAGCGGCGTTGCAAACTATCGAGAACGTGATCCCACATTTCGCGCGTCGGCTGCAATCCCTTGGTCCAGTCGCCGCGGCGTTGCACCTTCCATTTGAAGCTCCACACGCCGGCGAAGCGCTCGGCGCACAGAAAGCGCCGTCCACCGGATTCCGGATCGATATCGGTCCATTTAATCTGCATCGTCGTTCCGCACGCCCATCCGCAATCGCTCCAAGAATCGATCCAAGTCCGCAGGCAACGGCATCTCCCAGTGCATCGGCTTGTGCGACTGAGGATGGAGAAATCCCAGCTCGACCGCGTGGAGTGCCAGGCGCGGCGCGCCGCTGCTATCGGTCAGTTCCTCGCCCCCCGCCGTGCGATGGTAGACCTTATCGCCGCAGATGGGATGGCCCAACTCGGCCAGATGAATGCGAATCTGATGGGTGCGTCCCGTCTCCAATCGGCAGGCCAACAGCGTGTAGCCGGGTAGACGATCCATCGCCTCGACGTGAGTAATCGCTTCTTTGCCGACGCCGGGCAAGGTAGTGCTGCCGCGCCGACCGTCGCCGCGATCTCGGACCAAGCGCGTTGCGATGCGCTGCGACGGCACGAATCCCGACACGATGGCAAGATAGCGGCGTATCACCGTATGCGCGCGAAACTGTTCGCCCAATCCGCGTTCCCCGGCCACGCTGCGTGCGAAAACGACGAGGCCGCTCGTTTCCTTGTCGAGTCGCTGCACGACGCGCAAACGAGGCAGCGGTCCCTTGCGCACACGCCCCTCGCGCTTGGCGATGAGCTTGGCCGTCAAGTCGTCCAAGGTCGGCGTCAACGCCTTGCGGCGTTCGTTCCAGTCGCGCTCCGCCGGATGGCGCACCGTGGAGATACCGGACGGCTTCTCGACGACGACGAGGTGATCGTCGAGATGGCGGATAAGAATCCGTTCGCTTTGGCGCGGCTTGGCCGCCGAGCCGGACAGCAACTCGACACTCTCGCCTTCCTTTATCCGCCGTGCCGGATCGAGACATAACTCGCCGTTGACCCGCGCGCGGCGGGCGGCGATGAGACTGCGCACCTGAGTCCACGATTGACCGGGCAGCCGTTGGCGCAGCAGCGCGGCAAGCGTCGCTCCGGCTTGTTCGGCGGGCATAAGGAAAAGAGGCAGGGATTCATTCATGGTGCGTTCGATGGAGATCGTCTTCTTCCCAAAGCAGAGAGGTAAAGGCTTCGCTTCTCTCACGAGCGAATGAGAGAGTGAAATAAATACACATAGTCTAGTGTATCTGTCTTCTTCGCCTCCGGCAATCGCGGCATCGGGGAGCGTTCGAGGCGCGGCTCGGCGATTTCGCCGCGCTCGACGCGCTTATCTCGATATTGGCGACCCCTTTCGTTGCATATCAAAGTCGTTGCGAGGTTTGGTGTTGACACATTATCTGTTGCAACGTATAAATGTTTTCGTTAAGGATTAGCAAGGGAGAGTAGCCGAATGGTGAAATCGGTGTTGCAAGCGGAAATCTGCAAGAAGAATCCGTTCGATTCTCTCGAACAGGAAACCGCTCTGAATCTCTGCCGAACGATGGATCATCTCCATCAGCAAAGTCAGCAACTATTCCAGGAACACAATCTCTCCGCTCCCCAATACAACGTACTCCGCATTCTGCGCGGCCACGGCGGCGACGGCTTGCCGTGTTGTGAAATCACGGCGCAAATGATCACGCGAATGCCCGACATTACCCGTTTGGTCGATCGTTTGGAGGAAGCGGGTCTGGTCGCGCGCACCCGCGCGGCAGACGACCGCCGGGTTGTCCGCGTATCCATCACTCAAGCCGGACTCAAGCTGCTGGCTCGTCTCGATCGTCCTGTTGTGGAACTGCACAAAAAGCAACTCGGACACCTGACGACCGAAGAGTTGACCGAACTCAATCGGCTGCTCGTCAAGGTTCGCCGCCCCGACGGGTAATCGCGGAAGGCGAGGGCGAGGCTTTTTATTTGCAGAATTGGTTGTTGCCACAACGATCGTGTCAACGAGAGAGAGTTTCGTTCTTCGTTCGATCTGTCGCGGAGAGACAACGCCAAGGAGGTAGGCCATGTTGGTACTCAGTCGCAAAATTGGCGAGCAAATCGTGATCCCCAATTGCGAGATCGTCTTAACGGTCGTCGAATGCCGAGGCGGCGCGGTTCGTCTTGGCATTGATGCGCCGGCCCACGTCCCCATCTTTCGCCAAGAACTTTGGCAGCGTCTCCATCGAGATGAGATGGAAGCAAAGGCATCGCCGAGCCTTAATAAAGACTAATACTCTCTCTAAAGCTGTTCCGTCGTCCGTCGAACGGCCCGGGGTTCCCCGTTCGCGGGTGGTCTTTCCCATAGGAACCCGCTTCTCGCACGGAGCCAAGTTATGCGCCGATCTGTAGTTCGGTTTGCCGTCGCCCTTTTCCTCGCCGGGTCGTTTCCCTCGTTGTCGCGGGCACAGACGTACGAAGTGGACGCCATGCACACCAGCGTCCATTTCCGCGTCTCGCATCTGGGCTTGAGTTGGACGTTCGGCCGCTTCAACGATCTGTCGGGAGCGTTCCGTATCGATCCCGCCGACGCCGGCAAATGCGCCTTTCAAATGACGATCAAAACCGAGAGCATCGACACCGGCAACACCAAGCGCGACGATCATTTGCGCAGCCCCGATTTCTTCAACGTCAAGCAATTTCCCCTTCTCAGCTTCAAGAGTACGGCCGTCGAAGCCGTTAAGGAAGGCTACGCGGTGACCGGCGATCTGACGCTGCACGGCACAACGAAAGCGGTCAAGTTCGTTCTCGCCGGCGGTCGCAAGGCTGAGTTTCCCAAGGGCATCCGACGCACAGGATATACCACCGAGTTGGTGTTGAAGCGTTCGGATTTTGAGATGGACAAAATGAAAGATGCGATCGGCGACGACGTGCATATCACCATCAGTTTTGAAGGCATCGAGAAGGCGCGTTAAGAACCTCCCAACACTCCGAAGCGCCGGCCGGCGGATATCACGAGCCTTGCCGGCGCTTCGGGTTCGCGTTTGGCTCTTGAATCGAATAAGGAAAAGCAGCCTTGTCCGATCCGATATTGTTTGCACGCGCGTTTGCCGCAGGTGTCGTGACGGCGGCGTTCGTGGCCTGGCTCCTGCGTTGGCCCTGGAGTGTCCCGCATCGGCGGCGTACTTCGCTTGGGTATCTGTTGGGCATGGCGAGTGCGACGGTGGTTGCCTGTCGGCTCTTGATGGTTCGACCCCATTGGCCACCTCGTGTCGATCAAGATCGGTTTCTGTTCGTCGTACTGCCCTCGTTGTTCTGCGTTGAATTGGCGGCAACTCTACCGATGCGCCCTTTGCTCGTTTGGAGCTTGCGATTTCTCCTGGCTGGCGCTGCCGCCCCCATTCTGTTGTACGGCAGTGTGTATGTCGCCGACTCGGCCGGACCCGGCACGCGAAAATGGATGCCTTTTCAGGCAGTTTTGGTCTTCTTTGTGCTGGAGCTGGCGCTCTTCATCGTATGGCGTTTGCTGGCCAAGTTACAACAGCAGACGCAAAGCCAAGTCGTACCGTTGGCCGTCGCTCTCAGCTGTCTCGGCGCGGCGGCGACGGTCGCGCTATCGGGCTACGCCAGCATCGCGGGGATCGGGATCGCGTTGGCGGCAGCCGTGACGGGGTGTACGCTTGCCGCTCGGATGCCGAGGAGTTCTCCGCATCTCGATGCCGTCATCTCCTTGAGCGCGGTTGGACTCTTCGCACTCGTTGTCGTGGGACACTACTTCGGCAACCTAACTCTTGGCCATGCCGTCGCACTGTTGGTCTCGCCTCTGTTGGGCTGGTTGCCCGAATGGCTACCGCTCCAACGTCTCGGCTCGATGGGGCGCGGCGTCAGCCGCTTGGTACTTACGACCGTGCCGATCGCAGTGGTCTTGGCGCTCGCCTATCAACAATTCGTCCGCGACTCGGCACGCTTCGCTCCCTCCTCACGCAATGAGCCTTCCCTTCAGGATTATCTCGACTTCGGAAAATAAGTTGCGATATACTGACTCGATTGGAATGCTGGGAACGACTCGTACCGTGAAGGGGATTTATGCCGCTGTTCGGCGCGCACTTTTCCATTGCTGGAGGCTGCCACAATGCTCTGCTAGAAGCCCAGCGGCTCGGCTGCGATTCGATGCAAATGTTCACGCGCTCGCCGGGACAGTGGAGCGGACGCGAACTCGGCGAGGAGGAAGTGCGCCTCTTTCGCCGCACGCTGCGGCAGAGTCGGTTGCGTCGGACCATGGCGCACGATTGCTATCTGACAAATCTGGCTTCTCCCGAAGAGACGTTGTATCGTCGATCCGTCGAGACGTTCCTGAACGAGCTTTTGCGCGTCGAGCGCCTGGGGCTGAACTATCTGGTGATGCATCCGGGGGCACACCTCGATAGCGGTGAAGAGGCGGGTTTGAGCCGAGTTTCCGCGGCTCTCGATGAAATCCAAGGTCGAGCGTCCCAGTGCAAAGTGCGGATACTTCTGGAAACGACCGCCGGCCAAGGAAGCACCCTGGGCCATCGCTTCGAGCATTTGGCGCGCATTCTCGCGCTGGTAAAAGAGCCGAATCGATTGGGAGTCTGTTTCGATACCTGTCACGTTTTCGCCGCCGGCTACGCACTAGCCCCCGAAGCCGAGTATCGGGCCACCCTGCGATCCTTCGACCGCACCATCGGCCTTTCGCGCTTGCGTGCGTTTCACATCAACGACAGTCGTAAGCCGCAAGGCAGCCGCGTGGATCGCCACGCTCACATCGGTCGCGGCGAGATGGGTCTGGAACCATTTCGCCTCTTGGTCAACGACCGGCGCTTCCGCAATCGCCCCATGATCCTGGAAACCCCAAAAGAAGACGACATGGACGCCGTGAACCTTGCCATCCTTCGGGGATTGATGACAAGCGAAGAAGTCTCTTAACCGTACAGCGCTGCTCCCCTCTCCCCTGAGTAAAGGTGAGAAGGAGAAATTCGAGAGCAGCGCCGTACATTTTGGCCCACTCTCATGGTTCCGTCTGCTCGTTTCTCCGGCGCGAAAGCCGCTTATTGTGTGTATGATTGTGCCAAAGGCGCGGTATCGTAGAGATTCCCATCGGACCATGAATGCGGAAGCTCATGGGAGGGATCGCCTCAGCAAGACGAATCATGGGAGACAAAAATGTCGCCATCGACGACAACCCGGAGAGATTTTCTCACCCAGACGGGAGGGCTTCTGGCTACGGCAACGGCTGCACTAAGCGAGCCTGCTGCCGCCGACGCCTCATCCATGCCGGCGGAAAATTTCGAGCCGGTGAAGATACCCGCCTGGGTCTTCGGCGTCAGCCGCATGGCCTTCCTCTCGCCTGGCGACGTTCCGAAAGCGGCGAAAGCCGGTGTACAGGTCGTGCATACAAATCTGATCTGGCCGTATTTCCCCTTGCGGATCGATGGCGGCGGACTGTCGAAAGAGGACGATCTTCGCTTGCACCAACTGGTGAGAGATTGTCATCAAGGGGGTATGAAACTCGTCCTCGGGCTGCCCCCCTTTCCTCCGGTAGAACTGGTGAAGAGACATCCCGACTGGCGAGTCCATCCAACCGATAGCGAAGCGGCGACGAAGGTCGAACCTTTGGAAAAGGATCTCGGCACGCGGTTGGGATGCAATGTTGGGCCGTGGGGCGATTATCTGATCGAGGTGTGCGGCGAATTGGTCGGCGAGTACAAAATCGACGGTTTTTCCTTCGATGGAAATTACCATCCGCCCATCTGCCATTGTCCGGCGTGCAAGGCGGCCTATCGCCGCGATCGCAAGCGCGATCTCCCGGGAAAAGAGGATCTCGACGATATTCATTATCGTCGATACCTGGTTTGGCGGGGCGAAAGGCTAGAAGATCACTATCGCCGTATGCAGCGGCGCATCAAACGGGCCGACGCGGACGCGGTGTTGATGTCGTGGACGGTGAATGCCGGGAGATACGGGCATTTCCTTCACTCGCCGAGGGCCATGCCAACGCGACTGAATCGGCTGTTCGATCTCCCCATGCAAGAGTGGTGGTTGGACGAAACGAACTTCGGCGGGAGCATTGCACCGGCCTTCGGAGCAGCGTATCTCCGCGCTGTCGCGGGGGGTAGACCCTGTGCCTCGGAACCGTATCTGATGTCGCGCGGCAATCCTTATGGCACCGACAGTTTTCCCGCGCACGAACGGCTGACGCGCTGTCTGCTCGCCGCGACCAACGGCAACGCCCTGGCCGAGTCGTTCGGCTGGTCCGGACACGATGTCTCGACGGACTTTCAAGAAATCGCTCGGCGCGAACGCTTCTTGACTCGCGCCGATGCACTGCCTTGGGCGGCCCTGCTGGTCGGCGAACAGACGCGGCAGTTTTACGCTTACAAGGACATCGCCAATCTTTTTTTGCCGCACGTTTTCGGCGCGTTTCGAGCCGCCACGGAGGAACACCAACCGCTAACACTCGTCAACGATTGGGACATGGAGACCGACCGACTGGCACGCTACGCCGTGGTGATATTGGCCAACGCCGCCGCCCTCTCGGACGGCCAAGTAGACGCACTCCGCGCCTACGTCCGTGCCGGTGGAGGATTGGTGGCCACGGGAGAGACCTCGCTTTGCGATGAAATTGGCCGTCCGCGCCAAGACTTCGCCCTCTCGGATCTGTTCGGCGTCTCCTATCGGGGCCGCCCTAGCGCTCCAATCGAGAGGCCCAAACTCGATGAAAACTTTGCCGTTGCGCTCGACAAATCCTATTGGGCGCAACGCAACGGAGTCGTCACTCTGACCTGGACGGATCATCCGCTGGTTCGCGACGAGCGATTGCGACAACTCATACCGCACAAGTCTGTCACGTTCCGTGGTCCGCAAGTGTTGGTGAACGAGCCAAAACAAGAGGGCGAGGTTGCCCTACGCATGAAGCCGGAAGGTTGGAGCAAACCTTCCGCTCCCGCCGCCATCCTGCGAACCTTCGGGGCGGGTCGTGTCGCCTACTTTCCCGTCGCCGTCGATGCCGCGCTGTGGAGCTACGGCTATCCCTATCAACGACGCCTGATCGTTCGCGCTCTCGAATGGGCGGCGCGCGAGCCTGCTCCCATCGGTGTCAAAGCTCCCTTCTGCGTCCAGATAACGTATTTCACTCAGACGGAAAAGGGACGACGGCGACTCGTTTTGCACTTCTTCAACGGCATCAATACGACCGCCAATCATGGACTACCCGCAACGGACGTACCCCTCCGCGAGGAGGTTATTCCGATCCACGACATTGAGGTTCGGTTTCCGAAGGATGCGCCGAAGCGATTCCACTGGGAGCCGGACGGGGGCAAAATCGAGGTGAGGAGCGACGGCCAAGCGACAATCGTCCGGCTTCCGCCCTTGAAGATACATGCGATGCTCGTTGGCGAGTTCGAGTGAGGGTCTGGGAAAATTTCACTCGACCGCTTGTCATTCGCGCGTCCAGAAGTTAGCCTTAAATCAACTACCCTCCCCTCGGCCTCCATACCGAACGCGATGCCTCAAGAATCGAGATGCGATCTCATGCAGCGAAGAATACTGATAATATCCATCGCTTTTATCTTCTTTAGTGCGCTCTGGTTTGTCGAAGCCGCCGAGCCGGAGGACAAGCCCTATTCGCCGCGCGTTGCTGCCGCCTCGGACGAAGCGGCCAAGGCGCTCAAACGCATGAGGGTGCCGAGCGGCATGGAGGCGAAAGTGTGGGCCGCTGAACCACTGCTCGCCAATCCCGTCGCCTTCTGCTTCGATGAGAAGGGGCGTTGTTACGTTGCCGAGACGTTTCGCCTGCACGCCGGCGTCACCGACAATCGAGGCCATATGTATTGGCTCGACGACGATCTCGCCTCACGCACCGTCGCCGACCGCGTGGCCATGTATCGCAAGCACCTCAAGGATCGATTCAAGACTTACGAAACCGAACACGATCGCGTTCGTTTGATCGAGGATACGAAAGGGAAGGGCATCGCGGACAAGGCGACGGTATTCGCCGATGGGTTTCATCGCGCCGCCGACGGCATCGGTGCCGGACTGTTGGCGCGCAAGGGCAGCGTGTACTACACCTGCATCCCCGATTTGTGGCAGCTGCGCGACACCGACGGCGACGGCAAGGCCGATGTGCGCAGCTCACTGGCCACGGGGTTCGGCATTCACGTTGCCTTTCTCGGTCACGACATGCACGGCCTGCGCATGGGACCGGATGGTTTGCTCTATTTCTCCATCGGCGATCGAGGATTGAATGTAACGACAAAAGAGGGTGTCCATCTCTTCTATCCCGATACCGGCGCGGTGTTGCGTTGCGAGCCGGATGGCTCACATTTAGAAGTCGTGCATATCGGCTTGCGCAATCCGCAGGAGTTGGCGTTCGATGCACGCGGCGATCTCTTCACGATGGACAACAACAGCGATTCCGGAGATCGCGCCCGCCTGGTCTACATCTCCGAAGGAGGCGACAGCGGCTGGCGCACCGGCTATCAGTACGGCAGCGCCTTGAGTAATCGTGGCCCGTGGAACGCCGAGAAGATCTGGCATCTCCCCAATTCCGAACAGCCAGCTTACGTCGTGCCGCCCCTGGCCCACATCACTGCCGGCCCTTCGGGTCTGTGCTACAACTACGGGGCCACGGCCTTGCCCGAACGCTATGCCGATCACTTCTTTATCTGCGATTTTCACGGCAGCTCCGGAGGTAGCGGCGTTTTCTCGTTCGCCGTCAAGCCGCGGGGAGCGTCTTTTGAAGTTAGCGACGGCCATCCATTCATCTGGTCGGTTCTGGCGACCGATTGCGATTTCGGCCCCGATGGAGCCTTCTACCTCAGCGATTGGGTCGACGGTTGGGGACTGACGGGCAAAGGCCGTATCTATCGATTCGCGGACGCCGAAGCCGCGAAGAAACCGATTCTTTCCGAGGTCAAAAAGCTCCTCGCCGAAGGCTTCGAGAGCCGATCTACCGCCGAGTGCGTGAAGCTTCTGGGACATGCGGATCTGCGGATACGGCAAGAGGCGCAATTCACACTTGCAGAGCGTGGTCCCAGTTCCATCGTTCCGTTGGCGAAGATAGCAAAGGAGGAAAAGAATCCTTTGGCTCGCTTTCATGCCATCTGGGGCTTGGGGCAACTCGGTCGACACGGGGAGAAAGTGCAAGGAGCGTTGCAACCGTTGCTGACCGATGCCGATGCCGAGGTGCGACGACAAGCGGCACGCGCCCTGGGATGGGGCAAGGATGCCGATGGGCACGATCTCATTGCCCTGCTGCACGATACCGAGCCTCGCGTCCGCTATCAGGCGGCGTTGTCGTTAAGCCGCTCGAACGTGCATTGGTCGAATGCCGATGCCAAGGACGCCTGGGACGCGCTGACCAAGTTAATCGAAGACAACGCCGACCGAGATGCGTATCTTCGCCAAGCCGCCACAAAGGCACTGGCCCGCTATCCCCATGAAAAATTGAGCGAGGCCAGCAAGCATCCTTCGGCAACGGTTCGCTTAGCCGCCGTCCTCGCGCTACGACAACAGAAAAGCACTCGCGTCTCGGCGTTTCTCGACGATGTCGATCCTCGCATCGTCGTGGAGGCGGCGCGCGTCGTTCACGATGTCCTGGAACCGCGCGACGGCAAGCCCTTGGCCGAGCGACTGACAAAGCCTAACGTGCCGCCGACTTTCCTCCTACGAGCGTTGCACGCCCATTTCCGACTCGGTGCGTACGAGAATGCCCTCGCCCTCGCCGCTTATGCCGCGCGGCCCGATGCTCCGGAGAAGATGCGGGTCGAGGCGTTGAAGATGCTCGGTCAATGGGCCAAGCCGCCGCGGCGCGATCAGGTCACAGGGTTGACGCAGAATCTTCCTCCGCGCGAGGCGAAAATAGCCGCCGAGGCGATACAGCGCTTTCTCGGCGGAATCTTCGCCGGCCCCAACGCCGTTCGGCAGCAAGCGGCCAAGGTGGCTGCCGATCTCGGCATCAAGGAAGTTGCTCCGCTGTTGATTGCCCTTGCCGTCGATGACAAGCGACCGTCTCTCGCCCGCGTGGAAGCGCTGCAAGCATTGGCGTCTCTCCACGATGCGAATTTGGAAAAGGCCATGCGGTCGGCCCTCAAGGATGCGGATGCGCGGGTGCGGAGCGAGGGTCTTCGTCTGCTGTCGCATCTACATCCCGCCGAGGCGTTCGCCGAGTTGGAGTCTGCGTTGACGCGAGGACAAACGGTCGAACGTCAGCAAGCCTTCGCCATTCTCGGCGACATGAAATCGCCTCGCGCGGATACCGAATTGTCCAAATGGCTCGATCGTCTTCTCGACGAAAAACTAGCGTCCGAGACGCGCTTGGATCTGCTCGACGCTGCCGCGCGCCGCAAGTCGGCGACGGTTGCCGAGAAACTCAAGCGCTATGCGGCAATGGAGAACAATAAAGACCCCCTTGGTCCCTATAAGGACGCCCTCGTGGGTGGCGATGCCGAAGTGGGTCGGCGCATCTTCTTGGGTAAAGCCGAGGTTTCGTGCTTGCGCTGCCATAAAGTGCAAGGCGTCGGCGGCGAGGTCGGTCCCGAACTGACCGGCATCGGTTCCAAACAGAAGCGCGATTACTTGCTCGAAGCCATCGTCGCGCCCAACAAGCAAATCGCCAAGGGGTTCGAGACGCTGGTGCTGACTTT
>JAJXWW010000055.1 GCA_021781415.1 Planctomycetota bacterium
GGCTGGCCGACGACCTGGCCGTGCCGCTGGAATTGGAAGAGAGCTACGAACAGAGTTGCAGTATCTTAAATATACCTTCAATGTGATGGGAGATTCGCACAGACGGTTGAATCTCGTTTACGGAGAATGGCGATTCGAGACAAGTTGACCGTTGACGCCGACGCTTGGAACGCTTACTCTCGGAGCATAACGCCACGACACCGTCCATCCGAGAGGAACCCGCCATGAATCGACGAACGTATCTCACGCTTCTGACGCTGATAGTCCTCGCCGTGCCCGTTCGCTCCGGCGAAACCGACAGCCGGTTGGGCAAACCCCGCACCCTCGACAACAAGGACTTCTTCTTTAGCGTCCCGGCCACGAAGGAAGCATGGGAGAAGCGACGGCAGATTGTCCGCGAGCAAGTCCTCGTCGCCGCCGGACTGTGGCCGATGCCAGTCAAGACGCCGCTCAAGCCCGTCATCCACGGCAAGATCGACCGCGACGATTACACCATCGAGAAAGTGTTTTTCGCCAGTCTTCCCGGTCATTACGTCAGCGGCAACCTCTATCGTCCCAAGGCGAGCGGGGGGCGTAAGCCCCCTGAGTCCAAACTCCCCGGCGTTCTCTGTCCACACGGGCACTGGCCCAACGGCCGATTCTATGAGGCCGACGACAAAACCGTGGCCGCCCAGATCAAACAAGGCGCGGAGAAGACTCCAGAAGGAGCCAAATATCCCCTCCAAGCCCGCTGCGCTCAACTGGCGCGCATGGGTTGCGTCGTCTTCCACTACGACATGGTGGGCTATGCCGACAGCACCGCAATCGAGCATCGCAAGGGATTCACGGACGCCGACGCCGAACTACGGATGCAGAGTTTCCTCGGTCTGCAAACCTGGAACAGCGTCCGCTCACTCGATTTTTTGCTGAGTTTGCCGGAGGTCGATGCGAAGCGCATCGGCGTCACGGGTTCGAGCGGCGGCGGGACGCAGACGTTTCTGCTCTGCTCCGTAGACGACCGCCCCGCCGTCGCCTTTCCCGCCGTCATGGTGTCTACGGCCATGCAGGGTGGCTGCGTCGGCGAGAACAGTTCGCATCTGCGCGTGGGCACGGGAAATATCGAGATCGCGGGTCTCTTCGCTCCGAAACCATTGGGCATGACCGGGGCAAACGATTGGACCATCGACATTGAGCGCAAGGGACTGCCGGAGTTGAAGGCGCTGTACAAACTCTACGGCGTCGAGGATCGCGTCCTCGCGCGCTGCTTTCCCCAGTTCGGACACAACTACAACCAGGTCAGCCGCGAAGTCATGTACAATTGGTTCAATAAACATCTGCAATTAGGACAATCCGAACCGGTCGTCGAGAGGCCGTTCAAGCCCGTGCCGCCGAAGGAACTGAGCGTCTACGATACGGGCCATCCGCGTCCTGCCGACACCGTAAATGCCGAACGCTTGCGGCAATACATGACGGAAGAATCCGACAAACAGATCGCGGCACTTCTGCCCAAGGATGCGAAGAGTTTGGCCGAGTATCGCCGCGTCTTCGGGGGCGCGCTCCGTGCGATGATTCACGACGAGCTACCCAAAGGCAACGAAGTCGAGGAGATCCGACAAGACGAGATGGAAAAGCACGACGGCTACTCGTCCCGTCGCTTTTTCTTGACCCGGAAGGGCCAGAACGAACGCATCCCGGCGCTGGGATTGCTGCCCGAAAAGTTCGACGGCACGGTCGTCGTATGGATTCACCCGAACGGCAAGGCGAGCCTGTTTCAGGACGGCAAGCTGACCTCGGCGGCCAAGACCATCCTCGACAGTAAGGCCGCGATTCTCGCCGTAGATGTGTTCGGCGTCGGCGAACTGTCTCTCGCAAAACCCTACTCCGTTAATCCTCAATATGCTGGCTTCACCTTCGGCTACAACCGCTCGCTGCTCGCGCAGCGCGTCCACGACATCCTGACGGCGGTTGCCTTCGCCAAAAACCACGACAAAGTCCAGACGGTCCATCTCGTCGGCTTCGACAAATCCGGCCCGTGGGTTCTCTTGGCGCGCGGTCTATGCGGCGATGCCGTGGCTAGGACGGCGGCAGACTTCAACGGTTTCCGCTTCGACCAAGTGCGAACGACGACCGATGAAATGATGCTCCCCGGCGCGCTCAAGTACGGCGGCCTACCGGCTCTAGCCGCACTGGCTGCGCCCGGCGAACTGTTCGTCCACAACTATCGCAACACCGGCTCCGGCCAATGGCTCAAACCCGTCTACGAAGCCGCAGGCGCGAAGAATAACCACCAAAGAGTATCCGCAAAAGAGACGGACGACAAAGTGGTCGAGTGGCTGATGCATAGATGAGCTTTATGGATGCGGACGGCGGTGAGACGCCGTCCGCGAGTAAGGGTCGCTAAGGCTTGCCACTCGGTCGCTGCTTCCACCACTTGAGCCAAGAGGCGACGGCTTCCTCACGTTCGCGGCGAGAGGAATCGCGGTAGGGGCCGAAGTCCTCTCCGGTTAGCTTCACGAGGGCGGCGCGAGCCGCTTGCACGGCGTCCATCTCCGGATCGTTCAAGAGTCCAATAAGATCGCCAATGTGTTCCTTGGCCAGCTTGCGACCGCAGGCCAAAGCGGCACCACAGCGAATTTCAAGATTGTCGTCTTGCAGTTTGTCGCGCAGCACCGACGCCGACAAACGGCACAAACGATGCGTCAAGATATCGCGAGCCTGGTGTCGCACCTCGCCATCGAGCTTGGCAATGGCGAGGGCCAAAACGACAGTGTTGTCGTCGTCAGCGCCGTCGCGGAAACCGGCGAGCAGAGCGAGCTGCGCGTCGCCCTTGGCCTCCAGCAAGGCGTTGGGAGTTCCCTTTGGCGCGGGACGTTCCGCAGGTTGGATAATCAACGGCACAATGTCGATCGGTTCTGCTTTGACTGGCTTGCCCGCCTGCGGCGCTTTCTTAGCCAACGTCTCCGGCGACGCACTCTTTTGCAACTCCAACCAATGCCGCCACTTCTCCACCGCCCGCTCAACCCCTCGCCGCGAAGCGCCGGGGACAGGACCGAAATCGGTACCGCGAGCGAGGCGGACTATTGCATCGTGTGCCGCCTGGCGAATTTCAGGTAGCGGGTCATTCAGCGATTGAATTATCTCGGCTTCCAGGTGAATCTTCCGTTGGCCAATTATGGTGATGATTAGCAGGCGAGCAAACGGATCCTTACTTTGTAATTGTTTTTGTAATACATCTGGTTTTTCCTTCGTAATCTTGTCAATAAATAATTTCACGGAAGACTGTTGGAATAGAAGAGTTACCAATTGTCGTTCTTGCTTTTCCAACATATCAAAAGCCGTCTTGTCCTCCTGTATTTCTCTTTGTTGTCGTTGCAATCGAAATAATTGAAAATTGTGCAATTGTTGCATTTGTGTATCTAATGTGAGTTGTATATTAATCGAGATCGCTTGCGTAGATGAATTATATGGCATTCCGAATGCTCTCAGAAGCACAGTCTCGCGGATGCTGCTAATCGATCCGGAAAAGCAGGCGTCGGGAGGAACACCTTTACCTAGATTATTCCAAACGTACATCAAAACTTCCGGGTTGTTAGTAGCCTGTACCAGACTACTGAGCTTGGAGCTCAATGCGTCGGCCGGTCAGCAATCTCCTAAATCGAACATGGCAATGTAATTGATTCCTGCGACTAACCCGAAAACGGCTTCCTCCTGCAGCATCTGAAGGATGGTTTCCATTCGCTGCTGAATGGTTGACATGAAGGCCCAACCCGCGTATCCTCGAAGGGTCGTTTTGAAGACAATATAAGTCATAATGAAATGATATGCTTGCTGTGGGGTCATTAGATGTAGACCGCCTTGAGCCTTACCACCTCCCTGTCCGCCTGGGACATTTGCAATGCCTTGAATTATGCGTAAGTCATCGAGTTCATCTTGAATTTCTCTCAGAACTCTTCTTACTGCGAGATTGACTTCGACTTTACCACGTTGGATTCTAGCGATTGCCATCGCGCCGCTGAGACGGACCTGAACATTCTCATCAGTTAAAACGCGCGTCAAACTCGGAATAGCAGATTGCGCGGCAGGTCCAATGCTTCCCAACGTCAAGGCTGCTTTGCAGCGAACTTGAGGTTCCTTGTGTCCAAGATCCTTCAGCAAAGGCGACAAGGGATTGGCATCTTTAATGGCCATATTTATTTGCAGTGCAGGTGCCAGCCACGCTTCCTTACTTTCGGCTTTGCGGACTTTTTCCAACAAGTCGGGAACGCCAGCCATTGTCAAAAGTACCAGCGCATTTGCCGTCTTTCGATGAACTTCCCGTTTCTTATCCTTCAGTGCATCGAGTAACTCCGGTACCGCGTCGGCGGCTTCGAGTCCCATCTTGCCCAGTGCCTCGGCGGCGGCGGCGCGGATGCGATGGTCGTCGTCCTTCATGGCTTTTCGCAGAGCCGGCACCGCGTTTTTCGCCAGGGGGCCGAACAACCCTATGGTCTTGATCGCATCCAAGCGTACTTCCGCTTTGTCCTCGCCGAGCGCGTCGCACAACGGTTCGACGGCGGCGGGACCGATTTTGCTGAGGGCCTGACCAACGTGTTGACGCACACGCACACTTGAATCGTGGAACCGCTGAGCTAACGGGGACGCCGCTTCCTTCCCTTCGGCACCCATTTCGCCCAAGGCATCAATAACAGCAACACGCACCTCCGAGTTTTTGTCTTTCAACGCTTCGATGAGAGCCGGCACGGCTTCCTTGTCGTCGGAACCTGCCTGGGCCAACGCATGTGCGGCGAGCTTGCGTATATCGGGATTGCGGTCTTTCAGCGCCTTTATCAATTCTCCTGCCGCGGGCTGGCCAATCTGTGCCAAGGACTTCGCCGCGGCGAGATGGAGTTCCGCAAACGGATCGTGTAGGAGTTTGCCCAGGATCGGCACGGCGTCGCGGCCGGCGAGGCCGAGGTTGCCGATCTGAACGACGGCTTGGTGGCGGGATCGAAGGTTGCCGCGGGAAAGCTGAGCGAGAAGATCGACGAGCGTCGCAGGCTTGCGCTCCTCGGCGGCTTGGATGCAATGGGTCCAAGCCAGAATCAGGGTCGCGACGAGCAGTTTACGCATGAGGAACCTCCACCGGGCGATGGTCTCTTCCCCCAATTTCTAGTTTGAACGAAAGCAAGGCTTCTTTGCAAGCGAATTCGGCATTCTTACTGAAAATTAACGAAGATCGAGATTGGTCTTGCGATCCGTCGCCGCCTTTTCTATAGAGACCGTCCTTCTTTGCTGACGGAGGAGGGTCGTCTGTGTCTGATTCAACTGGTTCGTTGCCGCTGTATATTTTTGCCGCCGAGGTTTGCGTGGTGACGCTCTCGACGATGCGCACCATTTTCGTCGCTCGGGGGATGAAGTTCTGGGCACCGCTGCTCGGTGTGTTCGAGGTCAGCATTTGGCTGTTTGCCATCGGCGAAGTGATGAAGAACCTGAGCGATTGGCGTTGCTCGGCAGCGTTCGCCGGTGGGTTCACGCTGGGTAATTTTCTGGGCATTCTGTTGGAAGAAAAGTTGGCGATGGGCAGCGTCGGCGTGCATATGATTACGCATCGGGACGCCAGCGGTTTGATCGATGCCTTGCGCGCGGCGGACTATGGAGTGACGGCCATCGAGGCCCAAGGGGCGACGGGTCGAGTCTACGTCGTCTACACGGTCATTAAACGCCGCAATCTCGAGCGCGTGTTGACCATCGCCCGGCACCATCATCCCAATGTATTTTATTCAGTGGACGAGTTGCACTCGGCAGCCTTGAACGCGACGCCCTTCCCGCGCCGCCACTGGTCGGGGTTAGTACCTAGCCAGTTCAAACTGCCTCGCGCCGCCTGA
Organism: Planctomycetota bacterium; assembly: GCA_021781415.1. Classification (GTDB taxonomy): domain Bacteria; phylum Planctomycetota; class Planctomycetia; order Gemmatales; family Gemmataceae; genus JAJPHU01. The sequence continues at coordinate 5,844 of JAJXWW010000055.1, forward strand.
CGGTTCGAGGAAGCATCAAACGATGAGCGGCACGATTTGCTCGTGTTGCAAGGGCTGAGAGAACGATCCGGCGATCAGATAGAGTTGGCTGCCCTCGCGCTTCGAACGTGCTATCTCGATCTTGGCCGCCAACGAGAAGGTGTGCGAGGCGTTGATGAATAATACATGAACCATCGTTCCTAAGGGATAATTGCGTTGGGCGAGGACGGCGACACCCTTGGCCGAAAGATTGCGAACGAGCGCCGTCGCGATTTCCGGATTGTCCTCGGTTCGTAGAAGAGCCACGGTTTGTTCGTTCGGAACAATGCGCCTTCCACCCCGGCGTTCGGCTTTTTTGTGTGGCTGCCCGAGAGCGAACAACTGGTTGTGAAGGGACGATTTCATGGGTCGGCGCACTCTCTAGCTGCGATTTATGCAAGTCTAGGCCGCGAATCGCCGCCGGTCAAATGTCCGCCTCCCGTCGACTCGGCGAATTCTTCCTTTATCGACACGCCGCTCGTTTGCGATTGCCTCATGCGCTCCGCCAAGGCGAGAATCCGTCGTGCCGCTTCCTCGAGTCCGATGCCGCGCGCGTGAATGTTCGAGATCAGATTGCGTTGCGCGTCGGTATGTCCCGGCCGCGGCCGATGGGCCATGTAAGCCGACAAACTCTTCGCCGTCGCCAAGCCGGGACGTTCGCCGATCAGCAAGACAACCACTTCCGGATTCAGAAGCTCGCCGATATCGTTGAGAATTCCCACGCGACAATGGCGGACGAAGAATGGCCGACCCATGCTCCACCCGCGCCGTCGGGCTTCGTCGTCGAGTAGAGGTAGCAACTCAGGAACCTGAGCCGCCACGGCAGCTGCGGACAATCCATCGCCGATGACGATTTGCATCGTGGAAGCCGAGGGACATTCCGTGCGGATCGTCGCGCGCGCGTCGTCGTCGAGCCTTCGTCCGAGATCGGGGCGCAAGAGATACTCGGCCTTGGTTCGGGCGCGCGTGGACACTTCAAAGAGACGGAAACGCCGGACGAGATCGACGCCGAGATCGCGGTCGAGGTCGTTCTCGGCGACAACGGCGTCGAGAGCCGCGGCACGGTCGGAGCGCAGTTCCAGCTGCGTCGCCGTCCGATACGAGGCACCGGCGCGGCCCGCAAAGAGTCGCGCCGGTGTCCGCGCCCGAACGACGGCGATCGGGTCCAAATGCTTAGGAAGGGATTCCGAAGCCTCGCTCATTCCGGATCTCGCCTCCTCGTTCGAGGGCAACCTATTTTTGCTCCGCCTCGTCCTTGACGAACCAGTAGATGCCCTGTCCGGTGTTGGTGTACGTCAGGAAATACTGTTCGCCTTTTTCGTCCTCGCCGAACGACATGACCGGCACATTGGGATCGCGGATGGATCGATGGGCGACGACACGCCGCTGCTTCTCATCGTAACGCAGCGCCCAAATCTTGGTGGAGACGTAATCGGCGTACAAAAACGAGCCGTTCAGTTCCGGCAATCGCGATCCTCGATAAACGCCGCCGCCGGTGATCGACTTGCCGATGTCGTGGTGATACTCCCATATCGGATCGATCGTATTCTTATTGGCATCGAAGCCGCGCGGCCCAAACGGATGCAGCGCCTCGCGGCGATTCCAACCGTAGTTGCCGCCGCGCTCGATGAGGTTGATCTCCTCGTACAGATTCTGCCCCACGTCGGCGGCCCACAGCTTGCCGGTTTTCCGATCGAATGCCATGCGCCAGACGTTGCGTAGTCCATAGGCCCAGATCTCCGGCCGCGCGTCTTTCGTCTCGACGAACGGATTATCCTTGGGAATGGAATAAGCCATTTTGTCGCTCTTTTTATCGACATTGATGCGGAGGATTTTGCCGAGCAGGGTCTTGAGGTTCTGGGCATTATCGAACGGATCGTTCATAAATCCACCGTCGCCGAGCGCGACGTAAAGATAGCCATCCGGCCCGAAACAGAGCGTGCCGCCGTCGTGATTCCAGAACGGCCGGCGGATGCGCAGCAGTTCCTCCTCGGAGTCGGGATCGACGCGGTTGGCATCGTCGCGGCGAACGCGGAAGCGCGAGAGGACGTTCTCCGTCTTGGACTTCTTGGGGGTATAGAAGACGAACAGTTCGCCGTTGGTCTTGAATTTGGGGTGAAAGACGAGGCCCAGGAGTCCTTGTTCGTTCTCGTTGTCGTTGTAATAGACGCGCGCTTGCAGGTCGAGAAAGATGCTCGTTTTGGTTGCTTTTTGATCGTTGTCGAAGACGTGGACGACGCCCTGCTGGGTGGCCACAAAGATGCGATTGCTCCCGTCGCCTGCGTGCGTCAAGACGATGGGGCGCAACGCCGTCATCTTGCCCGACTCCGAGACGGGTTGCCATCCCGTCCATTTCAGATCGGGAAAGGCGACGGCTGCCTTCATCGGCAGAGGGCGATGGTCCACGACCTGACCCGGCACCTGGGCGGGCAACGCCGAGACGGTTCCCGCCTTGGCATCGACGATCAAGATCGATCTACCATCGGCGGAAAGAGCGAGACCGGCGGCGGACTGAAAGCTCGAAGTCAGAGCCGAGGGCTTGTCGCCCGGTCGCGGAATCACAAACGCCCGCCCAGCGCCATCGCTGCCATAAAGCCGCCCGAACTTGTCCCACGCCAAGCTGCCCTTGCCGCACTTCTCGGCCAAGCGCTGCACATTGCCATCCACGAGACGCAAGCGTAGCAAATGGCCCGACGCCGCGTCGAGAACCAGCAAATGCGACAGGCCGTCCATCGCCAGACCCGTCGGCGAAGGGATGGCGTCCGTAACGCGGGACACCTTCCCTCGTTGATCGATGCGATAAATCCTCCCGTCCTTGCCCTCCTTGCCGGAGTCGGCGACATACAGCGTCCCTAATTCGTCGATGTCGATGGCACTCAGCGAATGCGCCTTTGGCTCGAACGCCTCGGTGGCGGCGAAGACGTGGGCTTTGCCGCTGCGGTCGATGCGCCAGACGCGGGTCCTGTCGGTCGCGTACAGCCATTCGGCGCGAGAGGCCAAGCCGCGCGGATCGTCGAACCCCTTGGCGAAGGGCTTGGCTTGCCCTTTGTCCAGCGCGAGAATCTCACCGTCGCCATCCTTACCCACATCGCCGAGGGTGCTGACGTAGACCCGGCCATCGCCTCCGGTGACGACCGCAGCCGGATTTTTCAATCCGCGCACCAACGGTGCGGGAGACGGTTCCGCAGCCGTCAAGGAACCGAGGAACGACGCCAACGCGGCAAGACAAAGGAATCGAGTCAAGATACTTGCTCCTGAGAAAGCCATCAATTCGGAGAACTCCCAATCGTGTGAGGGGATGGGAAAAGCATAAAGGAGCCGCACGATCGCGTCAACGGTTCGTCCCAATCGGCGCGCTCCCGACCTCTCCTGCCTTGCGCCGATTTTCAAGCGGGCTTGCCGGACGGAGCCGGAGCGATAGAATTGTTCGAGACGACGCAACGATGGCTTGAACCCTCTTGCAACGGTGGGAAACAAGAACATCTCACCGCGATGATCCATAGAGGCGACGGAGAAGTCCCAGCACGCTCGATACGTTCTTGCCCCTTTAGCTCAATTGGCAGAGCAACTGACTCTTAATCAGTAGGTTGTCGGTTCGACTCCGACAGGGGGCACTAGCTTACGTCAAATCGACAGGAATGCCCTACCAGACCTTCTCGACGCGGTGATTCGGTACCTACGGACTCTCTTCAACGGCGGAATCCCTACTGCCTTGTCCAGTGTAGATTTTTGGGGTTACACGGGTCGAGAATGTCTGGGAATCCGCCAAAACCCAGGTCGCGTTATCCAAAGATTTGGTCCGAACAACGCGCTAGGAAATCGACGAGCGTTGCAACGGCGCGATCGGCGTTGCAAAGGGTGTGACACCGATGCAATGCAACGCTGAGGACGCCAGTCGGCGAACGGACGCAAGCGTCGAACAATTCGGATCGCTCGCGCCGGGAATTCGCCGTCCGCCGACATGCCGTTAGTCGATACCCAAGCGATTATCGGAGCGACATAGTGTAAATTGGTAAAAGAGTCGCTGCCCCAGACGCGGGCGCGACTGGATGTCGATCAAGTCCGCTTTCAGCCCGCTGCCCTCCAACAGACGCATCAGATAGTCGGGGTTGATTTCCACCGCGCTGCGGTCGCCGTTGTATTCTTCGATCAACGGGGCCGCGAAGAGGTCGGCGAAGACGACGCCTCCCGGTGCCAGTAGACGACTTGCCTCGCGGAGCAGTGCGGCCGTCTCCAACGGGTAGGTATGGGTGAACACGCTGTAAAACACGATGAAATCGAACCGCTGTATCAATGGGGGCAACTTTGTCATTTCGCTGACATGGAAGGAAAAGTTTGGCCGACCGAAGCGCGAACGGCAGAACTCGACCGCTTCGGAGCCTATGTCCGCGCCCACGTATTCGCCCCGTTCGTCGAGGAAATCGTGCAGCGCCGACGCCAACAAGCCGGTGCCGCAACCCACATCGAGCAGTCTCGACTGCGGGGTCAGACCGAGATCGATCAACAACTTTAATTTGACCAGGCTTAGGCGTTCGTACTCTTCCTTGGTGGCCGGTCCAACGATGGTCCAATAATCGCGCTGGAGATCCCAGGTGGAATACCAACGGCGATAATCGACCTCGGCCCGGCGTCCGGTCAAACGATGGAGTCCGCGAACGGCCCGCGATGCGAGCCGACGGAGCGTGGAGTTTGAAAGCATGGGTATCCTTTCCCTTGTGATGGTTACCTGGATTCGACGTTTCCTACGCATGAATCGAGCCGAGTCAATCCAACGAAGCCTTCCATTCCCGTCGCATCTTCTCGACGTTCTCTTGCTGTCGTAGCAGAGTATGGCGGTCTTTGTCGGTTCGCTTTTCGCCGAGTCCCAAGTCGTACTCGATTGTGGCGAACCACTCGGCCATGGCCGATGCGTAATCTCGACCGATCTTACGCGCTTTCTCGGCTTCGGGACTGAGGAAGGGACCGGCGTGAGCCAATTTCTTCGCCGTCGCACTCAACTCCCGCTGTTGTTCGTTCAAGAGAGGGAAAACGGCATCGACTTGGGCGGCTTCGCGTCGGCTGGGGTGGATCTCAACGACCGGCGCGATTTTCTCTCGATACACCTTTTGTGCTTGGCTTGTCGTTCGCTCGACGAGGGGAAGAAGTCGGGCTTCAAAGTATTCGTCTTCAACTTTCATCCAAGCCGGATTCGTCTGCCGCGAATGCTCGATGGCGTGATGTGCGAACCAAGCCATTGGGAGAAAGCCGGTCAATGCCAACCAGCGCCACATCGACGGTCCAAAACGATGGAGTTGAAGCAGAAAGCCCGCCATCGCACCGGCCGCCGCGCCGCCGACCTGTCCCCACGAACTGACGTCCTTATACGAGCAAATGACAACGAGTAGCACGAGATTGATGAGGAAGGTGGTTCGCACTTGCCGGAGCAAGGCGCGTGGAAAATAGCGGCGGTTGAAGAGGAACCAAACGAGTTCGGCACCGAGCAGTCCGCCAACGGCTCCCGATGCGCCCATGCCACCGCCCAGATTGTGAGCCAATGCCAGACACGACGTACCCAACACGCCAGCTAGGTAAATGATCGCAAAGCGAATGTGACCCCACATCCGCTCGACAAATCGACCGGCGAGATACAGGAAGACGAGATTCATCAGCAGGTGCAAGATGCCGAAATGAACGAACGACGAGGTCATCAACCGCCACCACTCGCCATCGAGGAGGTTTTGGGGCGAAAGATAGCCGCTGTTTTCGAGAATGGTGAGAAACGCCTTTTGGCGACGCTGATCCTCCGGCGTGAAGACTTCCTTGGCGGCGATGCCACCGCGCAGGAAATCGCTGTCGATTGCCTGCGAGCGCGCTGCGAAATAGCCCCAAGCGAAGACGGCTACATTAACGAGAACGAGCAAGCTGGTGATGAATGTCCGACCGCGTCCAGTCATGGCCTTACGAACGATCGCTCCCCGATCGTAGCGCGAGACCGGATCGCCGGCGCGCAAGCGTTTCAACGCTTCGGGTTCGAGCAACACCCGCTGGCCTTCGCGCGTCAGGGTGATGGCCGGTCCTTTTTCGGAGCCGCCGTCCGCCCGCGCGATCAAGCCGCGCAGCCACAGTTCTTCGAGACATTGCCCCAGTTCGCGCGGATCGACGCCGTTTTGCTTGGCGAATAGGCGCGGATACCACGGTTCGGGCGCGGCTGCCTCGCACAGATGTAGGATCGATTCCAAGGGATGCAGGCCGTCCTCGCTCATGGCGTCCTCAATCGGTTCTCGGTCGCTCGCGATGCCCGGTTCGCGCCGTCGTCAAGTATTATCCTCAAAGTGGGCGGCGAAGTCGATTGCAAGCGTCGCTTTCGACTTCCAGATATACGCGGGGTAGGTTGATTCCGTATGATAATTCCTTTCCTGTTGAGAGGTCTCACACGACATGATGGACAGCTTAAACGTCGGCTTTTTGGGTGCTGGGCGGATGGCAACCGCACTGACGATAGGTTGGCTGCGAGCGGGGCTGCTTCAATCCGGCCAGTGTCGGGCCAGCGATCCGATGCCCTCGGCTCGGCAGGCATTCGCTCAAGAAACAGGCTGCGAAGCCTGCGCCGACAATCGCGCCGTCGTCGCCACGAGCGATCTCGTCGTCTTGGCCGTGAAACCGCAGTCGATGGCCGCGCTCTTGGAGGAAATCCGTCCGGTCGTGAAGGATCAGTTGTTCGTCTCCATCGCGGCGGGAATCACCTTGCGCCAACTCGCCGAAAGACTTGGCTCCGAGAAGCGTCTCGTTCGGGTCATGCCGAATACTCCCTGCCTCATCGGTGCCAGCGCTTCCGGCTACAGCCCCAACGAAAAGGCCACGAACGAAGACATCGCCTCGGTGGATCGCCTCCTTAAGGCGGTCGGCGTGGCGTTTCGTCTGCCGGAGCATTTGCTCGACGCCGTGACCGGCCTCTCTGGAAGTGGGCCGGCATTCGTGTATCTGACGATCGAAGCCCTGTCCGATGGCGGAGTGCGCGTCGGCCTTCCGCGCGATGTGGCGACGGCGCTGGCGGCGCAGACGGTTCTCGGCGCGGCAAAGATGGTCTTGGAGACGCGAACGCATCCGGGGGTACTCAAGGACATGGTTGCCAGTCCGGGTGGGACAACCATCGCCGGTCTGCACGCTCTCGAACGCGGTGGCGTGCGCGGGGCGCTGATGGATGCCGTTGAGGCGGCGACGCGGAGGGCGGTAGAATTAGGAAAGGCTTGAGACGAGGAATCCGTCCTCACAGAACCGTTCGCCTTGTGGTCGGACGATGTTTCCCTCGCATGAACAGGAACCCAAGATGGCATCCGCTCCTGAAAGCGAAACGATTCTCATTCTCGACTTTGGTTCGCAGTACGGCCAGCTCATCGCACGGCGCGTGCGCGAGTTGAATGTCTTCTGTCAAATCGTGCGCCACGATTTGGCGGCGGAGCGCATTGCAGAGTTGAAACCGCGCGGCCTGATCCTGTCCGGAGGCCCCGCCAGCGTCTACGCTCCGACCGCGCCGCGCTGCGATCCACATCTGTTCGATCTCGGCGTTCCGGTCCTCGGTATCTGCTACGGAATGCAATTGGCTTGCCATCTACTCGGCGGCAAGGTACTGCCCGCGGATCGCCGCGAGTTCGGTCCCGCCGTCTGTCGCATTACGGACGCCAACGATCTCTTTCAGGGCGTATCCAACCAAACGACCGTGTGGATGAGTCACGGCGATCAAGTGCAGATGCAACAAGACGACTTTCTGCCGTTGGCTTCCACCGACACTTGCCCCATGGCCGCGATGCGCCATCGCTCGCGCCCCCTCTACGGATTACAATTCCATCCCGAAGTCAGCCATACGCCGGAGGGGAGTCGTATCCTTCGCAATTTCCTCTACGGCGTCTGCGGCTGCAAGGGATTGTGGAAAATTGGCTCGTTTCTCTCGCAAACCTTGGCGAGTCTCGTCGAGCGCATCGGCGACAAGCGCGTGATCTGCGGTCTGTCCGGCGGCGTCGATTCGTCGGTGACGGCTGCTCTGTTGCTTCGCGCCGTCGGCCGGCAGGTCTCGTGCATTTTCGTCGATAACGGGTTGCTTCGGCAAGGAGAGGTCGAATCCGTCAAGCGAACCTTTACCGGACATTTTCAGGCCGATCTGCACATCGTCGATGCGCGAGCGCGTTTCCTCAAGGCGTTGGAAAACATCGACGATCCGCAAGAGAAACGGCAGCGCATCGGCCATGTGTTCATCGATGTGTTCAAGGACGAAGCCAGACATATCGAGGGAGCGCACTTCCTCGCCCAAGGAACTCTGTATCCCGATGTCATCGAAAGCGGCGGCACGGTAGACGGACCTGCCGCCAACATTAAAACGCATCACAACGTCGGCGGCCTGCCCAAAGAATTGGGTTTCGAGTTGATCGAACCGCTCAAGGATCTGTTCAAGGACGAGGTGCGCAAACTCGGTCTGGAACTGGGATTGCCGGAAGCACTCGTCTATCGTCATCCGTTTCCCGGCCCAGGGTTGGCCGTTCGCTGTCTCGGCCCGGTCACGGCGGAGCGTTTGCGCGTGTTGCGCCAAGCCGATGCGATCCTCTTGGAGGAACTGAAACAATCGGACTGGTATCGTAAGACCTCGCAGGCATTCGCGGTGCTGCTTCCGGTTCGGTCGGTGGGAGTCATGGGCGACGGCAGGACGTATGAGAACGCGATTGCACTGCGCGTCGTGCAAACCGACGATTTTATGACGGCGGATTGGTCGAAACTGCCCTACGATCTGCTCGGCAAGATTGCGGCGCGCATCGTCAACTCGGTGGCAGGCGTAAACCGCGTCGTGTACGATGTGACGAGCAAGCCTCCGGCAACGATTGAATGGGAGTGATTTGTGCCCAATGGCCTCAATCCGTTTGGACGATTGCATAAGAGAGCAGCGTTACGACTCCCCCCTCACCGTATTCAGGGGAGAGCGGCCAGGGTGAGGGGTTTGGCGAAAACGAGTGGATTCGGCGTCTCCATCCGTCTCTTACTCCTCACCCCCGACTCCTCTACCCCGAGTACAGGGGAGAGGGACTTCTCGGGTCGATTCTTACCGGGAGAAACACCGATGGATCGTGAATACGACTACCGGCCGAAGTGGACGATGATCGTTCTCTGTGCGCTCTTTTTTGGTGCTTGTGCGCTGGTTCTCGGTGCCAAGGCCAATGGCAACGATCGTGGGCTGATTATCAACGGAATCATTGAATTGTCCGCTGGAAGCGCGACGGTATTCTATTGGGTGTTAGCAGCGCTGAGCATCGGCTTCGTCGTCGTCGCGGGGTTCTTGGCCTTCATCCGTTTGACGGTTCACCAACGAATCACGTTAGGCGAGACATCCATTACCATCCCTCGTTCACGATGGTCCAGCGAAGAAACCGTGGTCTCCTTCAACGACATCCTCGACTTAAGTACCTCCGAGGTTTCCGGACAGCGGTTCCTCACGATTGTCTACCGGGGCGGTAAGTTCGCCTTGACAGCATCGATGCTACCGAGAAAAGCAGATTACGACGAGATTTGCGCGGCGGTCGGCCAGGGGGTGAAACTCGCCCAACCGCGTGACCGTTGACCGACGGGTGCAGCCGGCCGGGGGTCGCCATCCTGGCTTTCGAGCTGTGAAGCCCTTGTCTGCAGCCTCGACAGATTAACTATTTTTTAGCCAACGCGGAGGATACATCGTGTCGCACTTACTCGTGCCGCCCTTGCCGCTCACCCCGCCGCAGTCCGAAGAGACACCCTTTTACGGTCGGCGTTATCTGCGACGTCTAGACGACCGCGGCCAAGAGTACCTGGAAGAAGTTCCGCTCACGCTCGAAGATGTGCTGTATCCCCAAGAAGGAGACGAGATCCCCATGCGCCCGCAGCATCAGATCGAGTGCGCCTATCTCGCCAACGTCTTGAGGGCTCGTTATGCCGACGATTCGTCGTTCGCGGTGTTATCGGACTGTCTGATCGATTGGGGCGTGGAGGATCAACGAGGTTTGCAACCCGATGTCGCCGTCTTCGACGAGGTGCGCGTCGCGCCCGATCCCCAAGCCGGGACGTTCCGTTTGTTGGAATCCGGCGGTCGCACGGTATTGACGGTAGAAATTGTTTCGCTGGACACACGAACGAACGATGTGGAACGCAAGCCGGTGGATTATCATCGTTTGGGAGTTCCGTTGTATGTGATACTCGATCAAGTGCGGAAGAATGGGCCGCGTATCTTGCACGGCTATCGCTGGACGCCGAGCGGCTATGAAGAATTGCCGTTGGATGCGGGCGGTCGCCTATTGCTCGAACCTGTTGGATTGCAGTTGGCTTTGGAGGACGGCTGGCTTGCCTGTTACGATGCGAGTACGGGAGAACGCTTGGGCGATTACCACGAAATCGCCCAGGCTCTGAAGGAAGAACGAACCTTAAGACAAACCGCCGAAGAGCGGCAACGGCAAGAAGCCGCCGCCCGACTGGCCGCCGAAGAGCGGCAACGGCAAGAAGCCGCCGCCCGACTGGCCGCCGAAGAGCGGCAACGGCAAGAAGCCGCCGCTCGACTGGCCGCCGAAGAGCGGCAACGGCAAGAAGCCGCCGCTCGACAGGCTGCCGAAGAGCGGCAACGACAAGAAACCGCCGCCCGACTGGCCGCCGAAGAGCGGCAACGGCAAGAATCCGCCGCCCGACTGGCCGCCGAAGCACGGGCCGCTACCGCGTCGGATCGGGCACAAACCGCTGAAGAGCGGCTACGCGAATTGGAGGCGGAGGTGCGCCGTCTACGGGGAGAGTCTTGAGCTTTCGACCTTATCTTGTATCAACTCGCCCTCATTGCTTCTTCTCGGCCGGATCGAGCATGAATCCGCACAGCGGCACAGCTGTCAGCGCGCCGGCGATGGGTGCGGTTAGGTAGATCCACAAGTTGTCGAAGTTGCCACTCATCAGGGCCGGAGCCAGCGAGCGCGCCGGATTCATCGACGCACCGCATACCGGGCCGGCAAACAGCGCCTCCAAGGCGATGACGGAGCCGACCGCAACGCCAGCCATGATGCCCTTCTCCTTCGCGCCGGTTGAAACGCACAAGATCACGACCATAAGCAACAGCGTGAGGATAAATTCCAGCACGAACGATTGCCAGGGCGATCCCGCCGGGCGCGTGGCACCGAGTCCGGTGTGATCGGGAAACAGCATCCGCAATACCAGGCTTGCCACGATTGCTCCGGCACATTGACTGAGGATGTATGGCCCGACCGAACGCAGCGAGAAGCGACGCGCGGCCAAGAAGGCCAACGTCACCGCCGGATTGAAGTGCGCGCCGGAGACGTCGCCCAGCGCGTAAATGAGAGCCAGCACGATCAGACCGAACGTTAGGGCAATGCCGACGTGGGTGACGCTGCCGCGAAGATCGTTGACGACGATGGCTCCCGTGCCGGCGAACACCAGCGCGAACGATCCGAATAGCTCGGCCACGATTTTCCGCATCATCCGTCCCTTCATCACTCGTGCCCGATCAGCACGCCGGTAAGGAATACGAGGATGCCGCCAATAACCACTTGAAAGAGCGCCGAACTCCACGAGGTGTCCATATAGCGATGGCGTATCCAGGCGATGACGACCAATTCGACGGCCACGACGCTGACTGCCAAAATGGTGGCGATGTGGAAATCGGGGATTAGATAAGGCAGCGCGTGTCCCAACCCGCCCAGAGCCGTCATCGCTCCGCAAATGAGGCCACGCATCCACGGCCGGCCGCGCCCGGTCAGACTGCCATCGTCGGACAGCGCCTCGGCGAAGCCCATGCTGATACCCGCGCCAAGACTCGCCGCCAAACCGACGAGCAGTGTTTCCTTGTTATTGTGCGTGGCGAACGCAGCCGCGAACAACGGAGCCAGCGTCGAGACCGAGCCGTCCATCAACCCGGCCAAGCCCGGCTGCACCACTTGCAAGACGAATTCGCGCTTCCGCGCCGCCGCCTCCGAATCCGGTGCTTCGGCGATCATGTCTTCGGCCATGCGCCCGTGCTTGCGTTCCTCTTCGGCAAGGTCGCCCAACAGTTGACGAATGCCGGCATCGGTCGCCTTCCGCGCAGCCGTTTCATAAAAGCGACTCGTCTCCAACTCCATCAACTCGGCCTGTTTGCGAACGGCATCCAATCCCAACGGCCGCACCAGCCAGACCGGCTTGCGTCCGACAAACCCCTTGACGTCTTGCCGCCGAATCAGCGGGATGTGATCGCCGTACCTGGCGCGATAGAGGTCGAGCAAGCGATGGCGGTGACCGTCTTCCTCGACCCGCATCTTGCGAAATTCTTCGGCCTGCGCCGGATAGCTCGTTTGCAGACCGTCGGCGAAATCGTCGTAAATGCGAGCGTCTTCTTCCTCCAGCGAGATCGCCAAAGCAAGAATCTCCTGCTCGCTCAGACTCTTGAAACTGCGCATGCGGTCGTTCCTCATCGGAGGGCGGCAAATCGAATCTCACGCCGAGGCGCAATGAGCGCCAATCGAATCAAGTAGAAGGCTTTATAGCGAATCCTCGACGGCCGCCGATACGCGCTCGATCCGACAGCAAGGATCGCTTTGAGTGGATCCACCTTTTTGTTCCTCTAACTTCCCTATAAATCCCTCGCAACTGCGCATCGGATCGTTCACCGCGGCAGGGGAGATCGACGAGCCTTGCAATCCACGGCGAACCGGCATCGTCCGCTGCCGGGTTTTCGTCCAGCACTCGGTAACTGATGTTGCTGTGTCTTGGTCCAGCAACCGGCAGCGGACGCTGCCGGGTCTCCGAGAGCTGTTGCATCGGCGCGAGGTTCTTTATAATCAACTCCAGTGATCTTTCCCCGCCACGACATCCCGAATCCCTTTCACGAGGAACCTCCATGCGAATGCGCATCCACCCACTGACTTCGCTGATCCCCCTCGCACTCGTCGTTCCGTTGCTCTTCGCTGCCGATGCGAAAAAAAGCGACGCTACCGGCATCACTTGGAAGAAGACCGTTCTCGACAAGCGCTTTCTCTCCGAAGGCGTGGCCGTCGCCGACGTGAACAAAGACGGCAAAATGGACGTGCTGAACGGCGAACTCTGGTACGAAGCGCCGGACTGGAAGCCGCACCGGATTCGGCCCGGCAAAGAGAACTACCGCGACGGCGAAAAGAACGTCTACAGCAACAGTTTCGCCTGCTGGCCCGAGGATTTGAATAAAGACGGTTGGATGGATCTGATCGTCGTAGGCTTCCCCGGCGCGCCGTGCCATTGGTACGAGAATCCCAAGGGCAAAGACGGTCTCTGGAAGGAACACACCATTTGGCACAGCGCCTGCAACGAGACGCCGATCTACGTCGATCTGTTCGGCAACGGCAAGCGCGTCCTGCTCATGGGCTGGCAACCCAAGGGTAAGGATAACGAAGGACAAATGGCCTATTTCACTCCGGGAGAAGATCCCACGAAGGAGTGGCAAATGCACCCGATCAGCGAGCCAAGCACGAAAGGCCACGTCATCCCCGGTACCTTCCGTTTCGCGCACGGGTTGGGCGCGGGAGATGTCAACGGCGACGGCAAGCTCGACGTACTCTGCACCGGTGGCTGGTGGGAGCAACCCGCCAAACTCGACGAGAAGCCTTGGAAGTTTCACCCTGCCAAACTCGGCGACGCCTGCGCCGATATGTTCGCCTACGACATCGACGGCGACGGCAAGGCGGACATCCTCAGCAGCTCGGCCCACAACTACGGCATCTGGGCGCATCTGCAACGCCCCGGCACGGCCGGTGAGCCCTCCTTTCTCAAGAAAGATCTGTTCGCCCGACTCGTCTCACAAACGCACGCCATGCACTGCGTGGACATCAACGGCGACGGTCTGAAAGATCTCGTAACCGGCAAACGCTTTTGGGCGCACGGCAACCGCGGTGACGCCGATCCCAACGCCCCGGCCAAGCTCTATTGGTTCGAGGCCAAGAAGAGCGGCGACGGTCTGATCGACTTCATACCCCACGAAATCGACGACGATTCGGGCATGGGCACGCAATTCACCATCGCGGATGTCAACGGCGACAAACTGCTGGACGTGGTAACATCGAACAAGAAGGGCGTGTTTCTCTTCGAGCAAGTGCGCGAGCGGAGGTAACCACTCGGCGAACCGGTGGCGTCGGCTGCTGTAACGCCGTCTCGGAGTTATCGTGAAACGAAACCGCGAGGGAGGCATCCGTGAGTCGGGACGAACTCGAAACCGCAGTCGGTTAACCGTACAGTGCTGCTCCCCTCTCCCCTGTGAGACTGCTGAAAAAGTCGGGTTATCGCTCAAGCGCGACAATGTGCGGCTTTGCAAACGCCATCGACGAGGATGAGCCAAAGCGAAACGGCGACTTTTTCAGCATTCTACTTGTACTCAGAGGTGAGGGGTTAGGAGAAAAGGAGTGGATTCGAGTCTCCTTTCGTCTCTTACCCCTCAAACTCCGCCCTCTCTCTACTGAATACAGCGGACAGAGGAGCTTATCAGACAGCCTCTCAATCCGATGTTTCTCCTATCTGGGCCTGTTGGTATAACCCATTCTGCGCCGAGAATGCCTTGTAAGATTCCGCAGAACGAGTATAGGTAAATTGATCGGATTAGTGAACATTCCGGTGTGAGACAAGGACTGATCCTATGTCAGGCGAAACGCGGCACGGCACGAATGGGACTGTCGAAAACGCGGCGAAGAAGCCCGCTCGGTCGGCGGTCGAGGGTATCAAGGAGAACAGCCGCGCCTTGCGCGGCACCATCGCCGACGAGTTGGACAAAGACAGCGATCATTTTATCGAGCAAAATAAGCAGTTGCTCAAGTTTCACGGTACTTATCAACAAGAAGACCGCGATGCCCGCAAAGCCCGACGGGGCGAGGGACTCGGTAAGCACTATATGTTCATGGTCCGCTGCAAGATCCCCGGCGGGCGCGTTACGGCGGAGCAATATCTCGCTTTGAACGACCTGGCCGACGCTTACGGCAACAGCACCCTGCGTTTCACCAGCCGACAGGGCATTCAGTTTCACGGTATCTTAAAGTCGCACTTGAAGGATACGATTGCCGGTATCAATGCCACGCTGCTGACCACGTTGGGGGCTTGCGGCGACGTTTCGCGCAACGTCATGTGCTGTCCCGCGCCCTCTCGCCACGACCGCGTCCGCGACGAGATGCAGACGACGGCGCGGCGTCTCGCGCTGCATTTCGCGCCGCGCAGCGCCGCCTATCACGAGATCTGGCTCAACGGTCAGCCGCTGGCACCCCTGAGCGAACATCATGGCAAGACACCGCCCCCCCTCACCCAACCCTCTCCCCCCCAGGGGGGAGAGGACAGGGTGAGGGGGACCGACGAGGAGCCGATCTACGGCAAGGTTTATCTCCCGCGTAAGTTCAAAATCGGCCTTGCCCTGCCGGACGACAATTGCATTGACGTGTACGCTCAGGATCTCGGCTTGTTGGCCCTGGTCGAAAACGGCGCGATCGCGGGATACAACCTTCTGGTCGGCGGCGGCATGGGCATGACGCACGGCAACGCCAATACCTTCCCGATGTTGGCCGTGCCGATTTGTCACGTCCCCGCTGCCGATGCGATCGACGCAGCCGAGGCGGTGGTGAAGCTTTTCCGCGATCACGGCAACCGCGCCGATCGCAAGCGCGCCCGCATCAAATACGTCGTCCACGAGTGGGGGGCCGAGAAATTCCGCGACGTGCTGGCCGGTTATCTCGGCATCATGCCCGAACCGGCGCGCTCCGTCGCCGTCACCGGCTTCCCCTTGCATCTCGGTTGGCATCCGCAGGGAGACGGCAAATGGTACTATGGGCTGAGCGTTGAGAATGGCCGCGTCAAGGACGATGGCTCCGTGCGCCTGCGTTCCGCTCTGCGAACCATCGTCGAACGCTTCCGTCCGGAATTGCGGTTGACCGGAATGCAAGACGTATTGCTCTGCAATCTGGATAGCAATTCTCTTCCTGTCCTCGAAAAGATTCTCGACGAACACGGCGTGGTGCGCCCCGAATCCATCGGCCTCCCGCGCCTTCACAGTATGGCTTGCCCGGCCATTCCGACGTGCGGGCTGGCGATCTCGGAGGCCGAACGCGCTTTGCCCGGCATCCTGGACGAACTGGAAGCGCTGCTCCATTCGCTGGGGCTGGAGCGCGAAACGCTGGGCGTGCGCATGACGGGCTGCCCCAACGGTTGCGTGCGTCCCTATCAGAGCGACATCGGCATTGTCGGTCGCAGTGGCGACAAGTACGTCCTCTATGTCGGCGGGCGCATCCAGGGCGACCGCATGAATTTTCAACTCAAAGACCTCGTGCCGCGCGACGAGATCGCCACCACGTTGGAGCCGTTGTTGCGCCGTTTCAGGGATGAGAAGCGAGCCGGAGAGAGTTTCGGCGATTACTGCCATCGCCTCGGTGCCGACCGGACGCGCGCGTTGTTGCCGGCTCACGAGACAAGTACGATCTGATTCGCCACCGCCTTGAAGGAGCCGCGATGGAGAAAATACACAAAAGCGATGAGGAATGGCGCTCGTTGCTGACGGACAAACAGTTTAAGGTCGCGCGCCAAAGGGGTACGGAGCCAGCGTTCGCCAACGAGTATTGGGACAACCACGCGGCTGGCGTGTACCGCTGCGTCTGTTGCGGTCAGACGTTGTTCGACGCGGCGACGAAGTTCGATTCCGGCACGGGCTGGCCGAGTTTTTGGACGCCGTTGGAAAACGACCGTCTTCTGCTGCACGAGGATCGCGGCTGGTTCATGGTTCGCACCGAGGTTTGTTGCAGCCGATGCGACGCGCATCTGGGCCACGTTTTCGACGACGGCCCCCAGCCGACTGGTCTGCGCTACTGCATGAACTCCGCCGCCTTGAAGTTCGAGCCGCGCGAAGAGAAACCGTAGACGATTCAAGATGCCGTCGCATCGAGAGCGATACCCTCGGCAGCGTCGAGCAACAGCGCTACCGGGAAACGAGCGAATATCTGAGACGCCGAGAGCGCGGGTCGGCCGAGATGCTCTTCCGCCGTGAACGTGTCCCCCGTGAACAGCGAATACCACGTTCGATCCGCCAACTCTTCCGGCAAGGGTAGCAGCGTCTCGCCCCAGATAGCCGACCCGAGCGGATCTTTCGCCGGATTCGCCAACATCGTGGCGATCCGGCGGGGCGCGGCAACCACGGCGGTTCGATCGCGATGACGGCGAACGAAGCTGAAAACGTGACCCGCCTGGACGCCCACGGGTTCGACGGGGATATAACCGCCGACCGAGAACAATCCCGGATGCGCGCGGCGACAGCGCAGCGCCAATGCCGTGAGGTAGAGCTTGATGCGCCCGTCGGCGATCGTTTCCATCAACTCGTCCGCCAACCGAACGCGCGCTTGCGTCGAAGCCGCGCGCTCGAGCAAGTCGCTCAACCACTGTCGCCGAATCTCATAATCGACGGAACGGCGATTATCCGGATCGACCAAACGATAATCCCATAGCTCCGTCCCCTGATACGAGTCCGAGACACCCGGCGCGGTGATTTTGAGAAGACATTGCGCGAGCGAATTGAAAAAGCCATAGCGGCCGATCGTTCGCTGGAACGGAAGAAAAGCATCGAGAAATGGCTTCCCGGCGACGGGATCGAGAACGCGACCGACGAACAGGCGCAGCGCCTCGTCGTAATCGGCATTGGGATTGATCCAGCTGGTATGCACCTTGGCTTCATGTGTCGCCTTCTCCATATACGCCTGAATGCGGCCCACGAACTCGGCATATTCCTCGTCGCCATACGGTTCGACGGGCCAGGCCCCCAGCAGCGTTTGATACAGCAGATACTCGACGTTGCGATCCGGCGCTTTGTCGTCCTCGACTTGAACGCGGTGCGGCTCGTTGAGCGCGCTCCAGCGATGAAGGAACTCGCGCCAGACTTCGGGCATCTCGGAGAGAACGGAAATGCGCGCGCGGACGTCTTCGCTTCGTTTGGTATCGTGCGTCGAGGTTGCCGAGAAGGCGCGCGGCCAATGTTGTTGTCGGGCGGCGAAGTTTTGATGGACGGCGGCCGGCGCATAGCCGAAATGGGTCGGATCGCCTCCGACTTCGTTGAGCGAGGTCAGGCGATTGAAAACATAAAACGCCGTGTCTTCCAACCCCTTGGCCATTATGGGTGAAGTTACCTGCTGAAATTGACCGGCGAAACGCTGTTGCTCGGCGAACTCCTCTTCGTCGCCGCGATCGTCGCGGCGCAACAATAGCACGTTGCGCAAAAACTGAAAGTGCGAACGATTGAGGGTCGGATTGCGCTTGCGCGCTTCGCGGATAGCGGCGTCGAGATATTTGCGGTCGTCGTCGTGGACCGCGCAATCGGCGATGTAGGAGCGATAGACGGGAAAACAAGCCACCACCTCGCGGAGAACCCGGCGCAAGCTGTGGTGCGTGAAATCGCGCGATGCGCGCCGCCGCTGCGCCAGGCGATCCAGGGCCAGAGAGAGCATCTGCAATTCGCTGGAAAGAGACAACTGGAGTATCAAGAGCTTTTTTTGATACACCAGCTCCGAATACGGCGTGTAGTCTTCGATCCACTCGCGATACAAGGTCGTGAAGGCGCGCGCGCCGGCCGGATCGACGAACAGACCGCCCAACACGTTGAGAAATTCGTAACCCGTCGTGCCGTGGACGGGCCAATCGCCCGGCAACGACTCGCCCTCGCCCAGGATTTTCTCGACGACGACGTAAAGGGACCGCTCCGGCATGGCTCCCGAGTCGATCCGCGCCAGCAGCGGCTCCTCCAGTTCGCGCCATTCGACGCGGTGATATTTTGGATTGGATTGGTAGATATAGCGGGCCAGTTCCAACAGGTAGTGGCGCTGCAAGCGCCGTAAATACTGCCGAGGATTGAAGAGGCCATCGGGATGATCGATGCGAAGGCCGTTGATTTTCCGCTCCCTCAACAGTTGTAGGATCAATCCGTGCGTGGCGAGGAAGACCTCGGGGAGTTCCATGCGCAGCGCGGCCAATTCGTTCACATCGAAGAAACGGCGATAGTTGATCTCATCGGAAGCCACCCGCCAGGAAGATAGTCGATAGGCTTGCTCGTCGAGCAGTTGATCCAGCAAATCGAAACTGCGCGAGTCTCCCGGTTCGCCGTTGTAGTGCGCGACGACAGCCAAAAGATGCTCGCGCACCTCGGCGCAGCTTTCGGTCAGCAAAGCGAGCCGGCGTTTGATGACTTCCTTCTCGCGCTGGCGTTCGGCGACGCGCTCCGCGCTGGACTCGGCGCGCGGCGGCAGGTTGCGCAGCGCGGTAAGGATGCTCTGATACTCCTGAAAGTGCGGCGAATCGTGGCTCATCGCCGATTCCAGCTGGTCGAGGTTGCGATGCAGGATGCCGCCCCAGGTGCAGGGAGCCACGGGCAAGCGGTGTTGAAAGTAATGCAGGGTAAAGGCACCACTTTCGTAGCGAAGTTGGATTTGGCCCGCTTCGAGGACTTGCCCGTAGGGTTCGCCGAGCAAGGGCAACAGCACGCGGTCGCGCAGCGCCGGGCGCGGCGACGCCTGCCAGGCGATGTCGAAATAGTTGGCGTAAGGCGACGAGGGACCGTTTTCCAGTACGTCGTTCCACCATTCGTTTTCGTTGCCTACGATGCCCATGTGATTGGGCACGACATCGAGAATTTGACCGAGATCGTGGAGACGCAGCGCTTCGATATAGGCGGCGTAGGCGGGCTCGCCGCCGATTTCGGGATTGAGAAGTCGGTGATCGAGAACATCGTAGCCGTGCGTGCTGCCGGGTCGAGCCTTTAGATAGGGTGAGGCATAGACGTGGCTGATACCGAGGTCGTGCAAGTAGGGAGCGAGACGAGCGGCGTCTTGGAAAGTGAAACCGGCGTGGAATTGGAGGCGATAAACGGCTTCGGGCGAACACCGTCGCGCGGCCGCCTCGCGCTCCACATCGGATAACAGCTTGGTCAAGACATCGTCGTTCGTCATAACGCTCCTCAAAACGAAGGTGGCGCGCAACGCGGCGCGGGCATCCCGTTCGGCCGCTCCTCGAACGGGACACCCGCGCCACATTGCGCGCCGCGCTCCCTATGAATTATAGCCGAATCCCGCAGCCTCGGCATGGGAACGCACCTTTCCACGGCGCGACGGAGGAGATCCCGGTACCCGACGCGGAGCAACCCCCTACTCGTTCCCACGCTCCGCGTGGAAACGCACGCATCGCCGCTGCGCGGTGAGAGAGATGAGACGCCAGGGACGGGACGCGGAGCGTCCGAACTTGCGTTCCCACGCAGGAGCGTGGGAACGAGAAAACGAGAAGACAGTGCGTGGGAGCGAGAAAACGAGGAGCGATTAAAACGTCAGCATGTTGCGGTATTCCTCGAGACGGCGGTCGATCTCGCTCCGATCGGTGCGCTTGAGGCGATCCAAACCGAAGCCCTCGACGATCAAGCCGCCGATCACCGTTCCATAAGCCATGGCGCGACGCAGACCGCTCGTGGTCGGGACGGCGGACGATTCGCTCAGATGTCCCAGTACGCCGCCCGCGAAGGCGTCTCCGGCTCCCGTCGGATCGAGAACCTGCGACGACGGATAGGCCGGCGCGACGAAGACACCTTCTTCGCCGAACAACATGGCACCGTGTTCGCCCTTTTTAAGGACGACGAACTTCGGCCCCAATCGGCGCACGGCGTGGCCGGCTTTCACGAGATTCGCTTCGCCGGTCAATTGGCGCGCTTCGCTGTCGTTGAGCATCAAGCCATCCAAACGTGGCAACAGCGCGAGTAGATCGTCGCGTTGCGTGTCGATCCACAAATCCATCGTGTCGGCAAAAACGGCTTTCGGCTGGCGGACCTGCGCCAAAACGCGCGCCTGCAAGGTCGGGCTGCCGTTGGCCAGAAAGACGTGCGAACTGTCGCGGAATCGCTCCGGCAAGACCGGATCGAACGTACCGAACACATTCAAATGCACTTCGAGAGTGTCGCGCGAGTTCATATCGGCGTGATAGCGGCCCTTCCAGCGAAAGGTCTCGCCCTTGGCCTCGGTCAATCCCGCCGTGTCGATTCCGCGCGAGGCGAACAATGCGCGGTGTTCGTCGGGGAAATCTTGACCGACCACCCCGACGAGGCGCGGCTGCGTAAAGAAACTGGCAGCCATCGAGAAGTGCGATGCCGAACCGCCGAGGATGTTCTCCGCGACGCCGTTGGGCGTCTCAATCGAATCGAACGCGATGGAACCGACTACGAGTAAAGACAATGCTTTCACCTTTCTGGAGCTAAATCTCACACGGCAACTTACGCGACAGCCTCGCCGAATCGGCGGCTTACGTGGGCGGTTCGCCACCCGGCTGCGACACGGAGGGCCGTTCGGGAGAATTGGTTTCTCCGCGTCCTCCCCGCGCTTCGACGAGCGTGATGGTAATTCCCTCCTGCACGATCTTCCGTTCTTGGTTGAGAATCTGCCGTTGCCAAACGATTTCGCCGCGCCGACCGCGTCCGCGCGTCTCTTTCTTAAGTATTTTCGCGATCACCCGAACGGTATCGCCGATAAAGACGGGACCGCGAAAGTTCCATTCGCTAACTTTGAGGAAGGCGAGCGTTCGCATCGGAGGACTGTACGCCCCCAGGCCGCTGGCGATGGAAAACACGAGCAAGCCGTGAGCGATGGGACGGCGGAACGGCGTGCCGGCGGCAAATTCGTGGTCGATGTGGATGGGGTTGAAGTCGCCGCTGATTCCGGCGAAGTTGACGATCTCCGTTTGTGTGATCGTGCGTCCAGGCGATTCCCATTCTTGACCGATTTGCACGTCCTCAAAGTAGAAGTGAGCGGGTGTAAACGACATGGTCGTTCTTCCTTGCGCCAACCGTAACGGATACTCTCCCACTTAATTTTACAGAATTGTGGAGCCTCCGAGCAAGCCCCCTTTGAATCGCATCCGTCTCGGAGTTCACTTCCCAATCTTTTGGGAAGTCGTTACCTTGGACAGCGGCGGCCACGACGCTCGGTTCTCATCGAAAGAAAAGACGAAACCATGAAGTCGCGCGTACTGCGATTGTCGCTGTTGGTGCTGTTGTTGGCTTCGGTCGCGGGTGGTTCCTGGTGGTGGAGCAAGAACTATCGGGAGTCTTCCACCAACGAATTAATCCTGTTTGGCAACGTGGACATCCGCGACGTGCAATTGGCGTTCAACCAGAGCGACCGCATCGAGTCGCTTTTGGTGCAAGAAGGCGATCGGGTCTACGCAGGCCAATTGCTGGGCGTTTTGGACGCGCGCCGACTCAAGGCCGCCGCCGACAAGGCTGCGGCTCAGGTCCAGGCACAGAGGGAAGTCGTGGCCCGATTGGTGAACGGAACCCGGCCCGAAGACATCCGTAAAGCGCGCGCCGATGTGGATCTGGCTAAAGCGGAGCTTGAGAACGCTCGGCGAACCGCAGCCCGAAAGAAGGCGCTGGCCGAACAGAAAGCCGGTTCGCAACAGGAAGCCGACGACGCCCGCGCCGCCGCCTCCACCGCGACGGCTCGACTGGCGGCGGCGCAGGCCGTTCTCGATTTGGCGATTGCCGGACCTCGAAAAGAGGATATTGCCGAAGCCCGCGCTCAGTTGCAATCCCTGGAAGCGCAACGCAACCTGGCACGCATCGAATTGGCCGACACCTCGCTCCACGCCCCCAAAGCGGGCATCGTTCAAGATCGTATCCTCGAACCGGGGGACATGGCTTCGCCGCAAAAACCCGCCTTCACCCTGGCGATCGTCGATCCGGTTTGGGTGCGCGCCTACGTCGCCGAACCGGACCTGGGAAAACTTTCGCTGGGCATGGCGGCCGAGGTCGAGACCGACAGCTATCCCGGCAAACGCTATCGAGCCTGGATCGGCTTTATCTCGCCCACGGCGGAGTTCACTCCGAAGTCGGTGGAGGTACGCCAACTCCGAACCCGGCTGGTTTATCAGGTTCGCGTTTTCGTTCACAATCCGGACGACGAATTGCGGCTGGGCATGCCCGCGACGGTTCACATATCTCTGGATCAGCCGCGTCCCGCCGCCGAGCCGTCCAACTCCGAGTTGCCACCGCCATGACACCTTCCGCCCTAGCCACGCCCTCCGGCGGCGCGCCGGAGGAGCCGATTCTCGAATTCCGCCAAGTCCACAAAACGTTCGGAGGCGGTAAACGGAAGGTTCCCGCGCTTCGCGGAGTCAACCTGCAAGCGCGGCGCGGGCGCATCACCGGACTCATCGGTCCCGACGGAGCGGGCAAGACCACACTCCTCCGTTTGGCGGCGGGACTGCTCGAACCGGATGAAGGACGGATCTTCGCGCTCGGCATGGACGCTACCGCCGAATCTTTAGCCGTCCAGCGTATTCTGGGGTATATGCCGCAGCGGTTTGGACTGTACGAGGACTTGACGGTCGGCGAGAACTTGAATCTCTACGCCGATCTGCAACGTGTTCCTCGCGCCGACCGAGCGGAACGCTACCGCGAACTGATGCACATGACGGCACTGGCTCCTTTCATGGACCGTCTGGCAGGCAAACTCTCCGGCGGGATGAAACAAAAGCTCGGTCTGGCCTGCACCCTGATCCGCAGCCCGCGCCTACTCCTCCTGGATGAGCCGACCGTCGGCGTCGATCCGGTCTCGCGTCGAGAACTGTGGGAGATTGTGAATCGTTTGGTTCATGAGGAAGGGGTAAGCGCGTT
Source organism: Planctomycetota bacterium (assembly GCA_021781415.1). GTDB lineage: Bacteria > Planctomycetota > Planctomycetia > Gemmatales > Gemmataceae > JAJPHU01. The sequence continues at coordinate 29,506 of JAJXWW010000055.1, forward strand.
CGTCAGCACCCTGTATCTGGACGAAGCCGAGCATTGTCACGAGGTAGTCATTCTCCACGAAGGCGAAGTCTTGGGACAAGACGCGCCGGCAGCATTCAGCACGGCTCTGCGCGGCCGCGCCTGGACGGTTCAAATTGCCGGCCGAAAACCGCGCTCCATTCAAGCTCGGCTTGCCGGCGCATCCGGCGTGGTCGATGCCGTCGTCCAAGGAGAGCGCGTGCGTCTGGTTCTGGAAGAAGGAACCGATCCCCAAATCGCGGGCGCTTCCGTTGGACTCGACGGGGTGGAATTCGCTTCGGTGCCGCCTCGCTTCGAGGACGGATTCATCGACCTGTTGCGCAAGCGCATCGCACCGACGAACGGTTCTCGGAGCGCGGAGCGCTCGCCTCTCGATTCCCCACCGATTCAAGACGCCTCCGCCCCTCGTTCGGAGAAACGGGCCGCGATCGAGGTACATAATCTCGAACGGCGATTTGGCGACTTTTACGCTGTCAAAAATCTGACGTTCTCGGTGGAGCGCGGCGAAGTGTTTGGCCTCTTGGGAGCCAACGGCGCGGGGAAATCGACTACCTTTCGCATGTTGTGCGGGCTGTTGTCTCCCAGCGGCGGATCGTTGCGCGTCGCCGGCGTGGATACGCGCAAAGCGGCGGCGACGGCGCGCGCGCGCTTGGGCTATATGTCGCAAAAGTTCTCGCTGTACGGCAATCTCAGCGTCGCGCAAAACCTGCGTTTCTTCAGCAGCGCTTACGGGCTATCCGGTTCGCGCCGCGCTGCACGGCTCGCCTGGGCGCTGGAACAGTTTCAGCTTACGCCCTACGCCGACTCCTCCAGCTCCGAATTGCCCCTGGGCTACAAGCAGCGCTTGGCTCTGGCCTGCGCGCTGATGCACGAGCCGGACATCCTGTTCCTGGACGAGCCGACTTCCGGGGTCGATCCTCTGGCGCGGCGCGAGTTTTGGCAGCGCATCAACGAACTGGCCGAGCGCGGCGTGACCGTGTTGGTGACAACACACTTCATGGAAGAGGCCGAGTATTGCGATCGGTTGGCCATCATGGCGAGCGGACAGCTTTTGGCATTGGGCGCTCCGTCCGACATCAAACGGCGAGCCGCGACCCCGCAACGCCCCGACCCCGACATGGAAGAAGCGTTCATTTACCTCATCGAGAACGACTCCAATCGAGGAGCGGGGCCATGAACGACGCCGCGGCGGCCCGACGATGGTGGACCGCGTGGGACGAGCGAACCATGCGGCTGCGCGCGTTGGTGCGCAAAGAGTTCCTGCAAATCTTACGCGATCCGAGTAGTATTGCTATCGCGTTTCTGCTGCCTGCTGTCCTCCTTCTGCTGTTCGGCTACGGCGTATCGTTGGATGCGGAGCATGTGCCGATCGCCGTGGTCGTGGATCGAGCGGACGCCGACGCGGCGGGGTTCACGGGGGCACTCCAGCAATCGCGCTACTTCACGGTTTGGCCGATGTCCAGCATGATCGAGGCCGAGCAAGCCATGCGCGAACGGCGCGTCGACGCCATCGTTTACCTTCGCGCAAACTTCGCGCGGCAGCGGCGTGGCGAAGGCGCGGCGATTCAAGTCGTCCTCAACGGCGTCGATGCCAACACCGCTCGATTGGTCTCCGGTTATCTGGAGGGGGCGTGGCAAAAATGGCTGCGACAATCGACGCGAGGCGCGGTCCCTTCTTTCGATCCTCCCGTTCTCGTCCACGAGCGCGTCTGGTTCAATAGCGAGTTGCGAAGTCGCAATTTCTTGGTTCCGGGATTGATCGCCATTATTATGACCCTGATCGGCGCGTTGCTGACGGCGCTGGTCATGGCCCGCGAATGGGAGCGCGGCACGATGGAGGCTCTGTTATCCACGCCGACGGCGGTGGCGGAAATCCTCTTGGGCAAGCTTATCCCTTATTTTTTGCTGGGGACCGGCGGCATGGCCTTGTCCGTCGTCATGGCCGTCTGGCTCTTTGAAGTGCCGCTGCGCGGCTCGCCGATTTTGCTCTTCACCGCTTCGTCGCTGTTTTTGTTCGGAGCCTTGGGGATGGGATTGCTCATCTCGATCGTGGCCAAGAATCAGTTCGTGGCGGGACAGGTAGCCATTATCGTCACCTTCTTGCCAGCCTTTCTTTTGTCCGGATTCCTGTTCGACATTGCCAGCATGCCCGCTTTCATCCGACTGTTGACGCACATCCTTCCAGCGCGCTATTTCGTCGCTCTCTTGCAGACGCTCTTTCTGGCCGGCAACGTCCGCTCCGTGCTGGTCCCCAACGGATTGGCACTACTCGGCATGGCGATCTTCTTTCTCGGACTGAGCCGCTGGAAATCGCGCAAAAGACTCGAATAGGAGGAGAGCATGGGGCGGCGCATTCTCGCCTTGACCATAAAAGAGTTACTGGCTCTGCTAAAGGATCGTCGCAGCCGCTTCGTGCTGATCGTTCCTCCGTTCGCGCAACTGTTGATCTTCGGTTTCGCGGCCAGCTTCGATCTCAACGACGTTGCCTATGCCGTTTACAACGAGGATCGGGGCGGAGATTCCCGCGAACTGCTGGCTGGCTTCGACGGCTCGCCGCACTTTCGCCTCACCGCCGTCCTTACCTCCGACGAGCAGATCGCTCCGCTGATCGACAACAAGCAAGTGATGATGGTCGTCCACATCGGCCCGCGATTCAGCCGCGATCTGCGCGTCCGAC
>JAJXWW010000051.1 GCA_021781415.1 Planctomycetota bacterium
CGTCAAGACGAGGAATGTCTGCCGTTGGAAGATTGGCGGCGGACGCGCCGCATCGGGCAACACGGTCTGCTGGCCGCCGGCTATCTGACGGGCAATTTCGACGCCGTCAGCGTCTCCGCCGCCGCCTCGACCGGCCTCATGAACCTGCGCACCTGCAAGTGGTTGCGCTTCATGTTGGGAGCGTTGAGCGATCCGAAATTGCGCCAATTGGCCTGGAAGCAGTTGCCGCCCATCGTCGCTGCCGACGAACCGCTGGGCGAATTGCTGCCGACGGCGAAGGCATTCGCTCACATTCCTTCCTCGAAACGCGGCCCGCTGATCTTTCCGACCTTGGACGATCAAGCGGCCGGCCTGGTCGGCGGTGGGGCGGTCGATGCCGGGCAGGTGGCGATTATTCTCGGCAATTCGGCGGTAGTCAATTCGTCGTCGAGTAAGTTGCCCTCCTCCGGAGCGCTCGACGCTATGCGGCTCAACTGGGGGCCGTATCTGTGGATGCGCTGTTACAACAACGGCGCGCAATTCCTCGACCGCATCCTCGGCCCGAAACCGGACTGGGAGCGTTTGGAGCGCGAGGCGGGCGCGTGCGCGCCGGGCTGCGACGGAACGATGGTGCTGCCCTTCACCGCGCCGGAGCCGTCGCTGGGTGTCGGCAAACCGCGGCTGGAATGGCTGCCCCACGAGCCGAAGGAGCCGGGTGAGAAGTTTCGGGCTTCTCTGGAGGCGCTGGCGTATCTGATCGCCCTGGGTGTGCGCGAACACGAAGCGGCGGGACAGAAGATAACGCGCCTCACGGTGTCCGGCGGCATCGCGCGGAGCGAGTTGATGTGCGAGATCTTGGCATCGGTTTTGGAACGACCTCTGGAACGCTTGCAGTCGTCGGAAGGTCCGGCCTTGGGCGCGGCGGCGACGGCGTTGGCGGCCTGTGAGTCGTATCAGCGGAAAAAGAAGAACATCGGCGCGCCCTACACCGTGGCCGACGCCGTGGCGCAGTTGGTCAAGTTTCGTTCTCCGGTCGCCCCGAATCCGTCTTGGTTCTCAGCCTACCGCAACGGCTTGCAAAAGTTTGCTGCTTGCCTCTGAGCTATGTTTCTCAAGTATACATGCGTATAATAACAAAAGAGAGGGAGGTGTTGAAACGCGGAGGAGATCATGGACAATGCGACCATCGCGCGAAAGTTGATGGAGTATGCAGACTACCTCGAAGGCGAAGACACCAACGTCCATCGGGTGCGGGCCTATCGTCGCGCGGCGGAAGCGGTGTTGGCAGAGGCGCAGTCCCTGTCCGAGATCGTCGCCGAGAAGGGACGCGCCGGCTTGGAAGAGTTGCCGGGCATCGGTGCGAGTTTGGGTTACACCATTGAGGGACTGATCCGCACCGGCGCGTTCCATACCTTGAAGCCCGATGGCGGACCCATTGGCCCCGAACAGTCGCTCACAAGTCTACCCGGCATCGGTCGCCAATTAGCCCACAAGCTGCACGAACTCCTGGGCATCTCGACCGTGGATGAACTCGAACGAGCGGCTCACGAAGGTCGGCTCGATCGGGCGGGCGTGGGACCAAAGCGTCTGCGCGGCCTGATGGACGCCTTGGACGGACGATTGCAGCGAACCCGATCGTCGGAGTCACTCCCTGGCGAACCGTCCGTTGCCGCCCTACTCGCCATCGACGCGGCCTATCGCCGACGCGCGGAGGACGCATCCAGACCGCCGTTGACGTCCATCCGGTTCGATCCCGAGCCTGAGTCGTGGCTGCCGATCTACGTCGAAGACCGCGAAGGTTGGCACTGCCGCGCTCAATTTTCCAACACGGCGCTCGCCCATCGACTGGGCAAGACGCGCGATTGGGTTGCCGTTTCGTTTCACGACGCGTTCCATTCGTCGCAGCGAACCATCGTCACCGAGACGCGCGGCGACTTGCACGGCCGGCGGGTGGTGCGGGGAAGGGAGCGCGAGTGTCGCGCTTACTATGAGAAACACGCACCCACACCGATGGGATCGGACGGCAAGGCAAGATGCGAACCCTAGTGTACGTCTCGTGAATCGTGCCGGGCGGCGAATGGTTTTCGGCGAGAGGACAGTTATGAGAACCGTTTTCCTGCGGATCGCGCACACGTTGGTAAGCCGCGACGCGCAGCGGAGCGAGTTGTCTCGCGCTCCGTTGCCCGTCGCGGCTACCAAGACCTTTCGTTGAATGCAATCCGAAATGAAGCCACTCTAGTGTAACCCAGGGACGACTACGCCGAGCCGTCACCTTTCAAATGGTCCTCTCTCGGATCGTGCGTTTGTGCCAGCACGGCCCCTTGACAGCTGGAGCCGCTACCCGCGGTGCAGCCGTAGCAGTGCTGGCCGGTAACGATGGAGCGCTGTTTCAATCGCTCTCGGTCGAAATCGCGGATGTGTTGGGGAAGCCCAGAAGTCAGCGGAAGATCCAACATCTGATTGAAGTCGCAGTCGTAGAGTCTGCCGTCCCAACCAACCGACAATGTCGTCTTGCACATCACATTCTCGGCCGCCGCTGGGTTGTATGCCTCAACCAACTTCTCCATATACCGTTGGTACTGGCCTTGCTGAAGCAAGTCGTTGAGAAACCGGCTGATGGGCATGTTGGTAATCGTGTACAGTCGATTGAAGACCACGCGATATCGGGCCTGGAGTTCTCGACGATAGGCCGTCTCCAGATCGGCCTGGGGAGGAGGTAGGCTGGGTCCGACGGGGTTGTAAACGAGGGTTAACACCAGATCGCTATCCGGTCGACCGTAGCCGACAGCGTTCAACAATCGCAGCGCGGCAATCGATTTGTCGAACGCGCCGGAACCTCGTTGCGCGTCGGTGTTCTCCGCCAGGTAACAGGGGAGCGAAGCGACCACCTCGACTCGGTGGGCAGCAAGGAAAGCCGGTAAATCGTCGTAGCCAGGGGCTAAGAGAATCGTAAGGTTGCATCGGTCGATCGTGCGACGACCTAGCCGCGACGCTTCGGCGACGAGCCAACGGAAATGTGGGTTCATCTCGGGAGCGCCGCCGGTGATGTCCAAGGTGGGAATATCCGAAGCGGCCAGAACGTCGAGACATTCTCGCATGGTCTGGCGGCTCATGATCTCGCGGCGATCCGGCCCAGCATCGACGTGGCAATGGTGGCAGGTCTGATTGCACAGTTTCCCGACGTTGACTTGAAGTATCCGTATATCGACGGCGCGGAGAGGAGGGAGACCGCTTTCCGCAAGTGCCTGTGCAAACGACCTTTGCTTGCCATCCGTCCTTAGTATCTGGTTCTGGTTGCACGGTTCGGCCAGAGGACTGCCTTGGCGCAACAAACTAAGCGCGGCCATCGAATGCCTTTCTCGCTCGAGCAGAATGTTTACTTTCCATCCGACCCTTCGCCGTCTGTCGAAGCATGTCAGGCTCCGCTCGGCGATTCCTCCCATCCAATATCCACTCCCCCGCCCCTCTCCTTCTCCTCAGAGCGTAGGCGAGTAGAGCTGTTTTGCTTATGGCGGTGCGAAATCCGATGTGGAGCGATGCGGAAGCGGGCGAATCCCGAAGCGGACTCTAACGAATGGCAAGGGACTGAAAGGACACAACCCCTTGAGAAACCGACGGGTTTGACATTTGGATTCCGCTAGTGTCTTTATCTGTCATTGGACACAAGTATCCCCGACAGGGCTCGAACCTGTAACCTCTACCTCCGGAGGGTAGCGCTCTATCCAGTTGAGCTACGGGGACATCTCGGACGAGAGTCGCACGAGAGTGATTATACGCATCGCAAGCGGCGAAGCAAGCGGCGAGGACGTGGATTGGTCTGCTACACTCGCCGCTACAGGGCGTTCTCCGACGGAAGTCGCACACGGCTCGCCGGTTTCCAATCCCCGCCTTTGGCTTGAACTCCAAAGACGGGGAATGGAGCTGTGGACGCATTTCCGTTAGAAGTTCTAGCCGCTCCGCTTTCCTTCCTGGAGTCGTTGCACGGCCTTGGCGGCGTAGGTTCGCACGAGTGCATCTGGATCGCGTTGGCTCATCTCGGTGAGCGATGGCAGCGCCTCGACAGCGATGGAACCGCATTTCATCAAAGCGAGGATCGCCTCGCGGCGCACGGCCGCGTCCGTATCTCGCAACGACGCCTGCAACGCTGGAACAACTGCCGAGTCGGTCGCGTTGAGGTTTCCGAGAGTGAATGCTGCCTTCTTGCGGACCCTGGCGTCAGGAGCGCGCAGCGCCTCGACCCAATAATTCACGCGCGTGGGTGGAGGCGCTTTGCCGCAGCCGATCGGCAAGACCAGCGAGAAGCCAACCAGAATGTGTATGCGTCTCATGTTCGGTGCGTCCTTTCTTGCTTCAGTTACCCACAATCGTCGGCCAATCGACCGCCTCGCCATTGGCGCGAGTTCCCAGCGCTTGGAACACCAGATCCAGAGGCGGATAGCTGCCGTCCGGGTTGTCGCTCGGCATGGAGAAAATGAAATGAACCGATCCATCGGCGAATAGGAAGTTCGATCCACCGGGATGTTTACTTGAGAAATCGTCCATGCCCGCACTGCCGTCGCCATCGACGAGCGGATTGTTTCCGTGGGCGTGCGCCAAGACGAGAGTTGCAGCCGGATACCAGGCACCGGGTACGTTCGGCTGACAGGGGTTGTTTTGTCCGCGCTCGATGACGCCGTTCGAGATCGCGCCCACCCAGGTTCCTTTCGCGTTCGACCAAGCGCGTTCGCCGACCAAGATCGTTTGACTGGTCCCATCGGTGATGTCGGTGATCCGCGTGCGACTATTGCGATACAAGACGCCCAAGCCCGTGGGAGCGGTTGTGTCCGAGGCATCGCTTCCGCAACAGGCGGCATAACTCGTCGGAGTTGCCCGACAGATGGGATTGCCGAAGCCATCCAAGACGGAGAATGCCTGTAATGAGTAGAGGTCGGAAGGACACAAGTATGCTTTCACCCATGTCGCGATCGCCGGCGAGTTCTGGACGGGTTGGTCCAAACGGAATTGGCGGTAGAGATTCTCTTGTTCGAGATGCGGCAAGATAAAAGTGGCCCAACTCCATCCCGGAGCAGTGTCGGTGGCACCATCGACGTAGGGCAGAGTCGCCAAGTAGCCGGGCGGAAATCCTTGCTGGACATCGTGGTAATTGTGCAATGCCAACCCCATCTGCTTGAGGTTGTTCATGCACTGCCCGCGCGCGGCCGACTCGCGCACTTTCTGCACGGCCGGCAACAGGAGGCCGATCAGGATGGCGATAATGGCGAGGACGATCAACAACTCGATGAGAGTGAACGCAATTCGTTCGGTTCGCGCGCGCATGGCGACGCACTCCTTTCAGGCGAAGGATGGCGAGGTGCGTTGCGAACGGATGCGCGGCACGATGGCCGACGCGACGGCGGCTGAGCAGCCTCGGTGGGATAATCATCAACGGCACTTGTTGATGATACTGAGTCTCAATATCCATTGGAGAGGATAGAGTATCCGAGACTAAGTGTCAAGGGAACCGGAAGGACCATGCGAAAATCGGAGGGGCGGAGCATTGTTGAAACCATGTCTCAGCAATGTGCCGCTCTCCAAGGAGGCACGATGTCCAATCTCAAGCACGAGTCGCTACAAAAGTCCGAAGGACAGGATAAGTCGTTCTCACCGCGAATCTTGCGCGCCGAGGATCTCTTCCAAGGCGAGCAAGAGATCGGAATCGAACACGACGGCAAGCGCTATCGACTGCGGATCACCCGGCGCAACAAGCTGATTTTGCAGAAGTAGGGCCGTCGTTCGGGACACCGACCGTTCGTTGCCGAGAGCGATTCGGGTTGGAGAGCATGACCCAATTTGCTTCGTCGATCCCCGTTCACAAGTTGTTCATCAAAAAGCCCGGATTTCCACGCCCCCTTCGGCCGATACAACTCGTGACCGCTTCGCGATTCACACCAAAGACGCTATGTCGACAATCTGCTCGATTCGCCCGCATTGCGTAAACCCCGCCATTTGTCCACCTTTGTTTAGATGGAGGTGCCATGCCACAGCGTCCTCGCATTCGCTCCTGGGTTTCGTTGGGCTTGGCCGCGCTCGCGGGATTGTCTTGCCTGGCTCTCGGTGCGTGGGCACAGCCCGAAGAGGAACTGCCCAAACCCAGCGAACAACAGTCGTTGACACTGAGCGCAGCGGTGCAGTGGGCGCTGGCGCACAATCCGCAGTTGGCCACGTTTCGGCGCAATCGCGGAGTCGCCGAGGCGGCGGTGCAAATCGCCAAGCAGTATCCGTTCAATCCCATCGTGCAGGACTTCGTGTGGTACGGCAACGGCCCACCCGCTGCCGGTGTCACCAATCATGTGTTTGAAGAACACACGATGCGAACCGATCTCGAATTGATGCACCAGGGCAGGTATCGTCGTGGCATCGCTCGCAACGCCTTGTCGCGCACCGAGTGGGAGATCGCCGCCCAAGAACTGCTCGTTTCCGTCCAGGTGACGCGCGCCTTCAATAATGTCCTCTACCGCCGGGCGAAATATCGCGTGTTGGAGGAAGGCGCGCAGTTTACGCAGCAGATCGCGGATAACGTCAAGCACCTATACGAGCAGGGTACGCTCAAGAGCGCCGATTTGTTGCTGGCTCAAGCCGACGTGGTCGAAGCGCGCAACCTCCTCGGCCCCGCGCGCAGTTTGCTCGTCGTGGCCGAGAATGATCTCCGTCGTGCCTTGGGCATGATTGAGGAATCGTTAGCCGTGGATGGAACCTTGGAGAAGGGGTTCGTCGCGCCACCGGCGAGTGCGTTGGTCCAAGTGAGCATGGAACGCCGTCCCGATCTCCATGCGCTGGAGTTTGCCGTGCGCGAGGCCAACGAGCGCGTCCGGTTCGAAGTGGCGAATCGTTGGGGCAATCCTTCGCTGGGGCCTGCCTTCGAGTTCAACGAAACCAGCGTCTACTTCACCGGCGCGTGGTTGATCTGGTCGCCTCCCGTCTTCAACACGCGCAAGGGAGAAATCCGCCAGCGCCAAGCCGAATTGGCTCGCGCCGTACAAGCGCTTCGTCAAGGCGAGGTACAGGTTCGCCAAGACGTATTCGCCGGCCTGTCTCGCTTGGTCCAAGCCGAGCATGTCGTGAACGAATTCCGCGACATAGCCTTGCCGAAACTGCGCCAGACGCGCGAGGAACTCGATAAGTTGTACGAGGCCGGTCAGCCGGGAGTGGACCTGGCGCGGGTCATCGACGTTCGCCGTCGCCTGCTCCGCGCGCGCGATAGCTATCTCGATGTGTTGTTGGAGCTGAGCCAGGCGCAGACCGACCTTGCCGCGGCAGTTTCGGATCTCTCGTTCGCCGGGTGCCGAACCAAGCCGCAAACGCCGGATTCGACCCCGCCTTCGGATCAACGACCCAGCGAGCCAGCCGGCGAGGAGTTGCCGCCGCCCTCTCCCGCTCCCGAGAAAAAGTGAGAGACCATTCGCAACTCTCCCCTCTCCCCCAGACTTGGGGAAGAGGGGCTTTTGGGACCGGCTCTGAGTTACCGCAAGGCCCGCAGCAGTCCATCGGCTTTGTGCAGCGTCTCTTCGTACTCCGCTTCCGGAATGGAGTCGGCGACGATGCCGCCTCCGACGGGAAATTGCATCCAACCTCGCCCTAGCGTGAAAGTCCGAATGAGGATATTCGTATCCATGCTGCCGTTGAATCCAAGATAGCCAAGGCTGCCGCAATAGGGGCCTCGCGCCGTCGGCTCCAATTCGGCGATGATCTCCATCGCCCGCACCTTGGGCGCTCCCGTCACCGAGCCGCCGGGAAACGCCGCCCGCAAAAGATCGAGCGGTCCCAATCCCGGACGCAATCGTCCGCATACTTCGGAAACCAGATGATGCACCGTGCGATAGCTCTCCAATCGACACACCGAGGGAACTTGTACGCTGCCATAGGCGCAAACTCGGCCGAGATCATTCCTTAAGAGATCGATAATCATCACATTCTCGGCGCGATCCTTGGCCGAGTGCTTTAGTTCTTCGCTCAGGCGAGTGTCTTCTTCGGGAGTCGAGCCGCGCGGCCGGGTTCCCTTGATGGGCCGGGTCTCCACTCGTCCGTCTTCGACACTCAGAAAGCGTTCCGGGGACGCGCTGGCGACGACGAAATCGCCGAGATCGAAATAGCCCGCGAACGGAGCGGGATTACACGCGCGGAGACGGGCGTAGAGATCGAGAGGGGCGAGTGTGGCCCGATGCAAAAGACGCTGGGACAGATTGACCTGAAAGCAGTCACCGGCACGAACGTAGTCGATCGCTTTTTGAGCCGCCAACAGATAGTCGTCTCGATTGAAATTACTGTAGACGCCAGCAAAGCTAGGCAGTTCGTTGCGAGGGTCGAGGGAAATCGGCCTCGCTCCCACCGATTCGCCACGCTTCGTAAGCGCTTCGCCCGTGGAGTCAAGGAGGCAGCGCCGGACGGCCTTCAGACGCTGGAGGGCACGCCGACGCCGACGAGACGTATCGGTTTCCGGCAATCCCGTCGAAACGATCCAGACGCGCCGCTGGACGCGATCGAAGGCGAGAACCCAATCGTAGAACCCAACGGCGAGATCGGGAGTCTGAAACTCGTCGTATTGAGGACGCGGCAATCGTTCGACATGATGGCACAAGTCGTAGCCGAACAGCCCCGCCGCGCCGCCTTGAAAGGGAGGCAATCCTTCGAGCGTCTCGACGCGCCACTGCCCCATACGCTCTTGCAATGCTGCAAACGGATCGGCCCGTCGAACGATCCGATCGTCCTCCGAGATCGAACCGCGACGGGACATGAGCCACGAAAACGGGTCCGCCGCAACGAAGGAATAGCGGCTGAGGCTATCGGGGGGCGCAGCGCTGTCGAGGAAGAGTAAATGGGGGAGATGGGCCATGCGCCGGCACGCCTCCCACGGATCGAGCCACGGCGTCCACTCCTCGACGAATGGAACGGCGGCCAGAGAGGGAGCAATCGACGGGGCGATCGCATCGAGACCAGAACGAATTCGAGACGTCGCTCTCTTCACCATACGGTCTTTTTATCGCGTCGGCCTTTCGTTGGATATAGTTTGAGTCGCACCCTTGAACGCCGCGCTGCTAACCGACGGACCCCTTGCGGCTATCGTCGTGTCGAGAGCGTTCATCCACGGTAAGGTAGCCCCAAGAGAGCGCCCGATCCTGCGTGTAATTCTTCCCCAGCGCCAACGCGATCGCGGCCTTGGCCATTTCATATCCCAAATAGAACGCATGAGAGGCGTCGATCTCCGCGCCTTCGCGCATGCGCGCGAACAACTCGAACGGGTCGTCGCCCCTCAGATACATCGCCCCGCTCAGAACGTGAAGCAAACCGCGCTCGGCGAATAGGCGAAAATTACGATCCGTAATATGCGATGCGAGTTCGGCGAGCGTCGTTTCGCCGTGTACTCGCAGCCTCGGATCGCGCAGCGCCACCAGATTCGGTTCGAGGTGTTTGGGTAAGGCGCGGTGGACGCACGCATGATACACCAGGCGTCGCGCCAAATCCAGCTCGCGGACGCAGCTGCGGCACCAGTTGATTACTTGTGTGGTCAGCACGCTGCGGATACCGAGTTCTTGACAGAAGCCGAGCAGCACGACGTTGATCCCGGCGGAGTCGGCATCGGTCAATTCGGTGAGGTTGCCGACACCCATCATCATCTCGGCCTTGGGATAGCGTCGGCGCACTTCGAGATAGCGACCCAGCGAGGCGGCGAAGCCGAAACCAATCGGCTCGATCACGGGGTCGATGCGATACTTCACCCCCCAACCTTCGAGCTTCTCGATCGTCTCGTCGAGTCCCGCCAACGAGGCCAAATCGTCGGGCAAGGCAACCACTTCGCATCCCCACGAGCGCGCCGCCGACACGTTGCCACCGTTCACGCTCAACACCAATTCCGCTCCGGCGGCAACCGCGCTTTCGACCTCGAAGGGATTGAAACTGTCGACGGACACCCGCAGCCCCAGATCGCGCAGGGCGCGTACCGCGTCGCCGACGCCGGTCCACGTCGAACCGGGATCGCAGCCGAGGTCGACGAGATCCGCGCCGTCCGACTTCAGAGCCAGCGCCTGGGCCACCAAGTCGTCGCAATGCAGGCGCGGGGCACCGTTGATTTCGGCGATAATAGCGATGTCGTATTGGCCATATTCTCGTTCGCCCTTTTTTGCGAGTTGAAAGTAGTCCGGCAAATCGCGCAGATCGGCGGGGCCGCGCTCGACGGCGGCCATGGCTTGCAACGGTTGTAAGTCGCCCCGACACAAGCCGGGAAGCACGATGCGATCGATCCCTTCGGGAACCGTCAAGTGCCGGGCGATCCACGGGGTCGTGGCCAAGGCTGCGACGGTGATCGGCAACACGGCGACACAATAGTCGAAGCCAGCGCGCGGGGCCAACTCCTCCAACGTGCGGCGCAGCGAGGCCTCTGCCAACTTACCCGTTACAAACAATAGACGAGGACGTTGCATTCCGTCAGCATAACAACTACTCGACCGATCGGGGTAGGTCGCGCCGAGGCGTCCGTCTTCCGAGTGCCGTTGCGCCGTTCCTTGGGTCATGTTCGCCGACACGCTACTTTCTTCCGAGGATGCGATCGAGCGCGTCCGACGTTTGATAAATGAGTGCTTCCGGGTAATGGGAGAACGGATGGAAATACTCGAAGGTGAGATAGCCTCGATAGCCGATCTTGTCGAATGCCTCCATCACTGCCGGCCAGTTGGTCGTGCCGTCGAGCAGAGGGCGGAACGATTCCAACGAGTGATCGGTCCCCTTCTTGGTAAACTCTTTCAGGTGGACGTTCTTGATCCGTTTGCCCAGAAGAGCGATCCAATCTTCGGGATATTGAAACAGCATGATATTGCCGGTGTCGAAGTGAACGCGAACGTGTTTGCTTTGGAAACTGTCCACGAAAGCCATCATATCGTGCGGACTGAGTAGATAGCCATTAAAGAAGATATTTTCGATGTTCAAATACACGCCCAGTTTCTCTGCCTTGGGGGCGAGTTTGCCGATGGCTTCGCGGGCGCGGCGGTCGCACAATTCGGCGGCGACCGGCTCGGAGTCTTTGATCCAGGGGATTCCGACGGCCCCCGGCACCACCAAGACGTTCTCGGTGCCCAGATCGTGCGCCGCCTGCATCATCAGGCCGGCCAGTTCCAGGCCGCGCTGGCGTTCGGCGGCCTTGTTGCTCGTCAACGAATACGGCCAATAGAGAAACGAGCAGAGGCCGCTAACGGCGATCCCGATGTCCGCCGCCGTCTTGCGAATCGCCGCGTACTCTTTCGCGCCGGACTTGGGGGAGAGATCGTTTTCGAGATCGAAATTCAACTCGATGCCGTCGAAGCCCGCGTCTTTGGCCAGCTGCAAACACTCTTGGAGCGTCATGCGCTCCGGATACGGAAATGCCCAAAGATTGATGGATTTTTTCATGTCGTAACGGCGCGGCGAAGCACGGCGCGGATCGGGTCGTGCGGCCTCAGCGGGAGATGCCAAGGCGGAAGCGCCGCCTACGGCCAATGCGGTAAGCAAAACGTCGCGGCGGTCGAGAATCGACGAATCGAGTGGCGCGGACATCGATAGCTCCTAGGAAGTAGCGGTGGAAATCGCGGTTCAAAGGACTATCCTGCGCGACGACGCGCGCCATTGCAAGAGCGGCGCGGAAATCGGCGTCACATCGAGAGATACGCATTCGTCGGTGTGGTGCTGTTCGCGGTGGGTAGGGGGTAAGGGGTAAGGATGTCGGCTTCCATCAGGCATAGACGCGATAGTCGATGTCCGGAAACAGATTGTGCCGGTTTTCGATACCGTTGAGCCAACCTTCGTCGATCGTGCCGTCGCGGATGGAATCGTAGAGATGATTGAAATTGTTGACGTGAACGCGCGTCCGTTCCTTGGCGTATTCGACCATCGTGCCGGTCTTGAGAATGAAGGCCCAATCGCTCGATTGCGCCAACAGCAGCTCGCGCGCCGCCTGATTGAGCGCGCGGCGAAGGAGAGGCGCGGGGTCGTTGTGGGCGCGGGCCAACTCGGTCATGCGTTCGGCCCCTTCGTGCAGATGGCGATAAATCCAATCGTTGGAGCCTTCCAACCATACCTCACAATAGCCCTTATATCCCCAACTCGACAGCGTCGGTTGCGCGACTTGAAGGCGCGGATAGAGATCGAGATACTCTGGGACGGAGATGGTTTTGATGCGCTGTTGATCGAAGTGCATCTTGCGCAACAAAAAGTCGATCCAATCCGGCCCTTCGAACCACCAATGACCGAAAAGCTCGGCATCGTAGGGTGCCACGATCAATGCCGGGCGACCGTCCATCGAGCCGGACAGCCATTCGACCTGCTTCTCGCGGTTGAACATGAAATTGGCGGCGTGTTCGGCCGCTTTGTCTCGCGCTGCTTGAGGATTATAAGGTAGCTTATGATCGGTGCGTCCGGTGATCTTATAGTATTTGATGCCCAGCAGGCTGCGAATGCCCGTTTGATGCAGATGGGGCTTCAGATATTCGTAATCGAGATCGAAGCCAACGTCGCGATAGAAATCGCGATAGTTGTAATCGCCGGGATAGCCTTCGATGGCGCTCCACACCTGCTTGGACGATTCGCTGTCGCGCGCCAGACAGGCGACGTTGCTGCCCGTCACCATCAAGGGAGCATAGACGCCGAAGCGAGGCCGCGGCTCGGCAAAGAGGACGGCGTGGGTGTCGGTGAAGAAATAGCGAATGCCCGCGCTCTCCAACAGTCTTTCGATCCCAGGAGCGTAGCCGCATTCGGGCAGCCAGATGCCGCGCGGTCGGCGGCCGAAATGGCGCTCGAATTCGCGGCAACCGACCTCGATTTGCGCGCGTCGCGCATTCTCGTTGCCGACCATCAAGGGGAGAAAACCGTGCGTTGCGCCGCAGGTAATCAGCTCTAAACTTCCCCCGTCGAAGAAGTGCTTGAAGCCGCGCAGCAGATTGTGGCCGTAGCGGTCGACGAAGACCTCGCGGGCGCGCGTGAAACGACGATGATACATCTCGGCGAGAGCTTGAAACTCCGGCTCGAAGCGGGTGCGTTCGATTTCTTTCGCGGCCAAGGCGATGAGATTATCGAGATGGCGGACGTAGCGCGCTTGCAACAGCGGATCGGTGAGCATCGCCGCCAGCGTCGGCGTTACCGACATCGTCAGCCGCCACTCCACGCCGTCGCGCTCCAACCCCTCGAAGACTTCGAGCAGGGGGATGTACGTCTCGGTGATCGCCTCGTAGAGCCAATCTTCTTCGAGAAAGTCGTCGTATTCGGGATGGCGCACGAAGGGCAGATGCGCGTGCAAGACGAGGCAAAGATAGCCGAGAGGCATAGTGTCATTCCCTTTTTCGACGTTCACCGAAAGCGGATCGGCACAGTCAGGGATATAACCTTTCGATTTTCAATTCAAGGCGGGGGTAGGTCGAGCCACCGGCCTCGGCACAGGACATGACGTATCGGCAAATCGGAGCGGAGCAGCCGATCGTGAGGATCGGAGCCTTCGACCTTTGAGAGCGGCACGACGATGAGATCGGCGGACTTGCCGACTTCGAGACTTCCGGTTTCGTCGGCCCAACCCAACGCCTCCGCCCCGGACAGCGTGGCCATGCGCAGCAGGGTCTCTCCGGGCACATCGGGGAATCGTTGACGCAGAAAGCGGATCTCGGCGAGAACGTCGAGGTCGGGATTGGAGGCCAGGCTATCGGTGCCGATGGCCACGCGGATTCCGCGTTTCAGGAAGCTGCGAAACGGATGCGGCGCGTGTCCGAAGGCGGCGTGGGTGCGCGGACAATAGACGATGGGGCTGTTCGGCGGGATGCGAGCCGTCGGCGTGAGATAGTTTCCGTGGACGAAAAGCTTCGGGATGTCTCGGTCGCAGTGCTTCATCACAGCGGCGGGAGACGAGGCCAGACCGTTCGCATCCCAGACGCCGAGATCTTTCAGAAAGGACACGAATGGCCCGCGCCGATGGCGCAGGAGTTCGATTTCCTCGCGGCTCTCCGCCAGATGAACGGCGAGAGGAATCTTAAACCGATGGGCTTCGTCGGCGATCCGAGAGAATAAATTCGTTCGCACGCTGTAGGGAGCATGAGGGCTGAATCCCGGTCTGCAGTGCGTGAGCGCCCGATGTTCGAGCAGCCAATCGCGGGCAAAGCCAAGGGACTGCTCCGCGCGCGCCTCCATCAGCCCCAGTAATTCGTAAAAAACGACGCTGCGTAGCGGCGACTCGGCCAAGATCGACCAGCTGACGCCCCCTGCCGATATATCACCCAGCAGAGTGCTGCCGGAGCGCAGACTCTCGGCGAGACCGGCGCGGACATCTCGTTCTGTTTGCTCCATCGTCGTGCCGCGCCGATGATGAATCACCCGGCGCAACCAATCGGTAAAGTCCGCGCTGGGAGGACACTGTCCGCGCAATCCCGATAGATCGAGGTGGGTATGCGCGTTGACCAATCCTGGCAAGAGGGCGCATTCGCCGACATCAAGATCGACGGCGCGAGATCGACTGGCTTCGAGGGCGACAATCCGCTCGCCGTCGACGGTGAGGATTCCATCGGCAATCGGAGGGGTGTTGACGGGAAATATCCAGCGCGCTTTCAGTGTCCAAGGGGATGCCGAGGCTGCCATATCCTCGTTCCTTCTCCTTCCGATCGCCTCATGCAAACAACGGCAACGGATCGCCGTCGCAAATGGCCAGGGGGCGGTTCTGTACGTCGGTCAACGTGGAATCGAGGGGAATGCCCAAGGCATGAAGGACGGTGGCATGCAAGTCGCCGGGACCGCATGGGAAATCGAGGGGCTTCGCGCCTTGACTGTCGGAGCGTCCATAGACTTGCCCGCCGCGAATGCCGCCGCCCGCGAACGCCACGGAATAGCAGAACGGGTAGTGATTGCGCCCCGATCCCTGAATCTGCGGCGTGCGTCCGAATTCAGTCAACCAGACGACCAGCGTGGTGTCCAGGAGTCCCCGATCGGCGAGATCGTCCAGCAGAACGGACGATGCACGATCGAGAGGCGGCAGCAGCGCGTTTTTCAGACGCGGAAAGTTGTCGCCGTGCGTGTCCCAATGGTCGCCCGCGCCGCCGTTGAGATCGCCCGACGAGCAGACGACCGTGACCAGGGGAACCTCCGCCTCGACGAGACGCCGAGCCAGCAACACACTCTGCCCGCAGGCGTGATCGCCGTAACGGGCGCGCACACGATCCGGTTCTTGGTCCAGATCGAGCGTGCGTTGGATGCGCGGACTGGAGAGGAGATCGGCGGCTTGCTCTTGGAAGCGCGTCAGATCGCGGAGACCAGCGACGGAAGCGGGTCGATGTTCCAGTCGTCGGCTCAGTTCGAGCCTGGAGTTCAGGCGCGCGGCATCGACGCCTTCGGCAGGTCGAAACTGCAAGCCGCCGAGATCGCGGGAGACACCGGCATAGGGCTTGCCTCGCTTGGGATCCAACAGCAGCGGCGCATAGGCATTGCCCAGCCATCCCGGCGTATCGCCGGCCTGCAAGGTGTTGTTATCGACCAAGGGATAGGGAATCTGCACCGCCGTCGGCAGTCCTCGGCGGGCCTGTCGCAGTCTGGAAATTTGCGCTCCCAGTGTCGGCCAATCGTTGATCGAGGGCGGCTGATTGACGGCGTTCTCCGGCTGTGGCGGCGCATGACCGGTGCGATTCCAGTACATCGACTTACCGTGGGCCGTGCAGGTGTGATGCGCCGAACGAACGACGGCCAGACGGTGCATCTGCCGAGCTAGAAGCGGCATGTGTTCGCCGAAGTGGACGCCGGGGACCGAGGTGGCGATGGGCTTGAACGCGCCGCGAACCTCCGGCGGCGCGTTCGGCTTGGGATCCCATGTGTCAATGTGACTGACTCCGCCCCAACAGAAAAGAACGATGCACGAACGCGCCTTGCCGAAGCCCGTGCCCTCCGCCTTCCGCTCCATTCCTTCGGCTCGCTGAGCCAAATAGCTCGGCAGAGACAGGCCCATCAAGCCGAGGCCACAATGGCGCAGAAGACGGCGGCGAGTAAGCAACCCGTCCATTCCGGAAAAGAAATGGGATGGCATCATGGCGAGGTGCCTCAAGCCGGAGGGATGGTTCACATGGCGATTGTGGGACCGATGGCTGCATTAAACTCGTTTTCGATGATCCTTTCAAGAAGTAAATCGCCCAAAGCCCCACGATGCCGAAGACGACTCCGAGAAAACTTCATCTATTCCGCAAACGGAATCCCACTAGAATGAGGTCAGAAGGGTAAAAGTGTGACGTGTGGGAGCAGCATTATGGCAGAAAGTATCCGGGGGAGCAGTCGCGGCGTCGAGGCACCGGTTCACGGCGGCAACGGCGAAAGCGGGGCGCATGCCAACGGCAGTAACGGTCATCTTCCAAGCGATGGAGTCGATGGCGTACGCGACATCGATCCCATCGAAACGAAAGAATGGCTCGACGCTCTCGATGCCGTACTCCAAACGAGCGGCGAGGATCGCGGGCAGTTCTTACTCTCGCAGCTGAAGAATAAGGCCGTTCGCGGCGGCGTCGAGATCCCCTTCACCGCCAATACCCCTTACATCAACACCCTCCCCCTCTCGCGGCAGCCTCTCTTCCCCGGCAACCGCGAGATGGAACGGCGCATCAAGAGCCTGATTCGTTGGAACGCCATGGCCATGGTCGTTCACGCCAATAAGGAAGATTCGACCATCGGAGGACACATCGCCACCTTCGCCTCTTCCGCCACGCTTTACGAAGTCGGATTCAATCACTTCTTCAAAGGCCCCGAACACGGCGACGGCTCCGACATCGTGTATTTTCAGGGCCACGCCTCGCCGGGAATTTATGCCCGCGCCTTCCTCGAAGGACGCCTTAATGAGGCGCATTTGTACAACTTCCGCCGCGAACTGCGCGAGGGCGGCGGGCTATCGTCCTATCCGCATCCCTGGCTGATGCCGAATTTCTGGCAGTTTCCCACGGTGTCGATGGGACTCGGCCCGATCATGAGCATCTACCAGGCGCGCTTCAATCGCTACCTGGAGCATCGCGGACTTAAGGAAACCTCGAATCAAAAAGTCTGGGCTTTCTTGGGCGACGGAGAATGCGACGAGCCGGAGACGCTCGGCGCGATCACGCTCGCCTCGCGCGAGAAGCTCGACAACCTCATCTGGGTCATCAACTGCAATTTGCAACGCCTCGATGGCCCGGTACGCGGCAACGGCAAGATCATCCAAGAGTTGGAGGCGGCCTTCCGCGGCGCGGGCTGGAACTGCATCAAAGTCATCTGGGGCAGCGATTGGGATACCCTGCTCGAGCGCGATAAGTCGGGTCTGTTGGTCCAGCGCATGGGCGAAGTCGTCGATGGCGAGTTCCAGAAATACACGGTTGAGGGTGGCGCGTATATCCGCGAACACTTCTTCGGCAAATATCCAGAATTGCTCCGACTCGTCGAGAATCTCTCCGACGATCAGTTGTGCAAGTTGAAGCGGGGCGGACACGATCCGGTCAAGGTCTACGCGGCGTATAAGGCCGCCGTCGAACATCGCGGCCAACCGACCGTCATCCTCGCCCACACCGTCAAAGGCTACGGCATGGGCGATGCCGCCGAGGGCAAGAATGTCGCCCATCAGACCAAGAAGGTCGAAGCGAAATATCTCCTCGAATTCCGCAATCGTTTCGGTCTGAGCGTCTCCGACGAGACGGTGAACAAGGTCGGTTTCTACAAGCCGCCGGACGATTCCAACGATCTAAAATATCTCCATAAACGACGGAAAGACCTGGGCGGCTATCTGCCGGTTCGCAAAGTCGAGTGCCCCACCCTCAAAGCGCCCGCCGTCGAATTCGTACAGAATTACGTCAAGGGCAGCGGTACCAAGGAACTATCCACGACGATCGCCTTCGTCGATATGCTCGGTCGGCTGCTCAAAGACAAGGAACTCGGCAAATGGATCGTGCCGATCATTCCCGACGAAGCGCGGACGTTCGGCATGGACCCGTTTTTCGCCAGCTACAAGATATACTCGAACGTCGGCCAACTGTACGAGCCGGTCGATGCCCAGTTTCATGCGGCGGCCTATCGAGAGGCCAAGAACGGGCAAATCCTCGAAGAAGGCATCACCGAAGCCGGTTCCATCTCGTCGTTCATCGCTGCCGGCAGCGCCTATGCCACCCACGGCGTACCGACGATCCCATTCTTCATTTACTATTCGATGTTCGGCTTCCAGCGCATCGGCGACTTGCTCTGGGCCGCCGCCGACATGCGGACGCGCGGCTTCCTTCTCGGCGCGACGGCGGGGCGAACGACGCTCAACGGCGAAGGTTTGCAGCACGAGGACGGCCACAGCCTCGTTCATGCCTCGACGATTCCCAACCTGATTTGTTACGATCCGGCTTACGCCTACGAATTGGCCGTCATCGTCCGCGACGGCATTCGCCGCATGTACGAGCAAGTGACGGAAGACCACTTCTATTACATCACGCTGTACAACGAGAATTATGCGATGGGGGCGATGCCCGGCGACGCCAGCGACGGCATCCTCAAGGGGCTGTACAAGCTGCGTCCCGGCTCGGCCAAAAGCAAACTGCCCAAGGTTCACCTGTTCGGCAGCGGCCCGATTCTCTTGCACGCGCTGCGCGCGCAAGAGTTGCTCGCCGAGCATTTCGGCGTCAACGCCGACGTCTGGAGCGCCACCAGCTACCGCGAACTACGGCGCGACGCCTTGGAGGCAGAGCGTTGGAATATGCTCCACCCGCAGCAGCCCCCGCGACAGAGTTATCTGGAACAGTTGCTCAAGCCCGAACAGGGCGGAGTCTTCCTGGCGGCCAGCGATTTCATTCGCCAAGTGCCGGAGATGATTTCCCGCTGGGTTCCGGGCGGCCTCTTCGCGCTAGGAACGGATGGCTTTGGCCGCAGCGAGACGCGCGCGGCACTGAGGCGGCATTTCGAGGTCGATGCCGAGTCCATCGTCGTGGCGGCGCTCTGGCAACTCGCTCTGCGCAACGCCGTCAAGCCTGCCGTCGTCCAACAGGCCATGCAAAAGTTCGACATCAACCCAGATAAAATCAGTCCCATGCGGGCATAACCATAATAGACGACCGCGAAAGCACGAAGCGCGCAAAGGAAACCGAGCGAAACAAACCTATAATAGACCTAAATAGGCGCTTTTGTTCCTTTGTGTTCTTTGTGTCTTCGCGTCGGATTTTCTCGTAGGATCAAAAACGATGGCGAGTGAGATTAAGCTGCAAGCGCTCAAGGAGAACGTCGATACCGTCGAGGTGAACGCGATCAAGGTGTCGGCGGGCGAGGTGGTGGCCAAGGATCAGGCGTTGTTGGAAGTGCAAGCCGACAAAGCCGCGTTGGAAGTGCCGTCGCCAATGGCCGGCCGCGTCACCAAGATTCTCGTCAAGCCCGGCGATCAAATCAGCATCGGCCAAGTGTACTGCACGATCGACGGCGGCAACGGCGAGCCAGTCGCCGCCGCCGCGCCGACAAAAGCGGCGACCCCGGCCCCCCGCGCGGCGGAAGCCGTTCCCGCCACGAAGAAAGAACCCGCGCCCGCGCGCCCCGTCGCCGTCCAGGCGCTGCACAAACCGCAACAGCCGATCATCGACCGCCCTTCACCCGCGCCGCCTCCCGCTCAAGAGAAGATTGTCCCCGCCGGCCCTGCCACCCGCCGACTGGCCCGCGAGTTCGGCGTCGATCTGAAGAACGTCACCGGCAGCGGTCGGCACGGGCGCGTTGTCGAGGAAGACATTAAGGAGTATGTGCGTCAACTCGCGTCCGGATCGGGAGTGGGCCTCGCGTCGCCCAACGGCGGCGCGCCGATGCAGGCTCCGCCTCTACCCAACTTCGAGCAATGGGGCACCATCGACTCGCAACCGCTGGGCGCGGTGCGCAAAGCGACGGCCCGGCAGATGAGTTTGGCTTGGAGCCTCATCCCCCACGTCACGCAGCACGATCTCGCCGACATCACCGACCTGGAAGCGTTTCGCAAACAGCAATCCGACGGCAAAGGTCCGAAGTTGACCGTGACGGCATTCGTCCTCCGCGCCTGTGCCATCGCCCTGCGCGAGTTCCCGGCATTCAACTCCAGCCTCGATCTGTCCGGCGGACGATTGATCCTCAAGCGCTACTACCACATCGGCGTGGCGGTCGATACCGAAGGCGGCTTGCTCGTGCCGGTACTGCGCGATGTGGACAAGAAACACGTCCGCGAATTGGGCGAGGAACTGAACGCCATCGCCCAGCGCGCCCGCGATCGCAAGCTCGACTCGGCGGAACTGAAGGGCGGCACGTTCACCATCACGAACCTGGGTGGCATCGGCGGCACGGCTTTCACGCCGATCATCAACTATCCCGAAGTGGCTATTTTGGGTCTCTCGCGCAGCCGACTCGAACCCGTGGTGCGCGGCGGACAGATTGTGCCCCGCTTGATGATGCCGTTGTCGCTATCCTACGATCACCGCGTCATCGACGGAGCCGCGGCGGCGCGCTTCACCCGCCGACTCGCCGAGCTGCTGGAGAATCCCTTGATGATGCTGCTGTAGACCACCGGCGAACCGGCAGCGTAAGCTGCCGGGTAGTATGGCGGGCTACCGGGCAGTTCTCCCTACAATTTCTGTCCCAGCGCGTCCATCAACGCTTCGAGGATCAGAACCAGCTGCACGCGGCGGTCGATGTGGCGATCCGTTTCGAGGCAGCGCTCCAGCGCCTCCAGCAAACGGTCGGGACCGGCGCGGCGAGCGAGTGTTTCCAGCCCGGCGTATTCGTTCGCCTCGGTTCGGCGCGGCGTGCCGTTCGTACTGAGCGTCAAGGCATCGTCCAAAAAATCGACGAGGAGACGCACCACCAACTGCGCGCGGCGGCGCTGAGTTGCGGAATCCTTTCCCGCTTCTTCGACAAAATCCATCCATTGATGGGATAATTCAACGGTCGGGATCGGCGACTTCACCAATCCCGCCAACAGCTCGCGGCGAAACTCCCACAGCGCGGGATCGGCCAACTCGCGCGCCATGCCGGGGCTGCCGCCGCTCAGACGCGCCAAGCGCGCGCGCAGCGCCGGGTCTTCCACATCCGATAGCAATTCCTCGACGAGGGAAACGCTCAAGGGAGCGAAGCGAATGACCTGGCAGCGCGAGACGATGGTTTGCAGCTGCCGATCCGGCGTGCTGCCGATGAGGATGAGGACCGAGCGCGGCGGCGGCTCCTCCAGGGTTTTCAGGAAGCAATTCGCCGACTCTTGGTTGAGATCGTCGGCATCGTCGATCGAGACCACTTTGCCGCGCCCGCGCGCCGACTTCAACGCGAACGTCTGGCACAGTTCCCGCATCAACTCGATGGGAAACTCCGAAACATCGGGCGGACGGACGGCGGTGAAGTAATCGGGATGCGTATTCGCCTCGACTTGCACGCAAGAGGGGCAGCGGTCGCACGCTTCCAACTCGCCTTCGGCTGCATTCTCGCACAGCAAGGCCTTGGCTAATTCCACGGCAAAAAGCCGCTTGCCGATTCCCGCCGCTCCGGTGAAGAGATACGCATGCGCCAACCGCCCGCGACGCACGGCACGGCGGAATCCCTGCACCAAGGCTTCGTGCCCTCGAACGCGCTGCCAGGTCAATGTTCACACTCCGATCGCGCTGGGAAGCAAAATAGCCGGCTCCTCTCTCGCTGTAGCTTTTTATCAGAGCGATGTCCAAACATCGAGACGAATGCGTGTGGCGCATCCTCGACACTTTGGTATCTGCCGCCCGACGAAAGCTGCAAACGACCGAGCATCGACATTCGCAAGGTCGTTCCTTAGACTTGTCTAAGGCATCCCCCGCATCCTAGAAGAAGGTTTGTTACACCCATGCTCCGTTCTTTGCGCACGCTCTTTGGCTTTCTCTGTCTACTCGTCCTTCTTGCGGAAATCGTTCCGTCGCTTCTCGCCGACACCGTTCCGGCCAAGAAGGTTTCGCACTCCTTTCTCGCCAGCGGGGCTGAAACCTTTATCGTGGACGGCGCGGGGAAGACGACTTGGCGCTATCGCCACGGCTCGCGCGATGGTTGGGTGTTGGCCAATGGCAACATTCTGCTCGCACTGAATAAGACCAAGGATTACCCTGGCGGTGCTGCCGTCGAAGTGACGCGCGACGGCAAAACGGTGTTCGCCTTCAAGGGCACGCAGTCCGAAGTCAACACCGTGCAACCCCTCGAAGGTGGTAACATTCTACTGACCGAGGCTGGAGCCAAGCCGCGCTTGCTCGAAATCAATCGCGACGGCAAAATCGCCGTCGAAGTGCCCCTCAAGGCGCAGACCAAGGACCATCACTTGCAAACGCGCATGGCGCGCAAGCTGGCCAACGGCAACTACCTGGTGCCACAGCTGCTCGACAGAGTGGTGCGGGAATACTCGCCCAAGGGTGACATCGTCTGGGAGGCGAAGACGCCGCATTGGCCCTTCACGGCCATCCGTCTCGACGACGGGCACACGCTCATCAATTGCACCCTCGGCAATCTCGTAATCGAAGTCGATCGCAAGGGCGAAACCGTGTGGAAACTCAGCAACGACGATTTACCGGGCAAGCCGATCAACGATGCCTGCGGTGCGCAGCGCCTACCCAACGGCAACACGGTTATCACAAGCCATCACGCCACGGCGAAACAGATCAAACTCTTGGAAGTGACGCGCGACAAGAAGATCGTCTGGACCTACACCGACGACCGGAAGGCGGGCATCCACCACTTCCAGATTCTCGATACGAACGGCAAAAAACTGGAAGGCAAGCCGCTCCGTTGAATTGCGTCTTGACTTCACTCGATGCCCAAGAGTGAAGCCACCTCGCCGCGGATCGCTTCTTGAACGCGCTCGGTCGTCGCCGTCGCGTCCACAACCCGGATGCGTTCGGGTCGCCGTCGAGCTTCGGCGAGGAATCCCTCTCGCAGGCGGACATGATAGGCGACATCGCGGCTCTCAATACGGTCGGCGGGACGGTTGCGGCGGGTGGCGGCTCGTTCGGGAGTCAGATCCAGTACCACGGTGAGATCTGGCTCCAGATCGCCGGCGGCGAAGCGTCCCATCTGCCACAATCGTTCGACATCCAATCCGCCGGCGTGACCTTGATAGACGACATTGGCCAAGAGAAAGCGATCTGAAATTACCGTCTTTCCGGCGGCCAGAGCGGGACGTACCACCTCGGCCAACAGTTGCGCGCGGCTGGCCATGAACAACAGCGCCTCGCACATACGGTCCATGTCGCAACGATGGTGCAGCACGATGGATCGAAGCTCCGCTCCCAAAGCTGTGCCACCCGGATCGATACAAGGGATCACTTCCCGTCCCGTTTCGCGCAGCCAATCGGCCAGCAAGCGACACTGCGTCGATTTGCCGGAGCCATCCAGACCGTCGAGGGAGATAAAGACGGGGCTAGACATATACGCTCAAGTCTTTGGTTGACCGCGACCCGAAGCGGAGCGAGACATCGCGCTCCCCTTCGGGTCGCGGCTAACCGAAGGGCTGGCGTTAAGGCTATCGACCTTCCTCCACCATCTCGTCGGCGTGATAGCTGGAGCGCACGAAGGGACCGGCCACCACCTTCCGAAATCCCAGCGTTCGCGCCCGCGCGGCCAATTCGTCGAACTCTTCCGGCGGAACGTAGCGAGCCACGGGAATGTGCTTCAGGGTGGGCGCGAGATATTGGCCCAAAGTCAGCGTGTCGCAGCTGACGGAACGGAGATCGGCCAAAACGTCGAACAGTTCTTCGACCGTCTCGCCGATGCCGAGCATGAGACCGCTTTTCGTCACCGTTTGGGGCGAACGTCGTTTGACGTGCGCCAGCAAGTCGAGGCTGCGCTGATACGAAGCTCGGCCTCGTACTTTCTTGTACAATCGCGGCACCGTCTCCATGTTGTGGTTGAACACTTCCGGGTTCGCTTCCAGCACGCGATCGACCGCCGACAGATCGCCGAGGAAGTCCGGCGTCAGCACTTCGACGACGGCTCCGGTGCGTTCGCGGACGGCGAGGATGCAGCGGCGGAAATGGTCCGCGCCGCCATCGGGCAGATCGTCGCGCGTCACCGAAGTGATGACGACGTGCTTCAGTCCCAGGCGATGGGCCGCCTCGGCGACGCGGCCCGGTTCGTCGTCTTCGAGATCGTCGGGGCTGCCCTTGGGTACCGAACAGAATCCACACGGGCGCGTACAGACGTTGCCGAGAATCATAAAGGTGGCGGTGCGGCGCGAGTAACACTCCGGGCGATTGGGACAGCGAGCGTTCTCGCAAACGGTTTCTAGACGCAATTCTCGCAGAAGGTCGTGGGTGAAGAAATTTCCGTTGCCGCGCGGCAGGCGGCGCTTGAGCCACGCGGGCAAGCGCCGAGACGGAGCGGACCCATCAATCGTCGGCAAAGACAGCATTCCCCACGCCTCTCGTTCGCACTTTTCGATTCGCCCCAAACACGCTGTAATTAGTGTAGCAGCGCCCCGCCTTCACGGCGAATCGGCCACCGGGACGCTGGGAAAGTGATGGCGCGGTTCATTACGAATCGGGATGAGGTGGGCCGACCCCGCGCACGCGCAGGCGATTGACGCGCCGAACCAAGTCCGGCTGATAGGGATTATAGTCGAGCGCGGTTTGATAGAGTTTCAACGAACGGCTAGGCCGATTCAACTCTTCTTCGTAGACTCGCCCCATTTCGACGAGTGCCTGGATATTGTGCGGATCGTAATAGACGGCCTGTTGATAGCGTTCGACCGCCGCGACCGGGTTCCCCTCGCGCTCGTACAACCAGCCGTCCTCGAAGTAGGCCGCGGACAATTTCGGCTCGCGCGCCAACCAATCTTGCGTCATTTGCTTGGCTTCCACGAAACGTCCATTTTCGACGAGAAGAACGCTCAGGGCGTGGCGGCAGTTTGCGTCGTTGGGCTGGTGCTGCAAACAAGCGCGATAGAGACTCTCGGCCCGATCGCGCTGGCCGAGGCGGTCGTAGCATTCGCCGAGATTGTAGAGGAGGGCGGGATTGTTGGGCGAGAGAGCGAGTGCCACTTGGAAATCGTCGCCGGCGCGGGCGTATTCGCCTTTCTGATAGTGTTGCAGACCGAATTCGTTGTACATCGAGACGCGCTCTTGCAATGTCGGCGCACAAGCCGAGATCAAAAACGACAGCGCGGCAACCGAGGCGACCCGTCTCATGCTCCACCTCCGCGACGGGTGTATAATCGCTCGCCGTCAAAAAGGGAAGACGAATCCGCTCAGCTCCAGCCATAAATCATCAGCGCGAGGCCGAGCCACTGAGTCAGCGTGGCACCCGCACTCAGAAGGACGGAGGCTTTGGCGCGATTGCGCGCCGATCGATCGTCGCCCACCCCGCGCGCGGCGCGCCAGCCGTAATATATTCCGAGCGGGCCTAGCACCAGACCGAAACCGGGTAGCAGCGACCACAAGGCCAGACGATACGCATGCCAGGCGGTTGGATGTTTGCTGTCGAGCGCGATCTCGCTGAGGTCGTCAGCTCGGCGTCGGCCGTTGGGTCGCCGAGCCGACCGCGACGGCTTTTTCGGGGAAGCCAGGGCGCTTCCACAAGCGGCACAAGCGACAGCTTCGACAGTGTTCGCAGCGTGACAGGCCGGACAATCCATAAAATCCGAAGTACAAAGGAGAGGGGGTGGTTCCAACACCGTTGCGCGGCGCGCTCGCCGCTCCTGGGTAAGGTGTTATACGTCCTTCTCTGGTTTTCGTCTTTTTACGCTTCGCACTTGGCCTGGGGTGTTCGATTTTATGCGCTACCGTCCGAGCTTCGACGAATTTGTCGCTCTAACCCGATCTTCCTCCGATCCCGTGGGCTTGGTTCCCGTCTATCGCCAACTCATCGGTGACACGCTGACGCCGGTAAGCGCCTTCTGCAAAATCCAAGAGGGCGACTGGTCGTTCCTGTTCGAGAGCGTCATCGGCGGCGAACGTCTGGGCCGCTACAGTTTCGTCGGCTCCGGTCCCTTCTTACGTTTTCAGGCGTTCGGCAACCGCGTGCGCATCGACGAGACGCTGCTCGGAGTGCCGACGCAACCCCGCGCTCCAAAAGAGATCGAACATCCCGATCCGCTCCGTTTACTGGAGGAACTCCTGTCGGCCTATCGCGCGCCGGCTTTACCCGGTTTGCCGCGCTTCTGCGGCGGAGCGGTGGGCTATGCCGCCTACGACACCGTTCGCTACGTCGAACGTCTGCCGAATCCGCCGTCGGACGATCGTGGCTTACCCGATCTCTGTTTCGCCTTCTACGATCGCATGGTGATCTTCGACCACATCAACAAAACCGTGGCGGTCGTCGCCCATGCCCACGTCGATCCAGAGAACCTACGCGGCTGTTACGACGCCGCCTGCGAGCGCGTGGATCGTCTGGTCGAGCGCCTCCAACAAGGCGTCGCCGATCTGCAGTTGACCGACATTCAGCCGCTCGGCGAGGCGACGGCTCCCTTCCGCTCGAACTTCGAGCGCTCCGACTTCGAGTCCGCCGTCGAACGCTGCAAGGAGTACATCGAGGCCGGCGACATTTTCCAGGTCGTCCTCAGCCAGCGTCTCCAGACTGAAACGCGCGCCCGCCCCTTCGATATTTACCGGACCTTGCGCGTCGTCAATCCGAGTCCGTTCCTGTTTTATCTAAAATCCGGCTCGCTTTGCTTGATCGGTTCGTCGCCGGAGATCATGGCGCGCGTCGAAGGGGACAGGCTGACCATCCGCCCTTTGGCCGGGACGCGACGGCGCGGCAAAACCGAAGAGGAGGATGCTCACCTCGCCGCCGAGCTGCTCGCCGACCCGAAGGAACGCGCCGAACACATCATGCTCGTCGATCTCGGTCGCAACGACGTGGGCCGCGTCGCCCGATACGGCACGGTGCAACTGAGCGATGAAATGACGGTGGAGCGCTACAGCCACGTCATGCACTTGTGCAGTACGGTGACGGGCCGCCTGCAACCCGGCAAGACCGCTTTTGACGCCTTGCGTTCGTGTCTCCCTGCTGGAACGCTCAGCGGCGCGCCCAAGGTGCGGGCCATGGAAATCATCGACGAATTGGAGCCACACCGTCGCGGACCCTACGGCGGAGCGGTCGGCTACATCGACTTCAGCGGCAACATGGATACTTGTATCGCCCTACGCACCCTGGTACTGAAGGGCCAGACGGCGTACTTACAAGCCGGCGCGGGCATCGTCGCCGACAGCGTGCCCGCGAACGAATACGAAGAGACGCTGAACAAAGCGCGGGGGTTATTGCGAGCCTTGGAGATGGCCGAGAAACAGTTGTGAGCGGGCGGGGTTGCATGTTCTTCGATGACCCCTTACAATCTTTCGCAGACGATACGCTCCTCGATTTGGAAAGGATTCCAACGAATGCGATGCCTCTCTTCTCCGTTCTCCATTTCGCTCGTGGGGATGATACTCTTCACGGGAAATACGGCTCGAGCCGATAAGCTGGTATTCTCTTGGCAATCGAATTTCACACCGTCGAGTATTCGTCCGGTCCAACCGACTCAGGGAGCGCAAATCTATTTTTCGTCGAGTCAGGGAACATCCGCCGATAGTCTTCTTAAAAAAGATTATTATGCGTTGGGGACGGCCAACCAGTTGCCCTTCCTACTGCCGAACTCCACTCTGTACGACAACACACCTTTTACCATGACGCTGAGACTCACCGACGCCGCTTCGGGATCGAGCAAATTGCTGACTTTCCCCGGCACGGTGGTTGGCGGCATCCTCATCGATCCAGCCCCTGGAACTGCGGGAGAAATGGCGAGCTTTGGATTCAACAATTGGAAGCAAGCCGTTATAATCGGTGACAACATCTACAACGTCAGCATCCCACCCGGAACCATCGAAGCCTGGACGGATCCGGTGCCGAACATCTTCGCCCAGATTGATGTCGTTCCCGTATCCAAGAACCCCGAACCCTCGTCTCTGTTACTTGCAACAATGGCTCTACCGATGTTCGGATTCGCGCGCTGGAAAAAGCTGGCCGCACGGACGAACAAACGCTGACGCGCCTGGGCAGCGGTGGCGCGCATTATCGCGGTTGTTGGGTTATCGATTTGCTTCTGGGCAAGAAGTGAGGCAACGGCCATCGTTGGTCCAGCGTTCGTCGGGGACGAGTCCGTCCATCAGGGTGACTTCCCACAACTTTCGTTCTTGCAACTCCTCGGCCCATGCTCGCGGGTCGGCCCGCAGCGCGGCATAGCCGGCGTTCAATTGCTCGAAGAAGAGTTGACGGCGGTAGGCATCGAGAGCCTTGTCGAGAACATCCGTCATGGATTGGCCGGTCTGCTCGGCAAGCTCGCACAGCAGTTGCCGTGACGTTTCGTTGATGGAAATGGTCGGTGTTGACATGATCTTTACCCTCTCGCGTTCACAGGTGATTATACCGGACGAGGGCGCGTCGGAATAGAGGAAACAACGGCAGCCACACTTTCGAGAGACAATTCTCCAAAAACAGCGGCATCGCCGCCGATAGCGTTTCGCCCCAGAACAAAGCGCGAGGGTTATTGCGAGCCTTGGAGATGGCCGAGAAACAGTTGTGAGCGGTCGAGGCTGCATGTTCTTCGATGATCCCTTACGATCTTCCCCATACAATACTTGTCGTCGCAGTGAATAGGCCAGCTTGCTGACACTTTGCTGTCAGTGAATAATGGATGCCGTCAGGGCGCTTCAGCCCGGTCGCTGAATTCCCTTGTGCGGCGAAGGCGCATCATGGTAGCGGAAAACGATGAGCGGTGGGCATGGGATCGCGCTTGGGCATCAATGCCGCATCGCCGCCTGCTGGCGATACCGAAGGTTGCTGATGCGGAAGCCTTTGCATTGGAATTCAGGGCGATGGTTTCTGCTACCATCTCACTAGTTCCAGCCGAGTACAGCGATAAGCCTTGGCGGCCGACCGACACGTGTCCCGTGTGCGGAGCAACAACCTTGGGTATGGACCGGCTGGCCGCGACTCTTCACCCCAAGTTTGCGTCCGGTTTGAGCTACGGCCTTGGCGTCTGGGTGCATCCATTATGCTTTGAGAAATGTCCAGAAACCGAAGAGCCAACACCGATACCTTGGTGAGACGTCGAACACTTTCCCCATGCACTGCCTTTCGGGGAGGGCATGGACGATTTACTTTTTTGGTGAGTTCCGTCTGTGAATCGACACCGCAGCCAATCCGTCGCGGAAGGGTGTGACGGTATGGAGGAACTGGTATGGAGATCAACGCCGGAGTAGAATCGGTGTTGCTGGTTGTAGAATCTCATCATGGTCTCCCAGTAGAAGACAACTTGTCGCTGGCTACTTCCAGTATGCTCCATGCGAAGAGGTCATGAGGAGTATCCAGAGGCTGCACCCGACCCGGCGAGGTGATTCGATATTCGTAGTTCATTCGGAGTTCCCTCAGGCTTGGGGACTCCGGCCGGGTAGGAAAGCTGTGTTGTTCGGTGACAGACCTACATTACATGCCCTCCCCATGCCGTGGAGCAATACGATGGCCAAAGTGATCGCGGAACATGGCCATGACCGCCAACACAGGCCGCGACTTTGCCACCTGCTGAAATCATCCGATGACCCCGTGCGGATTGCCAGCGCCTACGTCACAGACCGCGAACTGCTCCTTAGCACGAGTGGTCGGAATATCCGGCTAGTCACCTCCTTGGCACCTATGGACATCGCTTCCGGCGCAACGTCTCTCGAAACGCTGGGCGCGCTCATCGATGCCGGGGTGGATTGCAGGTTCGTCCCAGAACGCCCACGGTTCCATGCCAAAGTGTATGTTTTTGGCAAAGAGTCCGCAGTGGTGACTTCGGCGAATCTCACCGAGAGCGCTCTTGACTCAAACATAGAGGTCGGTGTCGAGCTCGCGGCACAGGACGTGAAAGCGCTCATCGAATGGTATGACAGACTCTGGGCAACCGCGAAGCCGATTCGGCTGCCCCTGTTACTGGACCTCCGCCAGAAGGCTGCGAAACTACGACGCGAGTATGCCCGGCTGAAAAAGAAATCCAGTGCAACGCTTAACCTGGCCAGTAAGAGCCAGCCAGTAGGTCCATTTTCTGATGACTTGGCGAGGCTTTTCGAAGAGGCAGGGCGATTTTTCGTGTGCAACACGGATCGGCGGCATGGTGAGCGCACTCCCACCGGTGGCTACCTTCTTGAAGAGGAGATGTACAGCCGAGGATACGCGACAGCATGGGAATCATTCAAGTTCCCCTCTCACATGGAGAAGGTGCAGCCCGGAGACGCGATTTTCATGTTTGCCAAGAAGGTGGGGATCATCGGCGTCGGCCGAGCAAAGGGAAAGCGCGAGACTTTGCAGCCTGGCGACCCGAAGAGACTTTACAACGGTCGTTACAAACGGGATGTGGAGTGGAGAGTCCCGGTGCATTGGTTGGACTGGCGTGCTGAGGAACATGCCCATTCGTACCCTTCTCCAAACTTCACCTTTTGGGAAGTGTCAGACGACAACTATGCGGATCTGGTGGAAGGTGTGAAGGAGCATTTCCTTAACCAGTGATGCGCCAGCGCCGCAAAGGCGTTGCACCTGAACGCGGCGGCATTACAATTTTTCGGGGTTCAACGTCGCGCCACCTGCCGTGGCAGGTAAAGGTTGTTGTTCGGCCAAAGGAGACTGCATTATGAGAATCGTCTGGCGACTGCTGATCGAAGAGCCAGAGATCACGCTGCCCTGGATGGCGCATAACCGGCGGATCGCTATCGGTTGGGGTGAAATCGGCAACATCCAGCAGCTCAGCACGTTCGATGCTATCGCGGACGCGATCCGAGAACGGAATGCGAATCACCCCAACCACGCGGGGAAGCCGGAAGCAAATGTGCAGCACGGCGCACACTCACTACATGACTTCTGCTACGCGGTGCGGCCCAGCCACTTGATCATTGTCAGCGATGGCTCGCGGAGGCGGGGGGTCTGGGAGGTGAAAGGTCGGTACGAGTACATGGATCCAGCCGCGGCCCCGCTCAACTACCAGCACCAGCGACGCGCCCATCGAACCGAGATGGACCCGGATGAATTATGGCTGCAAGCGGGTCGGCGGCTGGCAGACGGCCAGATCAACTACCGCACTCTCGGTCGGTGCGCCAACGAAGTCGAGTGACACCATCAGTATCCAGACGGGCGCATCAGAAGGCCGAACCCTTCCCCATGATCTAACCTTTCGGACAGGGGAACGGACGATAAGTCTTTCTTGATGACTTCCGCCTGTGATGCGAAATCACCCCCTATCCCTCGTGATTTCGTCGGGACTCTCGTGAGTCGAATCACGACGATTCAGAGCCTACCTCCGGGCTATGGTCGCGATGGCTGATCGACGCCAGAATAGGGTCTGCCGTCGGCTCAAGATGCAATGCAGGCTTGCGAACCATCGCATAACCCAACGCCGTCGCCTTGTGTTGCAAGGACCGTTCCTACTGCTCGGGGAAAGCGGCAAGAAATCGGTAGGAACCTCCCCGCCTCACGCCGGTTCCGGTCGGACAGCCGAAAGGGACCCTCCCGGGGAAAGTTGGCAAGGTTACTCGCAGCGTAATTGCAAGACATTGAAAATAAACATGTTGCGACAAAAAGTAACCTTGCCAACCCCAAAAAAAAGTTGGCAAGGTTACTTTTTGGCAGTGCGGCTAATCGGGTTAGTTCGGGGGGAAGGCGCTGGCGTCCGGCGATTTCCAGATGGCCAGGCCGCCGTGGGTGTAGCGCAGGTGAAAGACGCTGCCGCCCAGCGGACAATCGACCGAGAGACGCAAACAGCCGTCGGCGTTCGTCCCGGCGTCGATTGTATTCTCGACCATCTTCCGCAAGGCGTCGAGATTCGGATCGACGGCCGCTTCGCTGACTTCTTCCGCGCCGGCGGTCGGTTGGGCCTCCTCCGTCAGCACGCGCTCCAGCGCCGGCACCACCGCGACATCCACATCGGGCAGATGCGGCACCAGTTGCGTCGTCCTTTGCTCCGGTTCGGCCACGATACCGCGGATCGGCTGGGCTGCCTTGCCACAGTAGGGACACGTCGGCGGTTCGGACGCTTCGCTGGTGTCCGCCGACGGTGAGGCGGCCAGCAGGTGCATTTTGTAGATCAACGGATCGGCTTGTACAAACTCCGGATCGAGCGCGAACGCTTGCCGCGCCAACTCCGCCGCCTCATGGTGCATGCCCTGGCTCATCAGCAAATGGCACGCCTTCATTAGGCCGAGGACCATCTCCCGATTGCCCGTCTC
>JAJXWW010000048.1 GCA_021781415.1 Planctomycetota bacterium
TCGCGGAGAAAGCGCTCCAGCGTGTTGGGCTTGTCGGCCAACGAAGCGTCCAACACCTTGAGGGCGACGAGCCGGCCCAATTCCGTATCGGTCGCTTTGTAGACCGTGCCCATGCCCCCGGTGGCGATATGGGCCAACACCTTGTATTTCCCAAGGCGCGTTCCAGGACTGAGACGTTCCGAGGACATCGAGTTAGGCAGTCCCTAAAGGGAGAGGCGAACGAGACACTGCTTCTGTCTATACTATCCATCCGAGGCAGCGCGGAGAAGTACAATCGACTCCCCTCTCCTAAATCGAAGCAAATCGGCTGCGTACGTTGCCGGATCGAAGCGGCATTCTATCCGCGAGACCAGGCGAGCGTCTGCGAAAGCCCTTCCTCGAAGGCGACGCTCGGATCGTATCCCAGTTCGCGGCGGGCGCGGGAGATGTCGGCCCGCGAATGGCGCACGTCGCCGGCCCGCGCGGCTGCATGAATGGGTGCGACAGTCGTGCCCAATTGGCGATTGAGCGCCGCAATCAGTTCGAGCAAGTTCGTTCCCCGTCCGGTGCCGATGTTGTAGACCCGGCCGGAGATGCCCGGCGTGTCGGCGGCGCGGATCAAGGCCTCGGCCACGTCGGTGACAAAGGTAAAATCGCGCGTTTGCAAACCGTCGCCGAAGATCGTCGGCGTCTTGCCCGCGCCCAGCGCCGCCGCGAACAGGGCGATGACGCCGGAATACGGACTGTCGGCTCGTTGACGCGGGCCGAAGATGTTGAAGAAGCGCAAGCGCGCCGTCTCCAATCCGAACGACGCCGTGAACGATTGCGCGTACAGTTCGCCGGCCAGCTTGGCGGCGGCATAGGGAGACAGCGGTTGGAGCGGATCGTCTTCGGTCTGCACTTCGCCGGCGGGGATGCCGTAGGCGCTGCTGCTGGCGGCATAGACGACCCGGCGCACTCCCGCCCGGCGAGCGGCATCGAGAACGTGCAGCGTTCCGCCGGCGCAGACGCGATGGGTGTCTTCGGGTGCTTCCACGCTGCGCTGCACCGAAGCGAGCGCGGCCAAATGAAACACCACGTCCATTCCCTGGACCGCGCGTGCCACCGCCGCCGCTTCGCCGACATCGCCTTCCACGATCTCCGGTACGGGATCGAGATGCGCCAGATTGTCGCGCAATCCCGTGCTGAAATTATCGAAGACGCGCACCCGCCGTCCCCGCCGCGTCAACGCCTCAACCAAATGCGACCCAATAAACCCCGCCCCGCCCGTCACCAAACACCATTCCGCCATGCTCCGCTCCCTCGTCGTTGGGTTCGCCCCGTGGATGAACATGAAAAGCATAGGACGCGAAAGCGGCAAAAGCGAGGCGGCATTGCTATATCTTCGGCGGGAATACACCTTCGTCGATGAGGGACCGCCGCAGAGAAAGAGCTTGCGAATTATTGATCCACAACGTCAGACGTGCTTCTTCAGGCTGATGCGCGCCTTGGATCTTATCGAATCCACGAAGTAGCCGATGCGGCGGTAGGTGTGGAGTTCTTCTTCCTCGGCCTGAGTAAGGACACCCTCCTGGTTCTTGACGGCCAATTCGTGCATCCGAGTACGATCGGTTTGATCGAAATCGAGCTTGAGAAGCGCCTCGGCCACATCGGGAGTGAAGTCGGCCCCGTTCGGCTTAATCAGGCGGTTCAAAATGGCTGCTTCGGCTGCGGATTCGTGAACTGCAGGCATGGGGATTTCGTCCGCTGAATACTTATCCCCTTTTACCATCCGCCGGCCCCAACAGCAAGACGATTCAAGCGGGGTGGAATCTCGTTCCCGCCTCCTTGGAGTAAGCGATCCCTACTACGCCAGTCCAATGTCGGCGACTTCCCGGATCGATTTCTGGGCAGTCGGTGAGAGTGTCGGGCGGCTCGGTTCTTGGAACCGATGGGATTTTCCCGTCAACTCGGCCGCAAGGCATTCCGGGCAGATGCCGTGGCTGAATGAGGCGTGAGTCCGCTTGTGAACGTACTCCTCGATTGTCTCCCAAGTCTCCGCTCCATCGCGCAACCGCTTGCACCACGCACACATATGCACCAACCCCTCCAGCGTCCGGATTTCCGCCATCGCCGTTTGCAATTCGTCGCGAAGTACGCTCTCGCGTAGGACACCGAGGAACGCCGCCCTTCGACGATGCTGGGAACGCCGGGAGACGACGATCCCGAAAAGATGAGCCATGGCGTGCGTCGCTCCGACTTGGGCGAAGATGGGGCCGTCCGCCTGCCAGGCGATGGGGAGGATCGCGGTGCTGTACATCAACGACAGCACCGTTTGGCGGACGAACGGCAACGGCAAGAGTAGGTAGATGACGAGAACGGGACAGAGGCTCACCATGAGTAGTCCGTTATGATTCGGATCGCGAGACGACAGTGCGCAGTAAGCCATGCCAATCGAGAGGAGACACCAACCGAACAGGAGCCTTCCAGCCTTTGTGGGAGACGCCACCCGACTCAAAGCGACGAGTACACCGGACGAAATGAGCAGAAAGAGGAACCGAACGACTGCAAGTAGTTCAAAGGTCGTACTCAGTCCGAAGTTCTGGTAGTCGGCCAAGAACATCAGCGCGACGCGGACCATTCCGGCGGCGACGAGAAATTGGCTCCACCACAAATCGTCTCGGAAGTGCTTCTCTCGATAAGCATTCTCAAGGCTGGAAGATGCGAAGATGCCGAGGATGCCGACTTTGCTCTCTTCCTTGAACGATGGGGACGCAAGGACATTGCCACTTTCCACGAGAACTCTCCGAGGGGTTCGCTGGGCACACACGGACTCCAGAGCAAATATAAATCGAGATTTTCCGTTTGTCGAATCCGATCCCTTCGCTTCGCCTTCCCATCTTCCCGCCTTCGTTCCATGCGTTCCTCACGAACGGAGACTGCCTCTCGATCGAGTCTCTGACCGCACCGAGCGCGAGGCCTCCCCGCACGCAAACATTTCTTCTTGGGCGTCGAATAATAGGGTGAACGGCAGAGAGTTTCCGAGCGAAGATCGCTGAGGAATTGAGGTACGCATGTTCGGCGCGCGCATGGCAACGGCGGCGGTAATCGGCGGGGCGATGAGCTTCGGCATGGCGTTAGCGCTGTTGGGCGAACGGAAGGCGGCGGCAGCGCGGAGCCGGTCGCTGTCGGGCGGGACATGGTTCGCGCTCAATCTCGCCATTCCAGTCTCCGTGTTGCTCGGCGGGATTCTTCTCGACATTTATGGAGCGCGCGCTATCCTCGTTGCCGGTTCGACGACTCTCGCGGTGGCCCTAGCCGCGCTGAGCCTTCGTCCGACCGCTCCCCACGCCATCATCTCGATGCCGTTGGCCGTGTTCGGCGCGGCCAACGTGGGCGTTGCAATCATCGCGTTGATGTCCCGCGTTCTGTTCGCTCCAGAAGAGATGACGGCTTCCCTCAACCTCGGATTCGTCTTTTTCGCGCTGGGTTCGCTGCCGACGCCGATTCTAGCCGAGTTGTTGGTCGAGAAACTACACCCGCGCCGCACCCTCGCCGCATTCGCCTTGTTGGCACTGCTCCCTGCCTTTCTGGCGGTGTTACCCGATTCAGAACCGTGGCCTCGAAGCGATCCATCGAGCGCGGCGACTCACTTGATGGCCGAGCCGAAATTGTGGTTGGCGGCCTCGGTGATGTTCTTCTATGTGCCGTTGGAAGCGGCCATCGGACTATGGACCTTTGCCTCAATGCAAGAGCGACGGCACGACGCCGCGGAAGAAGCCCGTCTTCTATCCTATTTCTGGGCCGCGTCGATCGCGTCGCGTCTGCTGATTGCCGTGGCTCAACATCTGGGCTTCTCGATCGAGGGGTGGGATCGCTTCCTCATCGTGATTCCACCGTTGTTGGCGGGGGCGCTGTTGGGCAATCTGTTGGGAGCGACTTCGCTGGGTCGCATGCGCGCGGGGATGGTGTTACTGGGAATGCTCCTCGGTCCCGTGATGCCAACATTGTTGGCGATTCTGTTCCATGACGTGGCTACGGGGAAGGAAGGAACGGTCCTCGGTTTCGTGTTCGTGGCCGGTTCGCTGGGCAGCGCGTTGCTCGCGCCGATCGTCGCGCCGCGCACGTCCATCACCCTGCGTCTGCCGATCTTCCTCGCCCTCTCGGTCGCAGCTGCCGGTCTGGTGATGGGATTGATCGGACAATGAGAATTGGGGTTCGGACCCGCCACATACCCATCGGCCACCTAGCAATGTGCGGCTTACTGTACGAGGCTACTCTTGGATTCTCTCCCCTCTCCCCCGAACTCCGGGAAACGGGGTTGGAGGCGAGGGGTAAGAGACGAAAGGAGACGCCAAATCCACTCGTGCTAACCAAACCCCGCACCCCCGGCCCCTCTCCCCTGAGTACAAGGGAGAGCGGAGGAGTGCTGTAGTTTTAGCACTTCCGCGTACTTCTCGACGAGCGCGACGCGGCGGAATTGACGCGCTCCGGGAAAACGACATAGAATCAAAATAGACCCCTACTCGTCGGTGAAACGCCCATTGTGGAAGAAACGATTGGGGTGGAGTATTTCTCAACTCTACAGGAGGGCACGACCATGCGCGGCAAACGATTCCTCGCCGGAGCGTTGACGGCGGTAGGCGTTCTCGCTTGGGCGGGCGCGTCGCGGGGCGGCGATACCATTCGTCTTCTCGGCGGAGACAGCGCGCCGGCGCTCACCCTGCGCGATGACGGCCAAGGCGCGGATGCCATTCGTACTTGGTATCGCGGCGGCTGGGGCGGCTATCACGGCGGCTGGGGCTATCGCGGCTTCGGCTGGGGCGGCTATCGCGGCTTCGGTTGGGGCGGATACGGAGGCGGGTTTTATCGTCCCTTCTACGGCGGCTTCTATCGACCGTACTACGGTTTCGGTCTTGGCTACGGCGGCTTTTATCGCCCCTACTATGGCTACGGGTACAACTTCGGCGGCTTTTATCCCAGCTATAGTTTTGGCTACGGCGGATTCTATGGACCGTGCGTTGGTTCCACGGCCAACGTCTACACGCTGATCGAGCCGTCCCCCGTGGTAGTTCAACCGCAAGCTCCTCCACTGCCGCAACCGCGGCGCGACGACGGAACCTATCCCTACGATGGCGGGCCACAAAACGCCGTGCCCGCGCCGCAAGATACCCCGCCGATACGCACCGCTCCGCAACGCACCGTCCCGCTCGAAGGACGAGCCGTGTCGCTGCCCAAGGCCGCGCCGAAGTGGTCCTATC
This sequence comes from Planctomycetota bacterium, assembly GCA_021781415.1. Classification (GTDB taxonomy): domain Bacteria; phylum Planctomycetota; class Planctomycetia; order Gemmatales; family Gemmataceae; genus JAJPHU01. The sequence goes on from JAJXWW010000048.1 coordinate 5,220, forward strand.
CCGCCTATGGCGAGACGGCTCGTCGATCCGTCCCCGCTTCGGATCGCACCTATCTGACGCGCGGCGACGGCAAATGAGTCGCTTACCAGCCCGAAGCGCCAGCGAGGGGAACCCGATCCCCTCGCTTGCGCTTCGGGCTTGTGAATCGATTGTGATGAATCTGCCGAGAGCGACGAAGCGGCTCCCCCATTTTTTTTCGGACGGCGAGGGAAACACTGGATCGGATCGTGCAAGATGCGACAATGGAGAACCGTAATCGACGAACGTTCCACGAACGCGGAGGTTCTCCATGCCACGTCGTTTCCTTTCGTTTTCCTTGCTTGCCGCTTCGATATTCTCGGTGGCCGAGGCGCGCGCTCAACAACAGCTGCCGCCGCCTCGCGCGATGCCCGCGGTTTATCAGCCGTTGCGCGGCGTGCTGCCCCCCGCCGGTCGTCCCGTGCCCACATTGCCTCTGGCCGCGCTGCCGTATCCGGTTCCCGGTTATAGACCGAGCGCCTATCAGGTATGGCAAAACTACGGCGTGAACCGAAGCGGCTGGATAGTCCCAAGGATTTGGCAGATCGACAATAGAGGATACTGGCGCTACAACGGCGCGCCCTTTCCCTACGTCGATACGATGCCGGGAAGACACTTTCCGGCCGTCGGTCCTGCCGGTCTTCCTTGAGCTTCCCAGGGTTCCGCTCAGCGCGTGAAGCCCATCCAGAAGTTGAAGATCTGTTTGATGTCGCCCGGCGGCGTGACGATGGGGAAGCCGAAGTCGAGGGCGATGGGAACCGGACCCAACATGGGAACGGTAAAGCGGATGCCAAAGCCCGCCGACACGGCGTAGTTGCTGAACTGGTTGATGCGCGGCGAAACCGTACCGCTGTCCACGAAGCCGACGACGAATATCTGATCGTTGGCCTTGATGGGAATTTGATACTCCAAGCTGTTGAGCAGCATGAAATCGCCACCGGTGAAGAAGCCGTTGGTGTTGGGACCGACGCCACGCCACTGGAAACCGCGAATGGTGGTGAAGCCACCGGCGAAGAAGCGTTCGTATACCGGCGTGTTGCTGCTGGCCAAGCCGAACTGTCCGCGATAGGCCAAGACGTGCCGTCCGCTGCCGTCGGGACGCTGATACGTCGTCCAGTATTGGTTGCCGATCACGTTGACCACGCCGAAAGTAAATTCGCCGGTCAATTCCTCATACGACATTTGTAGCTGGCTGCCGGTTGTGGGGCGGATCAAATTATCGCGGCTGTCGCGCGTCAGCGTGATGGGAAAGCCGATCTGAAAGTTGTTGCCCACTACCGACGTATAGGCGGAGGGCGCGCCGTTGGGAACATTGCCGACGTTCACGTTTTCGATGCGCGTGCCGATGCCGATGTTCCAGAATCGATTCAATTGTCGTCCGAATACAACCTTATTCCCCTCGCGCTGCTCGAAGTATTCGTTGTAATACATCTGGCGATAATAGAGACTATCGCTGAAGCTGTTGGTGGTATCGAACAGGAACGGCTCGGTGAACGAGGCCATGTATTGCTGCATGATGGTTCCGGGCATGGCCATGACGCGAAAGTTTTGGCCCGCGCCGCGCCAAGCCGTTCCGTTAAAGAAATCTTGGAGCGAGGTCGGCGGATTAAACAGATCGAAATTGCGCTCGTTGAGGACGATGCTGCCGGTTAACCCGGTGTTGGAGTTCACGCCGACGCCGAACATCAAGCTGCCGGTGTTCGCCTCGTTCACGTCGACGGAAATATCCTTGAACTCGGTGTCTTCCTCCGCGTTGAGAATGCGAATATCGGGCGCTGGGCCGTCTTGTCCGCTGGTAAAGATACCCAAGCGGCTCAGTTGCGCTTTGGCAATATCCATATCGGGATAGGTGAGAACCTGTCCGGGGTACAGCGGCACTTGGCGGAGAATGACGTTCGCCTTGGTGCGCTGGTTGCCCGTGATAAAGACTTGACCGACGCGCGCCGGCGGCCGTTCCATGACGACGTACTGCACGTTGCAATAGCCCGGCATCCCTTCGACCCAAACGGGCCGCGCCTCGACCTGTGCCTCGCGCCCGTGGAAGCCCATGTAATTCTTGATGATCTGCGTCTCCGCGTTCATCTTGTCTTCGCTGAGATAATCGCCCGGTTTGAACGAAGAGAGCGCGATCAATTGCTCGCGCGGGATCGACTGCGAATTGACGACGTCGGGCACATCCTTGATGCGATAGCGCAGCCCTTCCCGAACGTGAAAGATGAGGGTGACTTCGCAGCCGTCCGCCGAGCGTTGCTCTTCCGGCTCGATGCGAACATCCTCGAAGCCAAATCGATGATAGTATTTGTAGAGTTCTCCAATGTCGGCCTGAACCATCGCGCGATTGTACGTTCCGCCGATGAGATGAAACCACTGTTTCGACGATTTGATTTGCGTCTTCAGTCGCTCTCCGCCGACGAAATTGCTGCCGACGAATTCGATGTTGCGGACCACGATCTTCGGCCCCTCGGTGATCTGATAGATCACTTCGGTGTCGGCCAAACTTTGCCCTTTGATTAACCTGCAATCGGACAGGGAGCGGCCCATCTCTTCGTATTTCTTTTGTATTTCTCCACACCCCTTCAAATTCTGATTCGGATTGAGCGCCATCCCCACGTTGATGTTGACGGCTTTGAGCAGATCGTCCTTCTTGATGTGCTTCGCGCCTCGGAATTCGATATTCTGTACTTTATTGGGCATCTCGCGGACGGAGAAATAGATTTTGACCTTATCCAGCCCATCCGCCTGTTGCCACGTCTGGATGGTGCTGAACTGATTGGTCTTATAGAGTTCGCGGACATCGTTATCGACGACGGCGGGATTGTATTCGTTCCCGACTTGCGTGCGCAGGCGCACCTTGATCTGCTCGGTACTCATGCGTTGATTGCCGAGGATGAGTACGTCGCCGATCAGAACTTTCCCCGATCCAGCCGGTCCCTGAGCCAGCGCGACTCGGCCAAGCAGAAGCAGGCCGAGCAGCACGCCGGTACAGAAAACCTTGGAAGAGTGGAAGCGTTCCTTCACTTGCATGGTATGGCCCTGGCGTCGGATACCTACTCGCGCACGAGAGGTCGGAGCAATAGTCGAACGGGACATCGCTGTCAAGGCGGCTTTCCAGCCTCGAATCTTTAGTCCTTTTTGATTCGGCGTGAAGATAAATTGCGAGCTATATTTTTTGGGGTGAAAACGATTTCTGACGAGAGGTAAGGGAGGCGACCGATGCGTACCCTCTGCGTTCGAGGCGGCAGTGGAGAAGGCCACGGCGGCGAGGTGCTTTCTTGCGTCTACAGCAAGGACGGAGCCTTCGTGCTTTCGGCGGGATGGGATGGCTGTCTGCGTTTGTGGCAAACGGCGAACGGCCAGCTGCTAACGAGTCTGCAAACGTCGGTCAAACCGCTGTCGGCCTGTGCCATCGCGCCCGATTCCTCATCTTGGCTATCCGGTTCGATGGATGGGACGCTGAGTTGGTGGAACGCCGTCACGCATCAGATGCGGTTGAACCTCGTCGGACACATTCGCCCCATTTCCACGATCCAATATTCGCCCGACGGACGGTTCTTGGCCACCGCTTCGTGGGATCGCAAGATTCAGCTGCGCGCGATCGGGAACGAACGCGAGGGGCAAGCGTTGAGCGGTCATCAAGATATTGTCTCAGGTTGTCGTTGGCTGCCGGACGGGAAACAAATCCTGTCGTGGTCTTACGACGCCACTTTGCGTTTGTGGGACGTTGAGACTTGTTGTGAAATCGCGCGTCTGAAGGGGCACGCCGATCGCATCACTTCGGCCTGTTTGTCGCGGGACGGACGCTGGGCGGTTTCCGGAGACCGCGAGGGAGTCGTCAAGCTGTGGGATCTCGGTCGCCGCGAGGAAGCCGGAACCCTGCAAGTGAAGGGCGAGGTGCGCGGCTGCTGGCGTCTGCCCGACGGCACGCTGGCGACGATTGTCGCCGACGGCGGCTTGGCGTTGTGGTCCACGCCCAATTTTGAACTGCAAGCCGAGTTAGAGAGCGGCATCCGCGCCCACTGCGGCGATCTGTCTCCGTCTGGGAACGACCTCGTCCTCGGCAGCGAAAGCGGCCTCGTTCATTTCGTCAAGCTCAGTGGAGACGAAAGCACGCCTTTGTTGACCTCGGCCACTCCAGTGTTCAAGCCGAAGTCCGGCGTCATCACGCGGTTTCTGGGCAAACAGAAAATCTCGCGCTCGTACCAATACACTTGTCCCGCCTGCGGTCAAACCTCCGAGGCTCCCGCTCTCTCGACCGATCCCATCCCCTGCGCATCGTGCCAACGAGCGCTGCGCCTCATCGTGAACGAGGCACAACTTCAAGAACAGATTGTCGGCTGAGCGTGCTGCCGTGCGTTATCCGAGTCGGAAGTGCGGTTTGCTTTCCAGATAGCGCTGGACGCGGTCGGTGCGAGTCACGGCATCGCTCAGGAAGGCGATGGCTTGGCGTAATCTCTCGTCCGGCTCGGCGCAGCTGAAGCGGAGATAGCCTTGACCGGCGGCCCCGAAACATTCGCCGCCCAGACAGGCGACGCCTCGGCGGTCGTCGGCCCCTTCCAGAAGATACATCGCCAAACCGTGCGAACGAATGCCCAAGCGTTGGCAGATGGCGGAAACATCGGGGAAGACATAGAAAGTGCCAGCGGGTTCAACCACCGTCACCCCCTCCACGCGCCGCAACTCCTCGACGAGCAATCGGACCTTGGCGCGAAATTGCCCCATGACCTCCTCGCGTTCGACGGCATCGTGCCGCAAGGCAGCCTGCCCGGCCCGCTGCACGAACGGCGGCACGCACGACAGCGAAGTGTTGATCGCTTTGCCCATGTGTTCGGCGATGGCGGGACTGCTCACGGCGTAGCCGAGTCGCCAACCGCTCATGCTGTACGACTTGCTGAAGGTGTACGCCGCCACGGTGCGTCCCAGCATCCCCGCCTGGGCCAGCGGGGTCTCGTGTCGGCCCTGCCAGACCATGTGGCAATACGGTTCGTCGCTGAACAGGGCGATGTCGCGGTCGGCCAACAACTCGGCCAGCGCGCGCATGTCTTCGATCGTGGCCACGCCGCCCGTCGGATTGTGCGGCGAATTCAGGAAGATTGCTTTGGCTTTCGGTTCGCGGCGAACGAAGCGTTCCACATCGTTGAGGTCGGGACGAAACCGATTGCTGGCGCGCAGGGGACTGAGAACGGCGCGCGCGCCGCGGCGGGCAACATTCGGCTCGTAGGTTGGAAAGTGCGGCGTGAAGAGGAGAACGGCATCTCCGGGATCGAGGAACGTCTCGCAGAAGAACTGCTCGAAGACCTTGGCCCCCGGCCCGACGACGACGTTTTCGGGACCGATGCGCACGCCGAACTCGCGCTCGTAATTCTGAGCGATGGTCTCTCGAAACTCCGGCAGTCCCGGAGAGGGGCAATAGTGCGTCGCTCCCGCTTCGATGGCGGCGATCCCCGCGGAGCGAGCGTGTTTCGTCGAGGGAAAGGGGCTATCGCCGATCTGGAGTTCGATCGTGTCCTTTCCGGCGGCCTTAAGACGTTTGGCCACGGCAAGCACGTCAAAGGCCGTCTCAGCGGTCAATCCCGATGCAAAAGCGCTGTAGGTTACATTCATAAGCGACAGTTAGAAGCGATCCGAGAAGCCCCTCTCCCCCTGAGTACAGGGGGAGAGGGGAGCTTTGCGGACAGCCTCTTAGAAAAAACAACCGAACGCAGTCACCCTGCTCCCCTTTTACTGCTTCGCGGCTATGGTCTGGGCAAGGGGACGCACAATCGCGGGGATGATGTGCGTGTCCACCAGTTCCTGACAGATGCGCCGTTGGTTGCGATACGATTCGGGGAAGTCTTTGAACGGCTGCCGTCCCCAGTATTGCCGCACCGTGAAGTAGACGCTGATCGGTGCCTCCGGAAATTGTCCGGTGCGCACCTGATAGAAGTTCGTTCGCGTCTCGATGCTCATGCGGCACTGCAACCGGCAGGAATCGTCCAACGACAACATCAACGAAGGTTCGTAATTGAGGACGCGGCTGCCCGGCATTTGCATGAGGCTTTCCAGGGTGGTGTTCAGACCCAGCGCCTCGGCGACGACCTCATCGTGATTGCCGCCATAGGTGAAATCGAAGGCGAACAGCACGTCGAGGGCGTCCACATCCAGCGAACCGAAGTCGAGATGGAAGGGGGCCGTTCCCAACAGATGTTCGTGCAGCGAATCGGCGTTCTCCAAATCCGGCGGATTGACGTAGCCGGCGCACAGTCGGCGCGTCTCAAGCGTGACCCAACGGTAGCTCCCTTGTTCGCGGTCTTCCTCCAGGACGAACTCGCCGTTCTCGCGGCGGTCGAAATCGAGCATTTGGGGATACGTCTTGCGCAGTTGCTCGAAGAAGTGCAGGACCGACTCTCGACCGGACGGAAGATCCATTTTGGTATTCAGATAGACGTAGACCCCGAAGTCATCGCAGAGCGAGCTGTAGGGATTCATGTGAGTTCCTCGGATTCGTTCGTGGATACGCACCGATCGTAATGAAGTTACTCCCTTCGGGCAGCACTTCCATCTCCATCGCCCTCCTTCCCCGGCACGAGGAGAGCGAAGCCTGGGAAAGCGCAACCTTCTTCCTTCATTGTTCGGTTTTTTTCGCGCCGATGCAAGGTCCGTAGCGCGATTTCTTCCTCGCGGCGCGAGCGCCGAGCGTCCGAACGGCGATTCCCATGCAATCGGACAGAAAAAAACCTCGGTCTCGCTGTGGAAAAGGACAGCGGCCGAGGTATCGAGGATCGCGCGATCTGGTCTTTTAGGCGGTTCGGGCAAGTTTAGCCCTGGCGGGTACGGTCAGATTGGTCTGATGCAGCCAGCGTCCAGCGTCGGCAGCGCCGTGCCAATGTTGCAACGAAATGGAACGGACATTCTCGCGTTCCTCTTCGTCGAGGACTTCAAAGAAGGCTTGCACGAAATTGGCGCGAACCTGAGTCGAGGAACGTCCGAGGTAGACGAGCAAATCGCTCCGATCGTCGAACACAGCCACGGCGCGCCAGTTCTGGGGTTTCGCTTCGGTTTGGTAAAACATGGAATGACCCTCCTTGGTCTTGGTGTGGGACGTTGAGCTAGAGTGGCCGAAAAATCGATTCGAGTCAAGAGCATTTTGCAGACTTTCCGCATCGCTTCCTTGCCCGCCGTGTGCCGCGGATGGGACGGTGTTCTCAACCGTATAGCAGCAAGTCGTTCCATTGCGGCGGGTTCAGGAATCGGCAACCGACTTCCCATTCGGTACCGTCGGCCCGGCACGAACGCACTTGGATGGATAGCCACGGAGCGGTCTGCGGGGCGGAGCGCGGACGAACTTTGAGCGCGCTGCCTTCGTCGAGCGGCTGTTCGACCAGCAGGCACAAACCGCCCATCGACCGATCGACCACCCAACCGGCGACTTGCTTCGTTTTCGCCTCGTCGGTCAAGTAAACTTCGACGCGGTTGCCTCGGCGGCGCGGAGCCGAACGTCGATCCGGTTCGCTACTTTTTTTCAGCTTCGCCGTGGTCAGAAGTGGCGACACTTCTTCGACGGGCTCGGTTGCTTTCGCCGTCGTCCGCGCGACCAACCAGCGCCGGCCAAACAGATACGCCAGACTCGTCACCAACAAGCCGATCAGAGGTATCGTCCACGGCTGAGAGGTAAAGAATGTCAAGGGGGACAGAATCGAATTCATCGTAGGGGTTTCCAGATCGTTCGCGGAGCGAGACTCCCTCGGATGCTCCGTCGAGAGAAACCCTAGCATACGCTGAAGCGACAAGCAAAAGGTTATAGCCACAAACGAATGCGATCGCGCAGCCGGGGCGGCATCTTGGCCTCGACGACGCGCTTGACCTCGTTGGGGTGATACCGCGTGCTGAGGTGCGCGCAGATAATCAATTCGTTCTGAAAGCGATCGGCCCGCTCGATGAAGTCATCGAGGTGCATGTGTCCGAACTTGTGAATCTTCTCCCGTCGATGGTTGGGGCGGATGAAGCTCAGTTCGGTGATGAGAATCTTGGCCTCGTACACGGGGGGATAGGCGTCCAGCCCGGCGGGATTGGTGTCGCCGGTGTAGGCGAGCAACGGCGTCCGCACTTCGCGCGTCACCGCCACGCCGGACAGCCTCAGATCGCGGATCTGCTCGCCGGGCAGCCCGTGATACTCTTCCTTCAGTTTCAAGCGCCGATCCCAAACGACGAAGCCGAGCGAGGGGATGGTATGCGTGGTGGCGAAGGCGGTGACGACGTGATCGCGCGACAGCTCGATCTCGTCTCCGGCGTTGACGCCGCGCATGTCGCACAGCATCCGTCCTCGGTCGAGCCGCTGGAAGACCAGAAGCAGGCGGCGTAGATCCTCGACCGCGTAGGCGGGCACATACAACGTGGGCGGCTCCATGCGCATCATGCGCCGCCGGGCCACGTACACGGGCAGCGAGGCAACGTGATCGAGGTGCGTATGGGACACAAACCAAGTCGGCGTGCCCATGAAATCCCACGGCTGCCCGCCGAGATCGAAGCCGATTTTCATCTCCGGGATGCGCCAGTACGACTGCACGGCGGCGCGGGAGTACCCCTCGACGGTCAAGCCGGCATGGTGGCAAGAGAGGAAAGGAGCGTTGTCAACCATCGGCGGCTCCGCGACCAAGGCGATTCAGGACACGGCGTCCCCGTTCTCATTCCGGCAACCCGCGTCTTTCCACTATAGGAAGAAGAGGACACAAAACCAAGGCGATGGGTTCCCATCGCGGCCGGTAGCGTCCGCGATGGAAACGACCTCGCGCGCGGATACCTCGAACTCGGAGAGAAGCCCGTCGATGGAGCGACTAAGGATCGAACGACAATTTGATGAACCATTCGACCCTGCTCTTGGTGCGCGGATCGTAAGAGACGAAATGCGAGGGATGTCCGTCCTTCTCGAAATCCGCCTTGAGATAGAAACGCCGTTCCGCCGCCGCGCTTTGACGCAGCACCGAGTCGATTTCCGCGAATAGTGCTGGCATGTCGTAGGGAGTCGGATCGAGTTGCGAGAGGCCCGCCGCGCTCGAACCCGCAACCACCGCGAGCGAAGGATCGGCATAGATCAACTCGCCGTCTTCCACGACCGCGACGATGCGTCCACCCCGAACGCGGGCGAGGTATTGGCTCTTCTCCTCTTGTCCGCCGCGGCGAACCTGTCTCAGGCATTCCAGATCGTAGTTCGCGGCCGCTCGCTCTTCCCAACGGTGTCGCGCGTCGATCAATTGCCGCGGTTGCAATTGGATGCTCAAGTTGTAAATCAGCGGCGCGACCAGCGCGACGACGCTTAAGGCGGTTAGCACGGCAAAGAAAAACAACCAGTTGCGAGAACGGCGGCGGGGGACAGGGGTAGACATGGAGAGGCTCACGATTGTTTGAGGCGTCCCGCGAAGGATTCCGGCAGCTCCGCTTTGGCAATGACGACGACGCCTTGTTCGGTGACGGTGAAGCCGCGCTGGCGATCGTGTTCCAGATTGTAACCGATGGTCGTGCCCTGCGGAATCAGCACTTCTTTGTCGATAATGGCCCGGCGTATGTGACAGTGCCGACCGACGTTGACGCCATCGAACAAAATTGACGACTCGACGACGGCGTAACTGTTGACGCGGACGTTCGGCGAGAGAATGCTGCGGCGCACATGACCGCCGCTGACGATGGCTCCTTGACACACCATGCTGTCGTGGGCTTCGCCGCGCCGGGCGCTTTCGCCCTGGCCGTCGTTGAAGACAAACTTGGGCGGCGGCAACTGCGGCTGATAGGTGCGGATCGGCCATTCGCGGTCGTAAAGATTCAATACCGGATCGACATTGATGAGATCCATATTGGCCTGATAGTAGGCGTCGAGCGTGCCCACATCGCGCCAGTAGGGAACCTCTTTGCGGTTCTGATCGCGGAAGCGATAGGCGAAGACGCGCTGCGAACCGAGGATGGGTGGAATGATGTTTCTGCCGAAATCGTGGTCGCTGTCGTTGCGGGTGGCGTCCTGACACAACAGCTCGAACATGGTGCGGGCGGTGAAGACATAAATGCCCATTGAGGCAAGCGTTTGGCCGGGCATATCGGGCATCTCCGGCGGATCGGCGGGTTTTTCCAGGAAGCCGACCACATGATCTTGCTTGTCCACATCCATGATGCCGAAGTGAACGCCCTCTTTGCGCGGCACGGGGATGCAGCCGATGGTCAATTCGGCACCGCGCTCGATGTGAGCGCGGATCATGTGGCCGTAATCCATTTTATAAATGTGATCGCCGGCCAAAATGACCACGTAGCGCGGATTGGCTTTCTCGATGGTATAGATGTTCTGATAGATGGCGTCGGCAGTTCCCTTATACCAATTTTCGTCGATGCGCTGCTGCGGCGGCAACACCTCAATGTATTCGTCCAATTCGCGCGGCAAGAAACCCCAGCCGGCGCTGATGTGGCGCGACAGACTGCGTGCCTTATATTGGGTCAACACGAGAACGCGGCGAAGATCGCTGTTGATGCAATTGGAGAGCGTAAAGTCGATGATGCGATAGAGTCCGCCGAACGGCACGGCCGGTTTGGCGCGATCGCGGGTCAAGGGTTCGAGGCGCGTCCCCTTACCCCCGGCCAGTATTAAAGTCAATACCTCACGCACGAAATCGAATCCCCTTTTCCCGCTCGGCGGGGCTTGATCCGCTCGAACCGCCCTACGTTCATCGGACTAATTCAGCGTATCGCCGGATACAGCTTTCGACGAGACGAACCACGGAGAAACAATCGCGGATTCGTCTCCGACCGGCTTCGCCCATGCGGCGGCGCAACTCGGCGTCGTCGAGCAAGCGGCGCGTCCGCCGAGCGAGAGCGGCCTTGTCGTCCGGCTCGACGAGGAAGCCGGTTTGTCCTTCGTCGACGATCTCGGCCAAATCCGGCAAGTGCGAAGCGATCACGGGCCGACTTGCCGCCATCGCTTCCAGTGTGGCACAAACGCCGCCGCCACGCAAACTCGGCACCCACACGGCGTCGGCGCGTTGCAGAAGCGAAGACAACTCGGCCTGGGGACCGAGAAAGTGGACGCGCGAACGAACGCCGATTTGACGAGCGAAACGCTCGACGCGCGGTCGATCCGTCCCGTCTCCCGCGAGAACGAGATGTACGTCGTCGTAAAAGTGCGCCAAGATGTCGAAGGCCCAGACGGCCTCGCGGAAGCCCTTGTGTCGCTCGATCGGTCCCAGTCCCACAAGCACCCGCTCGTGGTCGGCGATGCCCGGCAACGCGGCCGGCGCGACGATCGGCTCCGGAAGCGGCATGCCCGGAGCGACGACGGTGAGCCGCGCGTCGGCAACGCCGAGCCTTCGATAGCGCGCGGCCTCCGCTTCGCCGAAGGCAATCGCGCCGCGAACGCGCCGAAGCAACCAGCGATCCAGAGGCGTGGTCTTCTCGACGAACGAGAATGCGGAGCTGAGGAACAATCGGCTCGGTGACTGACTTCCGCTCAACGCCAAAGCGCGCAATGCCGTCGCGCCCCAGGCATGTACGATGTCCGGCTTCCCCAAGCGCGCCAGACGCCGCAGGCGCGCGAACGGCAACACGTCGAATACCCGTCGCCGGTTCAATACCTCCACTTCCACGCCTTCGCTTCGCAGACCGGAAACCCAAGGCGTCTCCGCCCCCAACACGGCCACGCGCACCCGGAACGAATCGCGCGCCAGACCGGACGCCAAGAGACTCAGTTGCCGCGCCGCGCCGCCATAATCCAAACTCGATATCACGAACAGAATGCTTCGCATAAATCGCTCATAAACCATAATCCGCGAGGTGGATCGAGGCACGTCGCCCACCGACGCCGCTACCGATTCAGAATAGCGATGTAAGGCAAGTGCCGGTATTCGTCGTTGAAATCCAGGCCGTAGCCGACCACGAAGGCATCGGGGATGTCGAAACCACAATAGTCCACCTCCACGGGTGTTTTCTGGCGGCCTTCTTTACGCAACAGCACGCCGACGCGCAGGGAAGCGACTCCGAGATTCCGCAGATAGACGCGCAATTCTGCCAGCGTTTGTCCGGTATCGAGGATGTCGTCGAGTAAGAGGACATGGCGTCCGCGTAGATCGGGGAGCCGTTCCGCTTGGATGCGCAATTCTCCAGGAGCGGTCGCTTCGCCGCGATAGCTCGACGCCTGCAACAGAGCGATGCGCAGCGGCAAATCGAGATGGCGCACGATGTCGGCGAGGAACATCAAGCAGCCGGTGAGGACGCCGACGATGGTAACGGGTTGCCCCCGATAATCGTCGGCAATCTGCCGCGCCATCTCGGCGACGCGCCGTTGGATGTCGTCCGCCGACAATAAAATCTTCATGCCGCGCACTCCAAGGAAGACACGAGAGCATCGTAGGGAACATGATAAGCAAGGGAATGCGAACGTGGAGTTGCAACGGTGCCGTCGGGAAGAAAAGCGGTACAATGGAAGGCGACGGAGAATCCTATTTTGGAGGGGAGACATCGTGAATACCTCGCTACTCGATGCACTGCAACAACTGAATCTGGAGCCGGGGACTTATCGCTGCAAACTACCCGAACACGAAGAGACGGAACCATGAACGGCGTTTGGACTCGCCTCGACATCGGCGGCAAACCCGCCGATGTCTACGATCTGCCTCCCGCCCTCAAACCGCGCTTCGGCGCGATCTATCTACACGGCCACGGCTTGGAAACGCTCGTCGAACGTCCCGCCTTTACGCAACTCTTCGACGAATTGCGTCTCGTCTGTGTCTGTCCGCACGGTCGGCGTTCGTGGTGGGGCGATCGGATTTGCACCGAGTTCGATCCGATCGAGACACCGGAGCGTCATCTCCTCGAATCCATCGTGCCGTTCTTCCGACAGCGTTGGGGCATCGAACCGCGCGGCATCGGTCTGACGGGCGTTAGCATGGGCGGACAGGGAGCGTTGCGGCTCGCCTTCAAACGTCCCGATTTGTTTCCCGTCGTCGTCGCCATTTCCCCGGCCATCGAGTATCACGAATGGTACGGCCAAGGCACGCCGATCGACGAGATGTACGACAGCAAAGAACAGTGCCGCCAAGACACCGCCCCGATGCACCTTCATCCCAGCAAGTATCCGCCGCACATCTTTTATTGCATCGATCCGACCGACGTTGCCTGGCATCGCGGCAACGACCGGCTGCACGAAAAGCTGAGCGCGCTGGGCGTGCCGCATCAACTCGATCTGACGACTCAAGCCGGCGGCCACAGCTGGGATTATTTCAACCATATGGCCGAGCGTGCGGTGCGCTTCGTCTATCAGGGACTCGAACACGAGAGTCGACGCTTACTGTGAACCCCATGAAAGTTTCTCTGCTCGTCACCTGCCTGGGTGACGCACTCTTCCCCGATGTCGGCGTGGCGACGGTGCGGCTTTTGCGCCGCCTCGGTGTATCCGTGGACTTTCCTGAAGCGCAAACCTGTTGCGGTCAGCCGCATTTCAACAGCGGCTACCACGACGATGCCCGCGAGTTGGCCCGTCACACGCTCCGCGCCTTCGACAATGGACAAACCGTTGTCGTTCCCTCCGGCTCGTGTGCAGCCATGATTAAATTAGAATATCCGCATCTATTCCACGACGATCCCGTGTGGAAATCTCGCGCCGACGACATGGCGAATCGGACGCACGAACTCTCCGATTTTCTGGTGAACGTGTTGGGTATCGAAGATGTGGGAGCGCGTTTCGAGGGCAAGGCGACGTATCACATGGCCTGCCACCTGCGCGGCCTCGGCCTATTGACCGAGCCGGAGCGTTTGCTGATGCGCGTCAAGGGGCTGGAGTATGTGAAGTTGGAGCGCGCCGACGAGTGTTGCGGTTTCGGCGGCTCGTTCGCCGTGCGTTATCCGAACATCAGCGGGGCGATGGTGCAAGATAAAGCGAGCTTCATCGAGCAGGCCGGAGTGTCGGCGGTGGTAGCGACCGATGCGGGTTGTTTGATGAACATTGCCGGTTGCCTCCATCGTCGCGGCAGCGCGGTGCGGGCCTTGCATCTGGCTCAGGTGTTGGAGCGGACGTGACGGCCTTCGGGAACCGCGGACAACGGGCCGAACGAATCCACACAGAGCGAAATCATTTGCCGGGTCGAGAGTGAGGACCGCGTGCGCATCGTGCCGGTTTTGGACATCATGGGGCGCGAGGTGGTGCGCGGCGTGGGTGGACGACGAGAGGAGTATCGTCCTCTTAGGGGCAAGTTGACCGCGTCGAGCCGACCGTTGGAAGTGGCCGAAGCCTTGGCCGATCGGTTCGGATTTCGGGAGTTTTACGTTGCCGATCTCGATGCGATTCTCGGTGGCGAACCCGACTGGACGCTGTATGCGGAACTGCGGAGACGGGGCTTCGTTCTTTCGGTCGATGCCGGCGTTCGACGGGCGGCGGATGCGCGCCGCCTTGCGGATGCGGGGATCGATGATCTCGTCGTTGGGTTAGAGACTCTCGAAGGGCCGAACGAACTGGCAAAGATGGTAAGAGAGTTTGGGACTCGACTTCTCTTTTCGTTGGATTTATGGGCGGGACGGCCGTTGACCGCAAGTACCGCCTGGCCGGAGCGAGACGCCGAGACTTTGGCCGACCGTGCGATCGAGCTGGGCGTTCATCGCTTGTTGGTACTCGACTTGACGAGGGTTGGATGCGCTGGCGGCACGGGCACGCGGGAATTGTGTGCGCGACTGTGTGCCTCCCATCCCAACTTGGAGATTCATGCCGGCGGAGGCGTGCGGCATCGGGACGATCTCGAAGAGTTGAAGCGTTGCGGCGTACAGACCGTCTTGGTTGCCTCGGCCTTGCACGACGGGCGTTTGTCGCGCGCGGACCTCGAAGGACTATGACGCGCGCCATTCGCAAGTAGCCGATTGGCCGACGTTCTCCTCGACCTCGACGCGCAGGACTTCCGGACGATAGTTGTGCTGGCGCTGCAATTCTTCGACGAGGCGTCGCGCGATCCATCGCGCCAGGAGTTCCGCCGTGGTGTTTTCGATGGGCAGCAGAACGCAATCGTCGCGGGGGAACAGCCACTCGCGCTGTCGATAGCGAACGTGGACGCCGCGCGGCCCTTCTTCGACCGCGATCGTCGCATTGCGGGTGGCCAACATCATGCGATGGTCCAATTCGTCCGTGATTTCCTTGGTCCGCTGTTTCAGGGCGATGAAGTCGAAGACGTAGTGGTTTTCGTCCAACTCGCCTTCGATCTCGACGGCGGCGCGATAGTTGTGGCCGTGCAGCCTTTCGCACTTATCGCCCTCGTAGCTGATGAAGTGTCCGCTGCAAAAGACAAGATGGTCCTTGGTCACGCGGACCTTGTAGCGTTCGCTCATAAGGCTGATTCCGAGAAAAAAACACGGCGTATCGGCACATCCAGCGTGCCAGCGAGTCGTTGGCACGGACCCGCTCGTTCGCTGTACTGTTTAGGAAACAGGGGTATTCTATAGAGACGCCAAGGGAGAAACGCTGCCACTTCTTGCCAGGGGCTCGGCGAAGCCTCGATCGACGCGGTTGGTTCGCGCCTTGGCGGATGAGTTCTGACGCCGCGGGTTCGCCGATTCACATTGACCGTACCCCTCTTGCCGCCTATCATCAGGAAAATAGTATGCGCGAACGAGGGTTGTAGGAGTCGGGCTCGGCTATTCGACCGTGCGCCGGCCGTGGAGATACCGGCTATGAAGGCGGAACATCGTAAGGAATTGATGACGAATTCGCTGGCCCATCGGCTCGGCGACGCCGTGCAGAGCATGAAGGAAGGTCCGTCGCGCGGCACGGTGTACGCCTTGGTTGCCGTGGGACTGATCGTCCTCTTGATCGTTGTCTGGCGCTACATGGCCAGTAGCGCCGAGGAGGCCGATTCGACGCGCTGGTTGCTTTTGGACGAAGTTAACTCGCCGGAGCGTCTGAAGGCTCTCCTCGAAAACGATAAAGTATCGGGCCACCTCCAAGGCCGATTGGCGCGCATCGACGAAGCCCGCCGCGCGCTCCACGATGGCCTCCGTCAACTGGGGGCCGGGGGAGAGGCTCGCAAGAAGGCATTGGAAGAAATCCAACGGGCCGCCGAATTGTACGACACACTCGTCGGCGAATGCGCCGACAAGCCGTTGGTTCACCAACAGGTATTGATGGGAGCGGCGAAGGCGCGTGAGAGCCTCGGCGAGGCCGACCGAGCGAAGAGCTACTACCAACAACTCCAACAGAAATACGGTCAGACGCGGATCGGCCTGGATGCCGCAGCCCAACTGAAGCGCCTGGAAGAATCCGAACAGAACGGCGACTTCAAGAAGCTGAGCGACGAGTTAGCTCGTCCCACCGCGCCCTAAGCAGCCAGGCTATGGCGAACCGGCAGCGTAAGCTGCCGGGTGATCCGCTACACAACCCGGCGGCTTACGCTGCCAGGCTTTGGCGAACCGGCAGCGTAAGCTGCCGGGTAGACCATCGCAACCCGGCAACTTACGCTGCCGGTTCGCCGAGATACCCAATCAATGGACGCTTCTCTCTCACCACCCGCCGACGAACGCATCGTCGAATTGACCGCCAAGTGCCGCGAGAATCCGCGCCTCGATCTCTATCTGGTCTCGATGTTCTCCGACTATAGCCGTTCGGTGGTTCAGCGCGTCATCGACGCCGGGGGCGTCTCGGTCAACGAGAAACCGGCCAAGGCCAGCTATCGCGTCCGACACGGCGATCGCATCCGCATCGAGAAGCCAGAACCGACCCATCCCACGCCATTGCCCGAAGACATCGCGCTCGACATCCTCTACGAGGACGAGTTTCTGGCCGCCGTCAACAAACCGCCCGACATGGTCGTTCACCCGGCGAAAGGCCATTGGTCGGGGACGCTGGTGAACGCTCTGCGCTTCCATTTCGACCGGTTGAGCGGCGCGAACGGCGACTATCGCGCCGGCATCGTTCACCGGCTCGACCGCGACACCAGCGGCGTCATTCTCATCGCCAAAGAAGAACAAACGCACCGCGATTTAAGCGCGTTGTTCGAGCGCCGTAAAATCTTCAAGGAGTACATCGCTCTGACGGCCGGCGTCCTCGACCGCGATAGCGATTACATCGAAGGACGCATTGCCCATCATCCGCACGATCGCGTCAAAATGATGGTACTCGACGGCGACGACGAGGACGACGACGGCAAGGACGCAGTGAGCTATTACGAAGCGATCGAGCGATTTCGCGGCTTTAGCTTCTGTCGCATCCAACCGCGCACCGGACGCACGCATCAGATCCGCGTTCATTTGGCGAGCATTGGGAACCCTGTCCTGGCGGACAAGGTCTACGGCGGGCGCGATTGTCTGCGCCTTTCCGATTTGACGGCGGAAATAGGAGCGGAGCAAGACGAGGTATTGATCGGACGACAAGCGCTGCACGCACATCGGCTACGGCTGCAACACCCGCGTCGAGGCAACATCTTGGACCTGGAAGCGCCGCTGCCGACCGACTTTCAAAAGGCTCTGACGGCTCTGCGCAAGTATCGCGCGCGCTGACGAGAAAAGACCGCTGTCGAGCGGTGGACGGCAGCCTACCGCTCGACAGTCTTTCTTCGTGGCGTTCTTATGCCAAATCGCGATCTTCAAACAAAATCAATCCGAAGAGGAGCATAATCGAGGTGTAGAGAATGCCATAGGTCGAGACTTTCATCAAGTAGCTGGAAAAGTCGATGGCCTCAATCGGTGTCTCTTTGAGGAGTGCCGGGTCGATGCGGAAGTAGTCGAGATTGGGCAAGAAGGTGTTTAACAGCTGCGACATGAAGTAGAGTAACTGCGAGACGACGGCCCCCGGTTTGTCGTGCTGCGCTTTTTGGCCGATGTCCACCAAAACCGGGGTCAGATGGGCGAGGAAGAAGAAAACGACCACGGCCACGAGATTCACGACCATGGGCACGCGCGTGGCCAAGGACACGGCCAGAGCGGCAATCACCAAGACTTGTGAGAAACCGAGGATAAGGCCTGGCGCGACATCGAGCGTCACATGCGTCCACAACCCAACGCCGCGCATCAGGTCGGCGGCCTGTCCGGTCAGGTTCCAATGGGCGAGGGCATCGGTAATCCATTTCGGCGTGGACTCCGGGTCCATCTTATCCCAGAAGGGCTTGAACAGGGTGATACCCTGGAAAAAGATTCCCAAGAGCGCGAAGAACACGAACGAGGCTGCGGCGATGCCTAGGAATTTCCCAATCAGGAAGTGACGCCGCGACACGGGCTTACTCATCAAAGTGACGGCGGTGCGGCCTTCGATTTCCTCGCTGATGGACATGCTGGCCGCCAGCGCGCCGAAGATCATGGCCGCCAGCATGATCGTATCGTAGCCGATTTCGCGGACGACTAAATGATCTTCGCCGAAGGTGAAGTACGGGATGAACGGCGACACGCCCAATGCGGCGAAGGCGAGGGCGAACAACAGCCAGAACATCGGTTGACGCACGCCCTCGCGGAATGCCGCCAACGCAATCGCTCCCCCTTTGGGCCACACGGTCAGCAAGAGTGCGAAAAAGACGATAAACGCATCGACCGACAGCTGGATTTGCAAAGCGAGGGTGTAGGCGTAGCCCAGATTTTCGAGAGTTCCCCCCGTGCCGCCGAACATCGTAACGAGCAAGGGGACGACGAACACACCGAGGACGACTTCACCGACCCCCAAAGCGGCTTGGCGCGCTTGGGGGTCGCCGCTCCGCGCGCGTTGCAACCACTTGCGCAGATAAGGCAAAACGTCCTCGCTGCCGAGGAAGAGCAACCACGCCCACGGCAACGCCGCCAGGAGTTGAAGGAGAACCAGAAGGAGACTAACGAAGTACATGCTTGTGGAGAACGTCATGGATTGCCTTCATTCTCAATCGAGTCGATGCCGAATGTGGAAGTCGCGCATTCCACACGAAACCGCGTCGCGAACGGGTAGCCACAGGCCGGTAGCGAGTTCGACGTTACTCTCTACGCTCGTCTGCCGCCGATGGTTCGCGGCGATAGTTCGGCGGCGCGCCCCAGTGCAGTTTATCGCGCAGCGTCCGATAGTAACTGTGTCCCGGCACTTTTACCAAACGAAACGCCACCGGCGCGCGGCGCACGGTCACGCGATGCTCTGTCGTCAGGCGTCCGTGTTCTTGCCCGTCGATGACCAGCGCCAGGTTGGCATCGGGCCACATGCGTCGAACCGCGATGGTGTACACCTTGTCGGCACACTCGACCACGGGACGATTGGTCAAGGCGTGCGGGCAGATCGGCGTCACCACGAACGCGGAGAGATCTTGCCCCAGAATGGGACCGCCCGCCGACAGGCTGTGGGCCGTCGAACCGATGGGGGTGCTGATGATGAGGCCATCGCCGGAATAGCCGGAAACGATCTCGCCGTCGAGGATGAGATCGAGGGCGATGGTGTGAAAGGGCGGTCCCGAAAGGAGGGCGATTTCGTTGAGGCCGAGAACGAGTTTGCGTTCGTCCGGTCCTTCGAGGAGGCACTCGAACATGAGGTGTTCGGTGATGCGATACTCGCCGCGAACGACGCGCGGGAACACCTCGCGCAGCGCGTCGGGGTCGAGGTCGGCGAGGAAGCCGAGCCGCCCGAGATTCACGCCGAGTACCGGAATTTGATGGTAGCCCATCTGCCGCGCCGCGCGCAAAATCGCGCCGTCGCCGCCGAGAACGAGGGTGAGGTCGGCGGGGTGGACGGACAGATCGCACGCTTGCTCCAGATCGATGTGGACGATCTCGCAGTGCTGGCGGAGAAAGGGCAGCAGGCGAGCGGCCTCTTCGCGCACCCCCGGTCGATGGGCATTGCCGAGAACGAGGATGCGCATGGCGGACTCCTCATCGTTCGGTTCGCCGCGGCGCGAAACGGCGAGCGTTCGCGCCGCGGCGAACCGAACCGCTTATACCGGACAATCCTTCTCGATTTTGTTTGCCAGCGCTCGTCGTACCGTGGCGCACAAGCCATCGACATCGAGTCCAAGCTCCGCCAACAGTTCGCCGCGCTCGCCGTGTTCGACGAAGCGATCCGGCAAACCCAATCGTAGAACGTGGCTGGTATCGAGCCTGGCTTCGTTGGCCGCTTCGAGTACGGCGCTGCCGAATCCGCCCTCCAGCGTGCCTTCTTCGACGGTAACGACAAGCGGCATCTCTTCGACGGCGCGCAGCAGCGTGGCGCGGTCGAGCGGTTTGATGAAGCGCGCGTTGACGACGCCGATATCGAGTCCATCTTCGCGCAGCACTTCCGCCGCCTTAACGCAGGTGGGGAACAACGTGCCGCAGGCGATCAAGACGCCGTCTTCGCCCCACTCGTACACTTCCGCTTGGCCCAGTTCCATCGGCACGAGGGGGCGATCGACGCGCTCCAGGTTTGCCTTGGGATAGCGCAGCGAGACAGGCCCCGAATGCGACAGGGCGAAATCCAGCATGGGGGCTACGTCCATTTCGTCGCCGGGAGCCATCACGACGAAGTTGGGGAAAAGGCGCAGATAAGGAATATCGAAGACGCCGTGATGGGTGGGGCCATCGGGTCCGGTCAAGCCGGCACGGTCGAGCGTGAAAGCGACCGGCAAGTTTTGCAGCGCAACTTCTTGGAACAGCTGATCGAACGAGCGCTGCAAGAAAGTGGAGTAAATGTCCACCAGGGGCCGCATTCCAGCCTTGGCCAACCCCGCGGCGAACGCGACGGCGTGCGATTCGCAGATACCCGTGTCGAAGAAGCGACTCGGAAAATCGGCGCGGACCTTCTCGAGTTTGTTGCCTTGACACATGGCCGCCGTGAGGACGGCGACGCGCGTATCGTTCTTCATGTGTTGGTAAATCGCGCCGCTGACAGCATCGGTGTAGGCGCGCGCCCCGCCGCGCTTCAGTGAGAGGATGGTGCGTTCCGGGCCGACTTTCTCGAAGACCGGCGGCGTGTGATAGGTCACGGGATCGGCACTGGCTTGGGGTACGCCGTGCCCCTTGGTGGTCAGAACGTGCAACAGCACCGGCCCCTGTTGATCGCGCACATCGCGGAGCCAACGGCGCAGGGTCGGTAGATCGTGGCCGTCGATGGGGCCGAAATAGCGGAAGCCGAGTTCCTCGAACAACATGCCGCCTGTCAAGAACGCCTTCATGCCGTCCTTCAGTTGTTCCAGTGCATGCGTGGCCGCGCCGCCGACCAGCGGAATGTGCTTCAGCAAATCGCGGATGTGCCGTTTCGATCCCTGATAAAAATTCGTCAGCCGCGCTTGATCGAGACAATGGGCCAGCGCCCCGACCCGCGGACAGATCGACATCTCGTTGTCGTTGAGAATCACCAACAGATTCTTGCGCAGTCCGCCGGCATTGTTGAGCGCCTCGAAGACGATACCGGACGGCAGCGCGCCGTCGCCGATCACGGCCACGCTATGGCGGTCGTCCTGACCGAGCAGGTCGTCGCCGGCCTTCAGACCCAGCGCGCACGAGACGCTGCACCCGGCGTGTCCGGTGACGAACAGATCGTAGGGGCTTTCGTGCGGATTGGGATAGCCCATGAGTCCGCCGCGCGTGCGGATGGTGTCGAACTGCCGATAGCGTCCGGTGATGAGCTTATGCGGATAAATCTGATGCCCGGTATCCCAAATGAGCCGATCGCGGCGGAAGTCGAAAGTAAGGTGCAGGGCGAGACACAACTCGATGACGCCGAGATTGCTGGCGAAGTGTGCCGGTCGAATGCTCAAGACGCGGACCATCTCGTCGCGCATCTCTTGGGCGAGATCGAGGAGTTGCGCGTCGGTCAACTCGTGCAAATCGAGCGGCGAATTGATTTGTGGCAGCAGAGCAGTCATGGCGTAAGTCCTCAATCCCTCTTCGGGTTTCGGTTTTCGTTTGCTTGAAAACCCAGATCAGCATCCATCACCGATCGCGTTCCAGGACGTAGGAAACCAGCGCGTGCAATCGAGCGGCGTCGGCTCCCATCGGTTCGAGGCACGCACGCGCTTCGCGTCCGAGTCGCTCCGCGCGTTGCCGGCTCTCGGCCGCGCCGAGAAAACCGGGATACGTCAGTTTACCGCGCGCCGCATCTTTGCCGACGCGCTTGCCCGTTTGCTCGGCATCGCCTTCGACATCGAGCAAATCGTCGACGATCTGAAAGGCCAGACCGAGACGGCGGCCATAGCCATCGAGCCGTTCCAATAGCTCCGGCGGCGGGGGATTCGGACGATCGGCAAAAGCCGCCAGCGCTCCCAATCGCAAACTGGCGCGAATCAGCGCTCCCGTCTTGCGCGCATGGAGATATTCCAATCCTTCGACATTGCGTTCGCCGCCGCTTTCCCAGGCCAAATCGTCGACCTGTCCGCCGACCATGCCCGCAGCTCCCGCCGCCGTCGCCAACTCGCGGCAACAGGCTGCCGCCGTTCGAGCCGGATACCCCTCGGCCAGGACCTGAAAAGCCATCGTCAGCAAGGCATCCCCCGCGAGTATCGCCAATGCTTCGCCGAATCGCCGATGACAGGTCGGTTGACCGCGCCGCAAATCGTCGTCGTCCATCGCGGGGAGATCGTCGTGAATCAGCGAATAGGCGTGAATCATCTCGACGGCGACAGCCGACGGCCAGGGACAATCGCTCGCGCCGCCGCACGCTTCCGCCGCCATCGATACAAGGATAGGCCGAAGACGCTTACCGGGCGCGAGCAGGCTATAACGCATCGCTTCCAGGAGAGAAGAGGGCAGCCCCTCTTCGGGGCGCAACCTCATCGCCAGGTGCTTTTCGACCTCGATCCGTCGATCGCGCAGGTAGTCTTCCAATCGTTCCAACGCCGTCTCTTCGCCCCCTACGTCCTGCCGGGGATCCGCAAGCGAACCCAATCGGCTCATCCTGGCCTTACGCTTTTATAATAGGAACCGTGGGGAGATGATACCATTAACGGGCATGGAAAGGCAATGTCTACACGTCTGGGGGGTGTGCGCAAGAAGGAACGAGGCGAGTTTACTCGGTCTCGCCTCCTCGTTCCCAAGCAACGGCGAACCGGCAGCGTGAGTTACGGCGAACCGGCAGCGTGAGTTACGGCGAACCGGCAGCGTTAGCTGCCGGGTATCTTCTTTACTCGGTATCGCTCGCCGCGTCCGGCGCGGTCAAAATCTTCACGACGAGCTGCCACAATTCCTCGTCGCCGCCTCGATCCCATTGCATGCGAACCAACGTCTTTTTGCCGCTGGACTTCGGTGCTGGAGATAAATGGAGGCAGAAGACCGTGCCCGATTTCGATGCGCCGACGATGCGCCAATCGCTGCCGACGCGGTTCATTTGCAGCGCGATTCCCGCGGCGCTCAATCCCTCGTTGAGCTTGCTCGACACGTCGAAGAGCGAGCCGGAGACGGTGGTTTTTGGTCCCGCCACGACGAATTGCGGCATGAGAAACGAATCGGAGAGACAGCCGCCGACGGCCAATAAAAGCACGCCGACACTGGCTCCGCTTAGGCATCGGCGCATGGCCTCGCCCTCCTCGGCTACGAAAGGTTGAAGTTGAATCGGCGGAACGATAGCCAAGACCCTTCCCGCGTGCAAGAGCAATCGCGGAGCGCGTTGTCCATCGCTCCGCTGCCCGTCGCGGCGAACCGAGACGGAGCGGTCTATCCCCCATCGCCGCGCCTCACTAAGATTGCAGCGACGGCTTTTTCACCGAGAGGAGGGGCCATGCCCGAGGAGCGGGTCGTTCGCGTGCATCTAACGCCCCAGCGGTTGACGCCGACATTGTTGGCGGACAGCCTCGCCGTGGTCATCGACGTTTTGCGCGCCACCACGACGATGATTCACGCGCTGGCGGCAGGATGCGAGGCGGTATGGCCGGTCGAAGAGGTTGAGGAAGCCCGGCGCATTGCCGGTGAGATGCGCGCGGGCCGCGTCTTGCTCGGCGGCGAACGCGACGGACTGCCTTTGCCGGGGTTCGATGTCGGCAACTCGCCCAAGGAATACACTTGCTCGCGCTGCAAAGGTACGACTCTGGTGATGACCACCACCAACGGAACCCGCGCTCTGTTGCGGGCGGCATCGGCTGCGCGGACGTTGATCGCCGGTTTCGTCAATTACAGTGCCGTCTGCGAGCTACTCGGCGACGAATCGCGTCCGATCGATCTCGTCTGTGCTGGATTTAATGGCGACATCGCCCTCGAAGACGCCCTGCTCGCCGGAGCCTTCGTCGAGTTTCTGTGCGAACACGGTTCGGTCGTCCTCAACGACGCAGCCCGGCTGGCGTGGGATTGCTTCGAGCATCACGGACGCATTCTCGACGGCGCGTTGGAACTGAGTGCCGGCGGTGCCCATCTCCTGAGTCTCGGCTTCGACGACGACCTCCGAGCGGCGGCATCCGTCGATCGGTTCGCTCTCGTCCCCGAACTGCGCCGCGACCCGCTCCGCGTCGAAATCGGAGCGGTGGGGATTGTGAAAAGCCATTGGCAAAAGTAACGGATCTTTGTTGAACGAGGTTTGCGATGGATATGGAGAAGCTCGTGGCCCTGTGCCGTAGGCGTGGATTTATTTTTCAGTCGAGCGAGATCTACGGCGGTATCAACGGCTTTTGGGACTACGGGCCGCTCGGCGTCGAGCTGAAGCGCAACATCAAGGAAGCATGGTGGCAGGACATGGTGCGCAATCCGCCGCCGGGGCCGGACGGAGAAGAGATTGCCATGGTGGGGCTGGATTGCGCGCTCATTATGAATCCGAAAGTGTGGGAGGCCAGCGGCCACGTCGGCGGATTCAGCGATCCGATGGTCGATTGCAAAACGGAGGGGTGCAAAGGGCGATTCCGCGCCGACCAGCTCGCCACCTCCGTCTGTCCGCTAAAGCCGAGCCGTGCGCCGGGTCAGCACGACAAATGCCAGTTGACCGAGCCGCGCACCTTCAATCTGATGTTCAAAACGTTCATCGGCGCGTTGGAAGACGCTTCCGCCCTCGCTTATCTTCGTCCCGAAACGGCTCAAGGCATCTTCGTCAACTTCAAGAATGTCCTCGACAGTAGCCGCCTCAAGCTGCCTTTCGGGATCGCCCAAGTCGGTAAGGCGTTTCGCAATGAGATCAACCCGCGCAACTACACCTTCCGCAGTCGAGAGTTCGAGCAGATGGAGATCGAGTTCTTCTGCCATCCCGACGATTCGATGAAGTGGTATCAGTATTGGCGCGACGTGCGCATCAAGTGGTACACGAAGTTGGGCATCAAGTCCGATAATCTCCGTCCGCGCGAACAGGGCAAAGAAGAGTTGGCCCACTATTCCATCGGCACGACCGATATCGAATACCTGTTCCCCTTTGCCTCGGAACCGCAGGAATTGGAAGGGGTCGCCCACCGCGGCGCGTACGATCTAACGCAGCATCAGCAGCACAGCGGCAAGGACATGAGCTATTTCGACGAAGACGCCTGGCTGCGCGAGAAAGACAAATATCCCGAAGCCGAGGCGGCCAAGGAAGCCAAGAGCAAGCCTCCCTATCGCTTTCTTCCACACGTGATCGAGCCGTCGGCGGGGGCGGATCGTTTCACCTTGGCGGTATTGTGCGAAGCCTACGCCGAGGAGAAAGTCGGCGACGAGACGCGCACGGTGATGCGCTTCCATCCGCGCCTCGCGCCCATCAAGGCGGCCATTCTTCCCTTGGTCAATAAGGAAGGCATGCCGGAAATCGCTCGGAAGCTATACCAAGATTTGAAACGCGATTTCAACGTCTTCTACGACGACAAGGGAGCGGTTGGCCGCCGCTATCGCCGGCAGGATGAAGCAGGCACGCCGTACTGCCTGACCGTGGACGGGCAAACGATACAAGACCACACCGTCACCATCCGAGACCGCGATAGTCTCAAACAGGAGCGCTTGCCTCTCGCCGAGGTTGCGGGCAAACTGCGCGAGTTGTTGCGCCCCTAATCTGGGTCGGCTTCGACGCGGAGCGGAGCGCGATGTTGCCACGCTCCGCTTGCGCGTCGCGGCTAACCAAAGCTCTTAAAAATATCCCTGATGGTGGATATACCACGCCAGCGCGCCCAGGATGCCGAGGATAACGAGCATGGGTATGGTTACGAAGATGATAGCGAAGATCAGATTGGAACCGCCCGTTTTGCCGTTGTAGGCGTAGCCGCATTCGAGACAGCGCACATGAGTCAAGAGCGCCGGTCCATAAAAGCTGCCCCACGGCGTCCACTTGACGCGCTTGGCCCCTTCCTCGCCGCAACGCGGACACGGCTTGTATTTGGAGGGTTTGGCAGCGATCTCCTCGTCCGAATCGGTTTCCTGCCGAGCGGTGGCTTTCCGTCCCTTTTTCGACTTCGGCGGCTCGGAGGTGATGGCCTCGTCCGGCACTTCCTCAAGCACGGCGATTTCTTCCGCCGGTACGACGATCACTTGAGCGCAACGAGGGCATTTGATCTTCTTGCCGGCGAGATCGGCGCGCAATCGCAGCGACGTTTGGCAGCCGGGACAGTTCATCTTGTCTGGCATGACCTCGGAGCCCTCCCAACAATCGGCAGATAGGGCATGCGACGGCGAATGGTGTCTTCTCGGCATCTTAATCGTCCGCGATGCCTCTTCGCAAGCTATTTCATTAAAAAATGTTAAAACGGGGGGGGCTACTTCGTCCAGCGGGGCCCGAGTGCCCCGCCGCCGGCGAATCGACGCGATCAATCCGGAGTGGTGGAGTCGGCGGTGCGCGGACGCAACGGACCTCGATAAGTGATACGCCCCTTATTGTAGTCGTAAGGAGAAATGGCGACGGTGACGGTGTCGCCGGGCAGGATGCGGATGAAGTTCTTGCGAATCTTGCCGGCAATGTGCGCTACCACTTCGTGTCCGTTTTCCAAGCGAACGCGAAATTGCGTGTTGGCAAGGGCGGCAATCACCTTGCCCTGAACCTGAATCGCTTCTTCTTTGGCCATAGCCTCTCCCTTGGTGCAAAAGCAAGCGACAGCTGCCCCAACTCTCCTCGCCGTGAGAAGACGAACGCGGCTCGCCTGCTTGGCCGGTTCATTCGAAAGACCCGTCATCGTGCCAGGGGAGGTTCGCAAGCAGCCCAGAAGCTGCCACGGGCCGGTTGGGACATATCCTTGTTCTACTCATCGGTAGCGGGGGTTGCAAGGGAAGTACCGCGAGGCGGCGACGCGCACGGTTCGTCTTCCGTTGGCACCGGAGCGGAGGCGTGCGAAAATGTGTCGAAAAAGGCATTTTTTCCCAGCCAACCGCCGAGGCTGTGGTACACTTGCATGGAATCGAAGTTGGACGGGTGGTCCGGTCGATGGGGTTCCAGAGAGAGGTACGAACGATGCAGCAGCAAGTGGAAGAGGAGTTGCCGGAAACGCGGCGCAAAGAAATCTTCTTAGCTTTGGTTCATACGCAGGATAAGCGCGTCGCCGTGGCACGCTCGCGCCAGGTCGTCGCCGGCCAATTTGGCGTGAGCCTCGATCTGATCCGCGAGATCGAAGAGGAAGGACTCGACAACGAATGGCCGCCTCTATGACGGGGACGAGCGCTCCAACGGTTCCGCGCGTCCGGTTGTGAGACGATGGATGATCCCGGCAATGGCACCGAGGCGCTTGTTTCCCTGAGCGCGCACCAGGGTACAGTCGGCCATTGCCGGGGCCAAGGCGCGACGCCGCGTGCGCTCCAAGAGGCGCTCGAAGAGATCGAGCCGCGCGTCGAGCAGTCGTCCGTGTATGAACAGCTTGTTGGGATTGAACAGGTTGATGACGGCGGCCAAGGCGACGGCGAGATATTCCAGCACTTCCGTCAATTCGTCTTCACAAGCAATTTCGTCGCGCTGGAGGAGCGGTACAATCTCTTCAATCGTGTATTTGCGACCCAGACGAGCGGAGATCGCCGCCGCCAGCGCCGTGTCGGTGGCCACCGTTTCCAAGCAGCCTCGATTACCGCAGCCGCACGGCTTACCGTGAATGTCTACGGTGACGTGGCCGAGTTCGCCGCCCAATCCGCTGTGGCCTTCGAGAATGTTTCCGCCGTGAACGACGCCGAGTCCCATGCCTTCGCTGATGTCGAGCATGGCGAAATCGGCCACGTCGCGCGCCGCGCCATACGTCATCTCGGCCAAGCAAAGAGCGTGCGATTCTTGCAAGATCGCCGTCTCGACGCCCAGTCGTTCCCGCAGATCCTCGCCGAGACGTTGGCCGTCGGTCTGATGCAAATTCGGAGAAAAAACGGTGCGCCGTTCGCGGCGATTGAGCAAGCCCGGCATACTGATGCCAAGTCCCTGTACCTGTGCCGGATGCTCCGCCATCAAGCCTTGCGCCTGACGCACGAAGGCGTTGACGAAATCGCCGTAGAGCGACGGCGTGACAAAGGTACGAAGGCATTCCGAGTGGATTTGTCCATCCAATCCCGCCGAAACCAATTCGCACCGCTTCGCTCCGACCACCGCACCCAGCACCGCCACTTTCTTCGTCGCCAAACGAAGAACGCGCCCCGGTCGTCCCAGCGGTTGTTGGCGCATGTCGCCCTCTTCCACGAGGCCCGCTTGCAAGAGCGCCGAAATGGTCCGCGTCACGGTCGGACCACTGATACCCGTGCGCCGCGCAATCTCGGCGCGCGACAGAGGCCCATGCCCTTGAAGCACCCCCAACACCTCGCGCTCGCTGAGGTGCCGCAAGAGCGAACCGCGCGGTTTCGTTCGGGCATTTTTCATGCTGTTCATCCGTCCCTAACGCTTCCGGCTCCGACGCTTCCGGCTCCGGCCCATCTTGTCGGCTCGACGAAAAAATTTATTTTACCCCTTGCGTTTCCCTACGACTATCTTTATTTTCATTCAGTGTGAAAGTAAATAGCGCCACTCTATCGGTGCATCGCTTTCCACGCTCTCGATGAGGCAGCCGACATGGCCGACAACAAGAAATTCAACGTGGCAATCGTTGGACTTGGCTTCGGAGCCGAGTTCATCCCCATCTATCAAAAGCATCCGCTGGCCAATATGTACGCCATTTGCCAGCGAACGGAAAGCAAGCTGAATCAAGTCGGCGACGCATTCGGTATCGCCGTGCGCTATCGCCACTACGAAGATGTCCTCGCCGATCCCAAAGTCGATTTCGTCCACATCAACTCGCCGATTCCCGATCACGCGCCGCAGACGATTGCCGCGCTCAAGGCCGGCAAGCACGTTATGTCCACCGTGCCGATGGCCACCACCATCGAGGAATGTCAACAGATCGTCGAGTTGGTGAAGAAGACCGGCTTGAGATACATGATGGCCGAGACCGTCGTTTATGCCCGCGAGTTTCTGTTCGTCAAGGAAATGTACGACAAAGGCGAGCTTGGCAAGGTGCAATTCTTGCAGGCGAGCCATCAGCAAGACATGGACGGTTGGCCGGATTATTGGCCGGGCCTGCCGCCGATGCACTATGCCACTCACTGCGTCGGTCCCTGTTTGGCGCTGACGAAGGCCGAGGCCGAGTATGTCTCCTGCTTCGGTTCCGGCACGATTCGACAAGAGCTGATCGGCAAGTACAACTCGCCCTTTGCGGTTGAGACGGCGCACGTCAAGCTCCGCAATTCGGATTTAACGGCTCGGATTTATCGCTCTCTCTTCGACACGGCGCGGCAATACCGCGAGAGTTTCGATGTGTTCGGCACGAAGCAATCGTTCGAGTGGCAGTTGATCGAAGGCGAGGAGCCGGTCGTCCACACGGCCAAGAAGCCGGAGCCGGAGATACCCCAGCGCGTAAAAGTGCCGGATTACGCGCATCTGCTACCGGCGGAGATTCAACGCTTTACGACGCGCGGGGTGTACGATGCGGGAGAACACGCGCACTTGTCGTTCGTGCAAGGCGGAGGCCACGGCGGTTCGCATCCGCATCTCGTTCACGAGTTTTTGTCGGCGCTGGCCCAAAACCGCGATCCGTACCCCAACGCCGTGCAGTCGGCCAACTGGACTTGCGTAGGCATCTGTGCCCATCAGTCCGCCCTCAAGGGCGGCGAAATCGTCAAACTACCGGCTTTCACGCTATCGTAGCAGTGCTTGACATATACGCAAGTTATGTATAATTGTACGCATGATGCGTACAAATAAAGCTCTCGATGTTTTGTTTCCGAGAACGCGACAGGAGGTGTTGTCTACATTGCTGTTGCACGATCGACGGTCTTGGTATTTGCACGAGTTGGCCGCGCATTTGCGGGTTCGGCCTTCAAGTTTGCAGCGAGAACTGTCGCGTTTGACCGACGCGGGCATCTTGTCGCGCCGACGTGACGGCAACCGCGTTTATTATCGGGCGGATGAAAATTGCCCGTTCCTCGTAGACTTGCGCAGTCTGCTGGCGAAAACGGTCGGACTGGTCGATGTCCTCCGCGCCGCTCTGGGGCCGCTCCAAGCGTCGATCGAATATGCTTTCGTATACGGTTCGGTGGCGCGCGGCGAAGAAACTTCTCCAAGCGACATCGATTTGCTGGTTATCGGGCAGGCGGGACTGGCGGATGTGGCTCCCGTTCTACGGCCAGCCGAACGGCAACTCGGCCGGCCCGTGAATCCCAGCGTCTACACGCTCGGCGAATTCACGAAAAAGATGCGGGCAAAGCATCATTTTTTGACGGGGGTATGGGGCGAGAAGAAGCTGGCCGTTCAGGGAGATCTCGATGAGTTGGCAACAATTATCGGCCGCCAATCGAGTGCGTAGCCACGCGACGAGTTGGCAAGAGTTGACCGATCTCCGCGCCGTGATCGCACGCGATCTTCAAGACGCCGCCGTAGCCGGCTTGTCGGCAGATCGTCGTTTCGCCACGGCCTACAATGCCGTCTTGCAGTTGACGAAGATGGTAGTGGCCTGCTCGGGCTACCGCGTGGTCGGACAAGGACATCATCAAACGACTTTTGAGGCGCTGGAATTGGCAATGGGGCCGAGCATCGCGGCCTCCGCCGTGTATTTCGATACCTGCCGTCGCAAGCGCAATCTGGTCGAGTACGACTTGGCCAATGTCGCAACGGAAACGGAAACCGAGGAACTGCTGCGTCAAGCACGGCAGTTTGCTCAAGTCGTTGAGGGGTGGATTGCTCGGAATCATCCCGCGTTGGTCCCGTAATGCGCGTCGGAAGAGCGCTGAGAGTCTGTCGCAGAAGTAGGTCCGGCGAGACGAGCCGGACGCCGAGTGCCGCTCGGCTCGCGGCACCTACTATCGCAAACCTTGAACTCTGCCGTCGTAGGCTAGTTGATGGCAACGGTTTGCCTTTGGTTTATCGTTTCGCGCGAAACGATAGAATTAAAGCAAACCGAAACAACTTCGTTGGTGAGAGGTCGTTAGGAGAATTACATCATGTCGAAAATGCTCGGTATCCTTTGTGCCGTTTATACGTTATCCGTTTCGAGCGCTAGCGCGGAATCGCCGCGCATTAAGGTGCTATACCTCGGCGATACCGGCCATCACAAGCCCATCGAGCGTGCCGGCGATTTGCTGTCGCCCTTGGCGCACGCCGGCATCGACATGGCCTACACCGACGATCTCAACGATCTGAATACTAAGAATCTCTCGCGCTACGACGGCCTCGTCATCTACGCCAATCACACGAAGATTTCGCCGGAGCAAGAGAAGGCGCTGTTGGATTTCGTCGAGAATGGCAAGGGGTTGATCGCACTGCATTGCGCCTCGTACTGTTTTCTTAATTCGCCGAAATACATCTCCCTGATCGGCGGACAGTTCGAGAGCCATAAGACGGGCGTGTTTCGCACGCGCATCGTCGATGCCAAGCATCCGGCCATGAAGGGGGTACAAGAGTTTGAAGCCTGGGACGAAACCTATAAGCACCATCGCTTGGCGGGAGATCGCCGCGTCCTCATGGTGCGCGAAGAGGGCGAGCAGCGCGAGCCGTGGACGTGGGTGCGCACGCAGGGCAAAGGGCGCGTCTTCTACACCGCGTCCGGCCACGATGAGCGCGTCTTTCGCAATGCCGATTTTCACAAGCTCGTGATTCAAGGCATTCGTTGGGCGGTCGGTCGGCCCGATCACGAATACAAACTGAAACCGTTCGAGTATCAGGAAGGCGAATTACCGAACTATCGCGCCGGCCGCGGCGCTCGGCTGCACAAGATGCAGAAGCCACTCTCGCCGGCGGAGTCGATGAAGCATCTGAGCGTGCCGGGTGGATTCCGCGTCGAGCTGTTCGCCGCCGAGCCGGACATCGTCAAGCCCATCGCCATCGCCTGGGATCGGCGCGGCCGCGCCTTCATCGCCGAGACACTCGATTATCCCAACAACAAGCAACCCGACGGCAAAGGCCACGACCGCATCATCTTGGCCGAAGACACGAACGGCGACGGCAAAGCCGATAAGTTCACCACCTTCGCCGACAAGCTCAGCATTCCGACGAGCATGGTCTGCGTTCACGGCGGATTGATCGTCGCCCAAGCGCCGGAGATTCTGTTCCTCAAAGACACCGACGGCGACGGCAAAGCGGACGTTCACAAGGTGCTTTTCAGCGGCTTTCGCACCAATGATACCCACGCGGGACCGAGCAATCTGCGGCTCGGTCTCGACAATTGGATTTACGCCACGGTCGGTTATGCTGGCTTCGAGGGCGAAGTCGGCGGCAAACGCCATCGCTTCGGCCAAGGACTATTCCGCTTCAAAGTGGATGGCTCGGAGTTGGAGTTTCTCGGCTCGACATCCAACAACACCTGGGGACTCGGCTTCGACGAATCGGGAGAGATCGTCTATTCGACGGCCAACGGCGAACATTCGTCGTACTTGGCCATCCCCAATCGCTACTTCGAGTCGGTGCGGGGCCTGTTGGGCAAAGGCACAGTGCGCATGGCCGACTACTACAAGTTTCATCCGATAACAGCGATCCGTCAAGTGGATTTTCACGACGGCTTCACCGCCGCCGCCGGACACGCCGTTTATACGGCGCGCCAGTTTCCCAAATCGTACTGGAACCGCATCGCCTTCGTCGCCGAGCCGACCGGCCATCTCGTCGCCCAATGTCTGCTCGACAAACAGGGCAGCAATTTCGTCACGCACGATCGATTCAATCTGCTGTCGAGTTCGGATGAATGGACCTCACCCATCGTCGCGGAGGTCGGTCCCGACGGCGCGGTGTGGGTTCTCGATTGGTACAACTACATCGTCCAGCACAATCCGACGCCGCCCGGCTTCCAGACCGGCAAGGGCAACGCCTACGAAACGCCGCTGCGCGACAAGAAGCATGGCCGTATCTATCGCATCGTCAACGAAGACACGAAGCTATCGCCTCAGTTCGATCTCGACAAGGCAACACCGAAGGAACTCGTTGCCGCGCTCAAAAGCGATAATATGTTCTGGCGCTTGCAGGCGCAATGGCGACTCGTTGAACGCGGCAAAAGCGAAGTCTTACCTGCGCTCGCCGAACTGGCAGCGAGCGCCGAGACGGACGAAGTCGGTGAAAATCTGCCGGCCATTCATGCACTCTGGGCCATGCGCGGACTCGGTGCTTTCGAGAAGTCCGATACGAAAACGACGGGCCTGCTCGAAAAGGATTTGAAACACGCTTCGCCCGAAGTCCGCCGCACAGCGCTCGTCGCCTTGCCGCGCAAGGCGGAATCCGTCGAGGCGATCCTCAAAGCCAATCTCCTGACAGCCCGCGAACCGCTGATGCGCCGCACCGCGCTGCTGGTTCTCAGCGAAATGCCGCCCTCACGAGAGGCGGGTATCGCCATTCACGAATTGCTGATGTCGCCGGAGAACGAGAAGGACCGTTGGATTCCTGCGGCGGCCACCTGCGCCGCCGCGCGCCACACGGCTGGATTCCTCGCCGCCACCCTAACCGCGAAATCGAATACCGATGCCGCTCGTCGCACGGCTCGCATCGTCGCCGAACACTATGCCCGCGCCGGCGACGATAGCGACTTAAGCGGTCTTTTAATCGCTCTAAAGAATGCCGAATCCGCCTCGGTCGATCTATTCCTCGAAGGCATCGCCGCCGGTTGGCCGAGGAATAAGACGCCGAAACTCGACGAAGCCACCCGCGAAGCGCTCGTTGCCGCCATGCCGAGACTGGGATCGAACGGCCAACTGCATCTCGCCACGTTGGCCGGACGCTGGGGCATGGCTCCGCGCTTCGAGAAGGCGCTGGCCGGTCTCAGCAAGACACTGCTGGCAATTGTTGGCGATGAGAAGAAATCGGAACAGGATCGCATCGAATCCGCGCAGCGCCTCGCTCAGATGCAGCCCAACCGCGACGTACTCCAGAGTCTACTCGCCGAGGTGTCGCCGAAGGCGAGTCCCACGTTGTCCGCCGGCATCCTCGACGCCGCTGGGTTGGCGACTTCGCCGGATGTCGCCGCCGTCCTTCTCGAACATTGGAATCAGTTCACGCCGCGTCTGCGTCAGAAGGCCGTTGCCATCCTTCTAGGACGGCCCGAATGGTCGCGCGCTCTGCTCGACGGCATGGAAAAAGGAACCGTGCCCGCCGCCGATCTGAGCCTCGATCAATCGCAGCAATTGACCCAACATCCCGACAAGAAACTCGCCGACCGCGCCCGCACGATCCTGGCGCGCGGCGGTCGCTTGCCCAGTGCCGACCGCAAGAAGGTTCTCGACGAGTACTTGCCGCTGATCGAGAAAACCGGCGATGCCCGCAAAGGGTTTGAAGTGTTTAAGAGCATCTGCGCCAAGTGCCATCGCCACGGCGACACCGGCGAGACCATCGCGCCGAATCTGACCGGCTTCAATGTCCATCCGAAGAGTAAAATTATCCAAAAAGTCCTCGATCCGAACAGCTCGGTCGAAGGCAATTTCCGGCAGTACACCGTGACCACCAAGGCCGGGCGCGTCCTCAACGGCTTGCTCGCCTCGGAGACGAAAACGGCGCTCGAAATCGTGGATACCGAGGCGAAGCGCCACACCGTCTTGCGCGACGACATCGACGAAATGACCGCCTCCAATCGCACCATCATGCCTGAGGGGTTCGAGAAGCAACTGAGCAAGGACGATATTTGCAATCTGCTGGAGTTCCTGACGGCCAAGGGGAAATATGTGCCTATTCCTCTCGATAAAGTCGCTACCATCACCAGCGCCCAGAGCATGTTCTATAAGAGCGATCGGGGAGGCCGTCTTGTCTTCGCCGACTGGAAGCCGAAGACGTTCAACGATGTGCCGTTCTATCTCATCGACCCGCAGCGCGGCAAAGTAAAGAATGTCGTGATGCTGCAAAGCGACAACGGCGACTACCCGCCCAAGATGCCGAAGTCGGTCAAGATGCCGTGCAACACCTCCGCGAAGGCGATTCACCTCCTCAGCGGCGTCAGCGGTTGGGGCTTCCCCTATAGCGAGAAAGGCACGGTCTCCGCAATCGTCCGCCTGCACTACGCCGACGGCAAGACGGAGGATCACCCCTTGAAGAACGGCGAACACTTCGCCGACTACATCCGCCGCGTCGATGTCCCCGGTTCCCAATTCGCCTTCGATCTGCGCGGCTGCCAGATGCGCTATCTCGCCGTGACGCCGGATCGCGCGGAGACGATTAAGGAGATCGAGTTGCTCAAAGGACCGGATCGCACAGCGCCGGTAGTCATGGCGGTGACGGTGGAGACGCGATAACATGACTTGAACGGTCATTTAGCGAAGACGCCGACCCTAGCTGGAATCGAGGCGAGCGATGTCGATACTTTCAGAACCCGTGCCTCTTTCCACGGATGCGGATGGTATAGTCCGTATCGGTAGTACGCGCGTAACTCTCGATACCGTCGTAGCCGCATTCCGAGAGGGCGCGACGGCGGAAACCATCGCCGAACAGTATCCCTCGCTCCAACTCGATAAGGTCTACATCGTCCTCGGCTATTATCTTCGTCATCAGGATGAAGTGAACGAATACCTCGAACGCCGTCGTCAGACGGCACATCAGGTACGTCGAGAGAACGAGACTCGGTTTCCTCCGAGTGGAATCCGCGACCGACTCCTTGCCCGGCGTAGTCTGCGCGGATGAATTGCTTGGAAACTCCTTCGTATAAAGAGGAGATGGTTAAGATGAATGTCAATGATGGGTCCATCTTCGATCTGTCGCCGTCGGAAAAACTCCAACTCGTGGAGGATCTTTGGGACGACCTAGCGGCCACTCCCGAAGGGGTTCCGGTTCACGACTGGCAGAAAGACGAATTGGCTCGCAGGAAAGCGAACCTTCTCAATAACCCGTCTTCAGGGCTATCTTGGGAGGAAGTCAAGCGGAGGATTCGCAGTCGTTATGGCCGCTGAAATAATTATTGCGCCGGAAGCCGAGCGGGATCTCGCCGATGCCTACGATTGGTACGAACGCCAACGCATCGGCTTGGGCGAGGATTTTCTACAACGCGTCGATGCCTGTATTCAGGCGATCGCTCGCACTCCCCTGATGCACGCCCTCTATTATGAGACCTATCGCCGTGGATTGGTGCGTCGCTTTCCCTATATTGTTTTCTACGAATGCGCGGACAAGACCGTGACAATCTACGGCGTATTTCACACCTCCGTTGATCCTCAAAAATGGCACGAGCGATTATCGTGAGCGTTGTCTTCCGCTTACACGCGATTTCCCTGTGGATAGTATCATGAGTTCGCATCCCCTGCGTATCGCTATGTGGTCGGGTCCGCGTAACATTTCCACGGCGCTGATGCGCTCGTGGGGCAATCGGCCCGATACCTACGTTTGCGATGAGCCGTTTTACGCGCACTACCTGGTGCAAACCAAGCTCGTTCATCCCGGCGGCGACGAAGTGATTCGCCATCAGGAGAACGATTGGCGCAAGGTCGCCGCCTGGCTGACGGGACCGATCCCCGAAGGTAAATCGATTTTCTATCAAAAGCACATGGCCCACCATCTGCTGCCGAACATGGAGCGCGGCTGGCTCGATGAGGTGACGAACTGTTTTCTCATTCGCGAACCGCGCGAAATGTTGACCTCGCTCCTCCACTTTTTGCCGCAACCGACGCTCGCCGACACGGGTTTGCCGCAACAGTTTGAGATATTCCAACAAGTCACGGAGCGCACCGGACGCAAGCCGCCGATTCTCGATGCCCGCGATGTCCTCGATGATCCGCGCCGTACTCTCGGATTATTGTGCGATACCTTGAACGTGCCGTTCACCGAGGCGATGTTGTCGTGGCCGCCCGGACCACGGAAGACGGATGGTGTGTGGGCGAAATACTGGTATGCCGCCGTCGAGAAGACCACGACGTTTCAACCGTACAAGCCCAAAAACGCACACGTCCCCGAACCGCTGAAAGAACTATTGAAAGAGTGCGAAGATTTGTACCACGAACTGTACCAACACCGAGTATATGCGGGATGAAGAGGAGTTCACCACGGAATACACGGAAGGGACGGAAAAAAGACAAAAAGAGAAAACAAGAAAGGGGCATGCCGTGTCGCTGCTGTTTGAAGAAGAGAGTCACGCGATTCTTGGGGCCTGCTTTGAGGTCTACAAAGACAAGGGCTGCGGCTTTGTGGAAACGGTGTATCAAGAGTGCTTGGAATTGGAGCTTCAATTCCAAAACATATCGTTTCTCTCGCAATCCGAATTGCAGATCGCCTACAGAGGACGCATGCTAAAGCAGACGTTTAAGCCCGATTTTATTTGCTTCGACAAAATCATTCTGGAAATCAAAGCCGTCTCAGCGTTAGACGACGCGCATCGCAAGCAGATTCACAATTATCTCAAAGTCACCGGTCTCCGCCTCGGCATTCCTCTTAATTTTGGTCATCATCCCAAGCTCGAATACGAGCGCATTATTCGTTGATTTACTCTTTCTCTTCTTTTTCCGTGTATTCCGTGCGTTCCGTGGTGAATCTCTATTTGTGGTACTGGCGATGTTACAAACCTTCAACGAAATGAACCGCGATTTGATTGTCAACATAAATGGCGAACTCTTGCACCGCGATCGAGCCGGCGTCAGTCCGTTCGATTCCGCGGTTCAGGGTGGCGATGCCGTGTGGGAGGGATTGCGCCTGTACGACGGCCGCATCTTCAAATTGCGCGAGCATCTCGACCGATTGCGCAGTTCGGCCTTGGCCTTGGCCTTCGCGGTGATTCCTTCGCACGACGAGATCGTGGAGCAAATCCGGCGGACGCTGGCAGCCAATGGGATGCGCGACGGCGTGCATATTCGTTTGACGCTGACGCGCGGCGTCAAAATCACGTCCGGCATGGACCCGCGCTTGAATCAGTCTGGTCCAACGCTCATCGTGTTGGCCGAGCATAAGCGGCCGGTCTACGACAAGAGCGGCGTCACCCTCATTACCAGCAGTGTGCGGCGTCCGCCGCCGGACTGTCTCGATCCGAAAATCCATCATTGCAACCTGCTGCCGTCGATTTTGGCCAAGATCGAGGCCAACGCGGCGGGAGCCGACGACGCGCTCATGCTCGACGCGCGCGGCTTCGTGGCCGAGACCAACGCCACCCACGTTTTCATCGCCTATCGAGGTAGGCTGTCCACCAGCCGCGTCGTCGCCTGTCCGGAGGGGATCACGCGCACGACCGTTCTCGAAATCTGCCGCGATAACGCCATCCCCCATGAAGAATGCGATCTGTCGTTGACGGAGATTTATCGCGCCGACGAGATGTTTTGCACGGGCACGATGGGCGAACTGGCTCCGGTGGTCAAGGTGGATGGACGGACGATCGGAACGGGAGCGGCTGGCCCGATGACGCGACGACTGATGGAACTGTTCCATCGACGAACCGAGACGGAAGGCGAACTTGTCGTTCCAGGGGAGAGCTAATATCCGGCAGCTTACGCTGCCGGTTCGCCTTGTCGCCGTCGCGGATTGCTCTTGCATTGCATCGCGGCCTCGGCTATGAGATTGCCCTTCTTTTCCAACAAAGTGTTTCTCTGGAGGGCGAAACCATGCCTCGTCGCATGGGGTTTGTGTACGTCGCCGCGCTATTGCTTGCCGTGGCGGGCTGTTCGACGGGTTGGTTCTTGATGTCCTGGCCGGGCGCGGGCGGCCATCGACAAATCGTCTCCGGTTCGGTCGGTCAAGTGGCCGAACAATTGCGCGTCGCGCTCGGAAAAACCAACGTCATCGTAGCCGTCAACCCTATCGACGACGGTACGATCCGTTTGAACGGCGAGACGAAATCGGGCCGGCGTTTCGCGCTGGTGCTGAAGCAACACAAAACGGGCAGCGCGGAGAACACAGCCATCGGCATCGAATGGGAGAAGGATGCCGACGAGCAATTCTGGGCCGGCGTCCTCGATCTCCTGGTGAAACCCGCGCCTCCCGTGCCGATCTCCGCCGACGGCATCAATTCCGAGCGTCGATAGGTTTCAGCGTCACGGAGCGAAGGTCCATGACGGCGGCGGCGGCTTTCTTCTTGGCTTTCACCGCCAAGGTATAGCGACCCGGTTTGTCCAGTTTGATCTGCCCGACCGTGCGCGCCTTGAAGTTTTGAAAGTGGCCGGTGTCCTCGACGGTGAAGGAGAGCGAGCGTTCGCCCACGACAATCGCTACCTCGCTGCCGCCTTGCCCTTTGCCGCACCCTTGCAACACCTCGACGGCGAACGTGCCCGGCTTGTCGATCGTGAACTCCCACGACGCCCAATCGTCGCCGCGCGTCCAGAAGCCGAGCGTGTTCTTGTGCGGCAGCGGTTCGTAGCGAAGCTGTAGACCGTGAACCTCCGCCGTCCGCGCCGGCAAGGACACGATCCCAGTCTTGCTCTGCGGGTTCGGCACATAGCTGGGATTGGGCTTCATCTCCTTCGCGCCCACCTCCTTGCGCCACGTCGTCAGCTTCTCGCTCAGTGTTTGGGCGAGCGCCGCCTTCTCCGAAAAAAGATTGTGCGACTCGCTTACGTCCTTTTTGAGATCGTACAGTTCGCGTCGGCCATTCTCGAAAAACTCGATGAGCTTGTAGTCGCCGGCGCGGATAGCCGCACCCGGTTTGCCGCTCTGATTGCTGTAATGCGGGTAGTGCCAATACAGGGCTTCGCGTCTCAACTCGCCCCCCTTGAGCAGCGGCAGCAAACTGACGCCATCGACCGGCTCCTCGTTCTTGACGCCGCACGCATCGAGAATCGTGGGGAACAAGTCGATGCCGCACACCGGCGTTTTGCACGCGCTGCCTGCCTTGACCGCGCTGGGCCAGCGGACGATCAGCGGTTCGCGGATGCCGCCTTCGTAGAGATAGCCCTTGCCCTCGCGCAGCGGCGCGTTGATCGTCGCCGGAGTGTTCGGCCCCTCCGCCACGCACAGACCGCCGTTGTCCGACGTGAAGACGACCAGCGTTCGCTCCGACAGTTTCAATTCGTCGAGCTTTTTCAGAATGCGCCCCACGCCATCGTCGAGACTTTCGATCATGGCGGCATAGATCGGATTGCCTTGCTGCCCCGGCCTACCCTGTTTGTATTTGGCGATCAAGTCCTTTTTCGCCTTGAGAGGGATATGAACCGTGTAATGGGCGAGATAAAGGAAAAACGGCTTGTCGCGGTTGCCGTCGATGAATTGCACGGCTTCATCGGTCAGTCGATCCGTGAGATATTCGCCCTCTGGAGCGCGTTCCAGTCCCGGAATGAATACGCCCTTGTTGTTCTTGTACGGAGCAAAATAGCTGCGCGGCGATCCGGCTTCGTCACCGCCGATATTGACATCGAAACCGCGATCCTGGGGCAGCGACCCCTTGCCGCCGAGATGCCATTTGCCGATGTGTCCGGTGGCATAGCCCGCCTTTTTCAGCGCGGCGGCCAATGTCGTCTCTTTCGCCGGTAATTCCTGGTTAATCGCCGGTCGTAAGAGTTTCTGATCCGGTCGATCCGGTCGCCCCGGCAGCCAATCGGTGAGATTCAGGCGCGCGGGATACTTGCCGGTAAGGAGTGCGGCGCGAGAGGGTGAGCAGACCGGACACGCGGCATAGGCATCGGTAAAGCGCATCCCCTGCTCGGCCATCCGGTCGAGATTCGGCGTCTTGTGATACTTACTGCCATAGCAAGCGAGATCGGCCCAACCAAAATCGTCGGCGAGAATGACGACGACGTTAGGTCGGGGAATCGGCGTTTCGCGCCCAAAGGCATCGGTGCAAATCAGGGCCAAGACGATGGCCAGAACAATCGGTTTAGCTCGCGGCATTCTTTTTCCTCCACCTTCTAACAATGCTTCGCGTCCGTCAGCCATCGCTATCGAGACGCACTTCGATTTTTCCGTCCCGCGCCGCTTTGGCGAACCGTTCGTAATCGCGTTCGACTCGATCGGCATAGACGACCGCGCTCGCGGCGACCGCACGATCGAACGTGTCGGCCTTTCCCAAATATCCAGCGATCTCCGCAGGCGAACCCGAACGCGCGTGCGCGCGTGCCAGAGTCGCACCGCACCAGCGGGCGAAGTAGTTCATCTCCACGGATTTAAACTTCTCGATGGGGAATTTCATCTTCATATCCCGCAACTGGCGAACGTAGTAGTGCCGCCCGGTGAGAGAGTGGGTCCATCCGAGAAAAATGTCGCTCGCCGATTGCATGAGCCTATGCCCTTGCACGACGCGCTCTCCGCAATTGGCGTAGGCGCTTTTGCCAGCAAATGGCTCCAAGACCGAGGGACGCGCCTCTTTGACCTGGAGAAAAAGAGGTTCATTATCTACAGATAAGAACAGCGCCAAGCAACACACGGTTCCCACGCTGCCTACGCCCACCACCTTGATGGCGAGATCTTGAACGCGAAAGCGATCGAGGAGGACGCGCCGCTCGTCCGGCAACGACGCGCGATAGGCGATCAGTGCCTCTGCGATCGCCTTGTAGAACAAGTCTTCTTCGTGCGGGAGATGATGGTAAATGTAGGGCGGATCGTCTTTAATCTTGGGAGCATCGCCGGTTGTGTCCACCAGTTTGGGAAACACTTCTTCGACCAGACAGACGTTCTTGGCCTTGGCAAGCCCCTTGAGGGTGAGCTTGTGCATGTTGGGGTCTTCGATGCTCGCCACGAGTTCCTCCGCCTCGAAGCGGGCATACCAGACTTCCAAGGTCCGCATCGAGCTAAATTCGGCCATGCGTCGACGATACGAGCGAACGCACGCCAGCGCGCTTTCCCGGGCGAATTGCTCGCTCAGGCCGTTGTCGCGGCAAGCGAGGACGAAACTGACGGCCAGGCGCTTGACGTCCCATTCCCACGGCGCGGGAAGGGTTTCATCCAGATCGTGGATGTCGAAAATGATGCGCCGCTCCGGCGTGGCAAAGCAGCGGAAGTTACCCAGATGCGCGTCGCCACAGCATTGTACGCGCAGGCCGGTCGTCGGAGTGCCAGCTAAGTCCGCCGCCATAATCGCGGCGGTCCCGCGAAAAAAAGTGAACGGAGAAGCCAACATGCGCCCGTGGCGAATGGGAATCAGATCGGGAAGACGCCCCACATTGCTTTCGGCGATTATGTGGAGCGGATCGGGGCGCTCCGCCGGAGTATCCCAGAGGGCGTGGCAGCTGCGCGGGCAGTGCTTCCTGAGCGCCTTGCCGAAGGCCATTCCGTCGGAGCGAGAACGACGCGGCATAAAACCCCTCGGCGTCTCGGTCGAAGACAGCGGAGCGTCCTCGTGGAGAACTTCGCCAACTTGACTCATGCGAAACCACCCGAGTTAAAGCAAAGAGCGGTGCGGTGCGTCGGTGCGAGAATGGAAACGGAAGGATAATCGCCCTGGATCTGGAGAGACTTTATTTCGGCATGTGAAATCACAAATGCACTCCCTGAGTTGTCTTTGAAATCTCCCCTATGTTACTCTCAAATCCGATGCCGTCAAGGATCCTCCGTCCCAGGTTAGCCGCGACGCGCCAGCGGAGCGCGAGGACTGCCCCGCTCCGCTGGCGCGTCGCGGCTAACCGAACAGTCGTTCCGGTTAGCTTTTGAAAACCTCGACTTGCT
Organism: Planctomycetota bacterium; assembly: GCA_021781415.1. GTDB lineage: Bacteria > Planctomycetota > Planctomycetia > Gemmatales > Gemmataceae > JAJPHU01. The sequence goes on from JAJXWW010000048.1 coordinate 47,956, forward strand.
TGAACTCCGCGCCGAGTACTTCCTTGCTGGGAACGCCAAGCCATTTGTCGAGGATGGCAGCGTAGACTTGGCGGAAATCGGTGTGGTGTTTGAGATTGCCCAGTTCGAGCTTCGTCAGACTCGGATGTTCGCCGACGGGGCCGGGCTTGACTTTGCCGCCAATGAGGAACATGGGTGCGGCGGAGCCGTGATCGGTGCCGCGGCTGCCGTTCTCTTTGGCCCGACGGCCAAACTCCGAGAACGTCATAATCAAGACGCGGTCGCGCTGTCCGCGCGCCGACAGATCTTTGAAAAACGCGGTCACGGCTTCGGATAGTTGCGTCAACAGATTGGCGTGGGCCGGGGCTTGCGTGGCGTGCGTGTCGAAATTGCCGTGGGCGACGTAGAACAGCCGCGCCCCCAAACCGGCATCGATGAGCTGGGCGGCGAGTTTGAGCCGACCGCCGAGCGCCGTGTTCGGATACGCCGACTTGGACTGATAATTCTTGCCGACCTCTTGCAAACGGCGGCTGCTGGCGTAGGTGTTCGTCGCCGTGCGCTGCACGAAATCGAGAAGTCCGCTCCCGTCGCTTTCGCTTCGGGCTGGCGAGGTACCGCCCGACTTGGCCGCGCTTTCGATAATCTCGCGCTGCTCCTTCTTGTCCGCTCCGCTGGACGCCGCGACTTGCAATTGAAACTCCTCCAGCGTCTTGATCGACGGAACCCGTGCCGGTGCGCCGTCGAGGGCCAACGGCGACGGTTCGTTGTCGCTCTTGAGATGGAACGAGGGCACGCCGGGCAGCCCCTTGAGCGCCTTGCCGAGCCAGCCTTCGCTGGCGCTCTCGGCCAGACTGGCCGTCTGCCAAATGTCCATCGAGCGGAAGTGCGATTGATTCGGATTGGGATAGCCGACGCCCTGAACCACGCACAAAGCCTGGTCGTGCAATAGCTCGGCCAAGCCCGTCAGCGACGGATGCAGACCGAGATCGTCGTTGATTTTCTTGATCTGAGCTTGAGGTTGGCGCAGGGTCGGACGCAATTTGGCGTATTCCGCATCCTTATAGGGGATTACGGTGTTTAGTCCATCGTTTCCCCCGGTCAGTTCGATGACGACGAGAATGGTGTCCTTCGCGCCGGGCTTGCCGGCCTTCGGCGCGGCTGCGGCGGTGCGTCCCAGAAATGCCGGAGCGCCGAGGCTGCAAGTCACCAGTCCCACGCCGGCCAAAGACGATTTGAGAAAGTCACGACGGTTCGTAGTCATTCGCAGGCTCCTCGATTTGGTTGAGCCTATCCACAAAGCCCCCCTCACCCCAAACCCTCTCCCTCCGCGCACAGGGTGAGAGACGCCTATCGGAGAAGCTCTTGTTGACGATCCCATTGTAATGGACGGAGAACCGGGAGTCGACCGCTGCCAGGCGAGAGCTACCCGGCAGCTTACGCTGCCGGTTCGCCGTCCTGTGTGGGAAATATACCCAGTAGCTTACGCTGCCGGTTCGCCGTCCTGTGTGGGAAATATACCCGGCAGCTTACGCTGCTGTTTCGCCTTTCTGCGTGGGAACGAGCAGTGAAAGATACCCGGCAGCTTACGCTGCCGGTTCGCCCACGGCTCGGAAGGGGGTGTGCGTCCTCACGAACGGCATAAGGAGTGTTTCAGGGGCTTCCACGCGCCGTTCTCCGCGGCGCTCGCCACGCATTGGGCGATGAAGTGCATGCCCTCCACGCCATCGACCACATTGGGATAGATGCCGTGCGAATCGTCGAACTTCTTACCGCTGGCCCGGGCAATCATGTCTTCGTATGCCGCCGTGTAGACGTTGGCGAAGGCTTCGAGAAATGCTTCCGGGTGGCCGCTGGGAAGGCGCGAGGAACGACTGGCCAACCCGCCGAGGTAGGGGCCGCCGGCGCGGGTGTAGATCTGTTGCGGCTTGCCGTTGACGCGGAACAGCATCTTGTTCGGCTCTTCCTGTCGCCATTCGAGCGATCCCTTCGTTCCGTCGATCTCGATCCAGGCTTCGTTCTCGCGCCCGTGGGAAATCTGCGAGGCCGTCACGGTTCCCAGCGCTCCGTTGGTGTAGCGAATGATGGCCGTGCCGTAATCGTCGAGCGCTCGACCCGGCTCGAACGACTTGAGCTGGCAGGAAATCTGATCCGGCATCAGTCCGGTAATATAGCGTCCGAGGTTGTAGGCGTGCGTGCCGATGTCGCCGAAACAGCCGGACGCGCCGGACTTCTTCGGATCGGTGCGCCAGCTCGCTTGCTTCTGTCCCGACGTTTCCAGGCGCGTGCGCAGCCAGCCTTGGATGTAAGAGGATCGTATGGCGTTGATCTCGCCCAGCTCGCCGCCGCGCACCATCTCGCGGGCCTGGCGAACGAGAGGATAGCCGGTGTAGGTGTGGGTGACGGCGAAGACGACGCCGGTTTTCCGCACGAGCTTCGCCAGTTCCTCGGCTTGGGCGAGATCGAAGGTCATCGGTTTGTCGCAAACGACGTTGAAGCCGGATTCGACGAGCGCCTTGGCAATCTCATAATGGGTGTGATTGGGCGTGGTGATGGCCGCGAAGTCCATACGTTGGTCGGCGGACAGTTTCAACTCGCCTTCGATCATCTCCTTGTACGATCCGTAGGCTCTGCTATCGGGGATGTCGTAATCTGGGGCCGACGCCTTGGCTTTGACCGGATCGGACGACAGCGCTCCGGCGACGAGGACACCACGATTGTCCATCGTTCCGGCGATGCTGTGGACTTTGCCGATGAAGGCTCCTTGGCCGCCGCCGATGAGGCCCATGCGAAGTTTGCGATTGAGAGGCGCGTTGATACCCATGCGAGAGTCTCCCTTGTGTGCCGGTTCGCGGTTGCGCGTACGTTCTGAGGAGACAATAGCGAAGGAAGGGCGGAGCGGCATCTTTTTCCTCCCGAAAATTGCTCTGGACACGATGCCGTCCTTTTGGCATATCCTCCCGCCATTCTTTTGCACAGTCGATCGTTCACTCGGGGGCAGGCCGTCGGGCGGCGCTCGACGAAGGGTGGGTCCGCTCATGTTACCAAATCGCCTTCGGAGCCAATACCTAGCGGCTCTTTTGATCGCTTGCCTCACTTCGCTGAGTTGCCGATCGAACCGCAACGTCCGCACTTACCACGCTCCCCCTCCGCCCGACATCAAACCTTCCGTTCTCCAATACGTCGAAACCGACGGCTTCGACGAACTGTTTGAGACGGTTTTGACCAGTCAAGATCCGTTGGTTGTGATTCAGACCGGCGCATCGCAGCCGGATTGGGGGCCGCGTCTCAACGCCTGGATCGCCGCCTGGAATCGAGGAGGCAAAGTCGTCGAGGAGCCGCGCCGGCGCGTTCGCATGCAGGCACCTTTGGCCGCCCTCGCTCCGACGGTCGTGAACGGCGACAGCGTGCATGAGTTTCGCCTTCTCATTGCCGATGTCCTAACGAGCGCCGAAGATCTGGCTCAACGGGGTTCCTCGTGGTGGATCGAAGAGCGCGTGCGACGGCATCGCGTCGAATTGCTTCGACCGTACAGCTTGCGCTTCCACCTCGACGAAGAGAACAAGATTCAGTTGATCTTCTTTAACGGCAAGTACGCTCGCTATTATCGAGAGATGATGCAGGCGATGGCGATGCCGGCGGAAGAGGACGACGAGGGATGGTCGCGCATGGCCACCTGTTCGCGCGGCAAATGTGCAACGACGGCGCGAACGGCGCAGCGCGTCCGCATCGCGGTGGACGCGCCGTGAGACGTTCGCGGAATTCTTCGAGATTCCGACAAAAGGAACTGGTAATCCGGCGGCGAATCCCCCACAATAAAGCATCAGCCATCCGTGCAACCCGCCTCGAAGGAACCGGATTATGATGCACTTCCACCACGCGCTTGCCGTACTGTTCCTCGCTTTCCTCGCGCCGGCCTCGCTCCGCGCCGAAGCACCCAAGAAACTCCCCGACAAGCTACCCATGACCGGGCTCGCTCCATCCAAGCTCGTTCCCGATCTCTGCTCGGTGCGCTATCGCATCAGCACGACCTCGCCGGAATGCCAAGTATACTTCGATCGGGCGCTGGGATATTTCTACTCGTACGTGTGGATGGAAGCGGCGCGCTCGTTCGAGACGGCGCTGGTTTACGATCCGGAATGTCCGTTGGCGTGGTGGGGACTCAGCCGCGCGCTCGAACGCTGGGGCAAGAACAATCACACCGAAGCCCTGTTGAAAGCGAGTAAACTGCAAGAGCGCGCCAGCCATCGAGAACAGCTATTAATCCTGGCGCGCATGCAAGAGAAAGGACAAGCGCCCGGCGTCGGCGACGGCGAGGCGCGCAAGCGCAAAGCTATCGCCACCCTCGATAATCTCATCGCCCTGTACGACGACGACGAGGAAGCGTGGTACTATCGCGCCCAGCTGGCGGGAGGCGAACGGTTGTTCGGCGGTCAGGCTTCGTCGGTTCCTTTCTATAAAGCGCTGGTGCGCGTCAACCCGCTACATCCGGGGGCCAATCACGAATTGCTGCACTATTACGAGAACTCGCGCCGTCCGGCCTTGGGATGGATTTATGCCGAGAATTACATCAAGTCGTCGCCGGGCATTCCGCACCCCTTTCACATGCAAGCGCATCTGGCCATGCGCATCGGGCGCTGGGCGCGAACCTCGGATCGCTCGGCCCGCGCCGTCGAGATCGAACGCGCGTATCACAAAGAGATGAAGGTCAAGCCGAACGAGGATTCGCAGTACGCCCATCACGTCGAAACGCTGTTGCGCTCGTTGATTCACGACGGCCGCTTCGCCGAGGCTTGCGAGATCGAAAAAGAACAGCGCGCCTGCGGATTCAAGCCGTGGCAATTGTGGTTCCAGCTGCGCCTGGCCCAACGCGATTGGACCGGAGCGAGGCAACTTATCGACGAGATGAGCAAGGCCAACAAGAACGACAAGACGACACCGGCCTACTATTCGGCCCTTTTGCATCTCAAGCAGGGCGACGCGGCGCGCGCGCTTCCAGAAATCGAAGTTTTGCAACACGCGCTGCGCGACCGGCCCAACGACAAGTCGCTGGCGTGCCGCCTGTGGGAGACCCAAGGATGGCAGATGTGCCTAACGGGTGACGCCGACGCCGGCTTGAAATTGCTGTTCCGCGCCGTGGACAAGACGAAAGACGATTACGCCCATCACGCCTGGGGTAACGGCGCGTATTACATGGAGCGCTGGGGCATCGCGGCCCTGAAGAGCGGACGCGATGCCGTCGCCGAGGAAGCATTCCTGGAGTCGTTGGCCCACGACGCCGGCAGCGTCCGCGCCGCCCTGGGCATGCAGGTCTTGTGCGAGCAACAGGGGCGCGGCGTGGAAGCGCGGCGATTCGCCGAGTTGGCCCGCCGCTGTTGGAACCGCGCCAGTTCCGAGAGCTTCAACGCCGAACTCGCCTCGCTCCGCACCGAGCGCTACGAGAATCGCCGCGTGGAGACCACCTCGAAGGCGGAGACACCGCTGCCCCATTAGCATTTCGGCAGCATTTCGGCGAACCGGCAGCGTAAGCTGCTGGGTAGAACCAGAAACCCGGCAGCTAACGCTGCTGGGTAGAGAGCCAGAAACCCGGCAGCTTACGCTGCCGGTTCGCCTCTATCGAATCTCGTAGGTAATCCGACCGTGTTTCTGCGAACGTGAGATGCGGTCGGCGGCGTAGAGTCCGGCCAGGACGAATTCGACGCACGACGCGCGAACCGCCTCGCTCTCGCTGGGATTGACCTCGAATGCCTTGTCCCATGCCTTGGGCACGCGCTTGAGTCGTTCGGCATAGTGCGACGACGGCAGCAAGTCGCCGACCTCGATTTTGACTCCCTTGCCGAAGACTCCCGCGATCTCTTCCAGGCCGTTCTTTTCGACGTACTCGGCGAAGACGATTCCAATGGCTTCGGCAAGAATCGCTTCGAGAACCTGTCTTTCCGACATCTGCTGGCTGCCCATCATGTCCAGCTCCAGCTTGCCCAGCGACGACGAATAGAGATGGCCCAAGTCGCTGATGCGCGGCACGGCGGGACGTTCGCCCAGGCGCACCCCGCGCTGGCGGGCGCTGGCTACCATGGTGCGATAGTTGGCGATCGAGAAGCGAGCGCTGACGCCGGATTGATGATCGACGTATTTCGATTTGCGGGCGCACATGCTGATTTGCTCGACGATTTCCTTCATAAAATAGGGAACCAACACCGGATAGTCGCCGTCGAGATCGATGCCGGCTTCCTGTTCCATGATGTCGATGCCCAGCGAGCGATCGAGCGGATAGTGCGTCTGGATCAGCGAACCGATGCGATCCTTGAGCTGCGGAATCACCTTGCCGGAGCGGTTGTACGTCGCCGGATTGGCCGAGAACAGAATCAGCACGTCGAGATCGAACTGAATCGGATAGCCGCGAATCTGCACGTCGCGCTCTTCGAGGATGTTGAACAGGCCGACTTGAACCAACTCGTCCAATTCGGGCACTTCGTTCATGGCGAAAATCCCGCGGTGCATGCGTGGAATGAGGCCGAAGTGCAGGGCTTCCTCGGTGGACATGCTGACGCCAGCGGCGAGCTTGGCGGGGTCGATCTCTCCGATGATGTCGGCGAACTTGGTGCCGGGAGCCAAGCGTTCGGCGTAGCGCTGCTGGCGCGGCCACCAGGCGATGCGGATCTGGCTTTCCGGCAACTCGGCCAGCAATCGCTTCCCCGCCGTCGAAATGGGGCGATAGGGATCTTCGTGTACGGGACAAGAGGGATGGTCGATATAGGGTATTTGCTCGTCGAGAAAGCGGACCAGGGAACGCATCAGGCGGCTTTTGGCTTGCCCTTTCTCACCGAGGAACAGGATGTCGTGACCGGCGAGAATGGCGAGGTTGATCTCCGGCAGGACGGTGTTTTCGTAGCCGATGATGCCTGGGAAGAGATCGCCGCCCGCTTGCATCATCCGTAAGAAGTTGTCGCGGACTTCCCGTTTGACGGTTTTCGAGATCCATCCGCTGGAGCGCAGATCTTGAAGGGTGCTGGGTCGCGTGCCGTTCGTCATGTTCCGATTGACTCCACGTTGAGGAAGATCGAACGTAATCCACCCTCATTGTAGTCACGCCGAACGCGAATTGGACCGTGCAAGCGCGATGAACTCTCCCCGAGGCGCGCGAGGCCTCACTCGGGTTCAAGGAACCCTCACTCTCGATCTTCGGCTTCTTTCAGCAGCAATTCAATCTGTTTCTCCATGTCTTCGAGGTCGAGAGGGAACGAACTTTTCCAGCGAATCACCCCTTTGGCGTCGATCAGATAGAGGGACGGCAATCCTTCGAGTCTCCAATGCGAGGCGATGAGGCCGTCCGAGTCCCACCACGAACGCCAATTCAAATCGTGCTTCTTTTCGGCGTCGCGGAGTTTCTTCAAGCTGCTGTCTTCATTGACGCCGAGCAGTACGAATGGCCTGCCTTCATACTTCCGCACGAGCGACCGCTCGTGAGCAAACAATTCGCGGCACGGTCCTCAGAACTCGGCCCAAAAGTCGAGCAGAACAACTTTGCCGCGCGAGTCGCTGAGCTTGAACGCTTGCCCGGCGGAATCGACGCCAGTAGCATCCGGCGCAACCTTCCCGATTCCGACGATCTTGTCTCCCGGAGAGCGCGTGGAGGTAGAGCTGTTGGATAGGCAACCGGACAGAATCGCACCGAATACGAGCAGCTTCACGCCGCGGGGTAGATTGCGCATGACGAGTCTCCGAATGGGCAAACATTTCTTCCTCGTCATGGTAACGCATGGGCGATTCGTTGTCAGCATCGTTTCAGCCGAGTCCGCGCCCGATACCAAGAATACAAAGCGAAGCCTCTGAGCGAGCAATCAAACGAAGGAAAATCGACGGCGATCTCTTGCCCTACTCGCTAGAATGGACTGCACTTTGCTCGGCTGTTCGGCAAATGGAAATCGCGGAGATTGTCTCATGCAATGGCGACCGAAGAAGTCTACCTCCGGTAAGCAACCGAAACGTCGCAAACCTCCTCTCGCCGCAGTGCGACCTAACGAGCCAGAAGCGGAGCAAACGCAAACGAAACAGCGCCGTCAGCCCAAGCTCTCGCGCTTGCACAAGCCGGAAGGCATGTCGTTGGAAGATTGGCAAATCGAACTGCGGAGACAGTTTGGCCGCGAACAGAACTTCCGCATCGAAAACGTCGGCGAACATCCGATCTTCTCCATCTTCCACGTCACCAATCCTCAGTCGAACAATACCTACCGCGTTCACATTCGCGGCGTGGAACCGGGAGACAACTACTGTTCGTGTCCGGATTTCGCCACCAACACGCTGGGTACTTGCAAACACATCGAGTTCACCTTGTCGGTCCTCGAACGCAAGCGCGGCGGCGTCTCGGCTCTGCGCGCCGGATTTCAACCGCCTCAGAGCGAGGTCTATCTGCACTACGGCGCGCGCCGCGAAGTGCGCTTTCGTCCCGGCAGCGATTGCCCCGTCGCACTCGCGCGCCTGGCCGCGCGCTATTTCGACGCCGAGGGTTCGCTGTTGCCGGAAGCGTTCGGTCGCTTTGAAACCTTCGTCGCCGATGCCGCCAAGCACGATCACGAAATCCGCTGTTACGACGATGTACTCGCCTTCATCGCCGAAGTGCGCGATGCCGAACGCCGCCGGGCGCGGGTCGCCGAAGCGTTTCCAAAAGGAGTTGCCAGCGCCGCCTTCAAAAATCTACTCAAAGTGTCGCTTTACGATTATCAGCGCGAGGGCGTGTTGTTCGCCGCGCGAGCTGGGCGTTGTCTACTCGGCGACGAGATGGGACTGGGCAAAACCGTCCAGGCCATCGCCACCGCCGAGATCATGGCCCGCCTTTTCGGCGTCGAGCGCGTCCTCATCGTCTGCCCGACTTCGCTGAAACACCAGTGGGAACGCGAGATCCAACGCTGCTCCGAACGCAGCGTCGAAGTCGTCAACGGACTGCGCGAACGGCGCGAAGTCCACTTCGCCGCCGATTCGTTCTTCAAAATCACCAATTACGATGCGATTTATCGCGATCTCGATCTCGTCGAAGCCTGGGGGCCGGATTTCGTCGTCCTCGACGAAGCCCAGCGCATCAAGAATTGGACCACGCGCACGGCGCGCAGCGTCAAGAAAATCGCCGCCCCCCACGCCCTCGTTCTCACTGGAACGCCGCTGGAAAATCGCTTGGAAGAACTGGTCTCCATCGTGCAGTTCGTGGATCGTTTTCGTCTCGGCCCTACCTTCCGCTTGCTGCACGAGCATCAGATCCGCGACGACGACGGCAAGGTCGTGGGCTATCGGGATCTCGACAAAATCGGCAAAACCCTGGAGCCGATCCTCGTTCGTCGGCACAAGGACGAAGTCCTCGACCAATTGCCCGAACGCATCGACAACAACGTCTTCGTGCCGATGACCGATCTGCAAAGCAAGCACCACGCGGAGAACCGTGAGATCGTCGCGCGCGTCGTGCAGAAATGGCGGCGCTACCACTTTCTCTCCGAAGCGGATCAGCGCCGGCTGATGATCGCCCTGATGCGCATGCGGATGTCGTGCGACAGCAGCTATCTCGTCGATCATCGCAGCGATAGCGGCACCAAGGCCGACGAAGCGGCGACGCTGCTCGACGAAATGTTGGAAACGCCGGGAACCAAAGCGGTCGTCTTCAGTCAATGGCTGCGCATGCACGAACTGGTGGTGCGCCGCCTGGAGGGTCGCAAGTGGGATCACGTCCTCTTCCACGGCGGCTTGTCGAGCAACAAACGCAAGGAGACGATCGACCGTTTCCGCGACGATCCGAATTGTCGCGTCTTTCTATCCACGGACTCCGGAGGCGTCGGTCTGAACCTGCAACACGCCTCGGTGGTGGTGAACATGGATCTGCCGTGGAACCCCGCCGTGTTGGAGCAGCGTATCGGTCGGGTGCATCGCCTCGGCCAACGCCGGCCCGTCCGCGTCGTCAACTTCGTGGCGAAGGGCACGATCGAGGAAGGCATGTTGTCGGTGTTGAAGTTCAAGAAATCGCTGTTCGCCGGCGTTCTCGACAATGGCGATAAAGAAGTGTTTCTCGGCGGTAGTCGGCTCAACAAATTCATGGAGACGGTCGAATCGGCTACTTCTGCGATCCCCGAAGAGTTGATTGAGGATGCCGAAGAGGCTTTGCGCGTCCCACCCGACGAAGTGGCGGGTCCGCAATCGAGAGAACGTCGCCGCGGCCGCCGTCCCATGCCATCGCCCCTCGGCATCGCCATCGAGATGGAAGAGGAATCTCCGGCCACCGCGATGGCAGCTGCCTCTCCGTCCGACCCGTGGACGAGCCTCTTCCAATCCGGCCTCTCCTTGTTGCAACAACTGGCACCCCTAAAGGACCGGCGAGAGGCCGGTCCCACTGGCAACGGCCCAACCCCGCGCTCCCTGATCCAGCGCGACGAACGCACCGGCGAGACTTTCCTCAAGCTGCCCGTCCCCCCGCCGGAGGTACTCAATCAAGCCCTGCAAGCGTTCGGGGCTTTGTTACAGAGCTTGCAGAAGTGACGTAGGGCCTGTCGGTGTCCCGAACTCGGGGCCGACGCGGGCTTATCGGTCGGCGTTTGAAATGCGAGCGATGGCCGCTTTCACGCCTGCCGGCGGCGAAGTAATGGGTTCGGATTGGTAGACCAGCGATTATCCCTCGGAGCCGGAAGCGTTAGCGACGGCAGAACTAGCCGTCGCTTACGCTTCCGGCTCCGATAGACCAACTTTGTGCTATCGGCTACAGTGATGACAACGCTATCTCCCGTTTTCGCCCTTCCATCGGATGGAGAGATCGGTTATGTCTCGTCGCCGGACAAATGCCATTTTTGCACTCTGCTTTATCTCCTGGACGACGGCCTACGGCGAGGGGGTGCCGGCGCGGATCGATGCCTTCGGCGATCCGCTGCCGGAGGGAGCCATTTATCGCCTCGGCACCACGCGCCTGCGCGTCTTGCCTAGGACCTTTCCCTTCGGGCGGTTATCGTTCGATTCCAAAGGGATGCACATCCTGGCTTACGACGCTGCGAGTGAAATAATCCGCATGTGGGAGATCGCCGGCGGGCGCGAAGTTCGCAACTTCCACGCAGAGTACCGATCCGCGTTTACCATCTCGCCCGATGGAACCGATCTGGCCGTGGCCGACTCCGACAAGATCCGAGTGTACGAATTGGCCACCGGCAAAAGTCGCCTCGCCATCGAATACATCCGAGAGCGTGATGACGCCAACGCTATCGCGTATTCGCCCGACGGCAAGAATATCCTCGCACTTTGCGAGTGCAACAAGAATGACCGTGTAACCCGCTGGGAGGCGGCCACGGGCAAGAAGCTCGGAGCATGGAACTTAGCGGAGGATCGACCGATTGCCTTCTCGCCGGATACTCGACTCGTGGCCTCCGTCGCCAATGAGGAAAGCGTGATCCGCCTTTGGGACACGGCGAGCGGCAAAAAAGTACGCGAGTGGAAGCCGGCGGCGAAAATGGAGGACAGATCGCGCTGCCTGAGCTTTTCTCCCGATGGCCGCTATCTCGCGACAGCCGGCCGCGATGCGATGATCCGCATCTATGAGACGGCCAACGGGAAAGAGATACGGAGTTGGAAAGTTCGGACGAACGGAGGTGATGCCCACAAATTCATTTTCCCCCCGTCTACGATCTCGCGTTCGCGCCCGACGGCAAGACGCTCGCCTCGGTGGATCGCAATATGGTCTGCCGCCTCTGGGACGCGAAAACGGGCCGAGAACTGCGTCACTTCGACAAAGTGTCCGGTGCCGTCCTCTTCTCCGCCGATGGCAAAATCGTCGCGGCGGGAGGGGCCGATTCCCGTCTCCGCCTGTGGGAGACGGCCACCGGACGCGATCTCTGCCCCTTCGCGGACCCCGGACGGATCACGAGCGTGGTGTTTGCGCCGAACGCGCGCGTCTCGATCGAGAATTCGGATCGTGGAAGGGCGCGTCTCCTGGATGCGCAAGATGGCCGCCCCTGCAAGCCGATCGCTGAATTGCCCGGCGAAGTGCGCGCGATTTCCCCCGATGGCAGCCGCTTGCTGCTGCTGCGCCGCGACGGCGACCACTCTGGGCCGCTTTGCCTCCTGGACGCGGCTACCGGCAAAGAGCGCGTGCGCTTCGCGGACACGAACGAGCGGGATTTTTTCGGTGGATGGTCGCCCGATGGCCGAACCTTGATCACAAGCGATCCCGCGCTCGTGTGGGATACGGCCACGGGCAAGAGCGGCAAAAAAGAGTGGCCGGACGCCATCTGCTCGCCAGACGGCCGAACGATAGCCGAGTGGGAGAGGAGAAGAAGGACAATCCACCTGTTCGCCGTGGATACGGCAAAGGAACAATCTCGTTTAATGGGCTGCGAGAGACGCCTGATTTATCGGATGGAGCGGCAGAACGAGAACGGTTTGACAGGATGGGGTGGATCCTATTTTTTTCACCCACTTTTTTCTCCCGATGGAAAGCTGCTGCTGACAGGACTAGAGAATAATGAGTCATTCGCCTTGTGGGATACGGTTGGGGCCAAACCGATCTTCCGCTTGAGTTGCGCCGACTACTATCTGGAAAACGCCGTGTTTTCTCGCAATGGGCGTCTGCTCGCTCTGCTGGACTCGCGCGGCGATCCCTGTCTGCTCGATACGGCGACGGGCCGACTGCTCCAACGGCTGACGTGGAAAGAAGGAGATCTATCCTGGATCGTGAATTCGGTCAATCGTACCTTTTCGCCGGATGGCCGACTTTTCGCAGCCGCTTACGATGCGCACACGCTCGTTCTCTGGGAGACGGCGACGGGGAAACCGATCCGCACTTTACCGAGCCACGGTCGCGGCCATCTCGTCCAGATGGACTTCTCCTCCGACAGCCGGCAACTGGCGACGGTCGGCAACGACGGCACGGCTCTGGTGTGGGATGCGACGGGGATCAGCCCCGACGGACGATTGCCCGCGCGCCAGCTTACGGCGGAGGAAACGGAGGCGGCTTGGCGCGCTCTGGCCGACAAGGACGCGGCCAAGGCGCATCGCGCCCTCTGGACTTTGATTGCCGATCCCGAACGCGCCTTGCCGATGCTGCGCCAACGCCTCCATGCCACGGTGAAACCCGACCCGCGCCGCCTGGCACAGCTCCTCGCCGACCTCGATAACGACTCCTTCGCCCTCCGCGAAGCCGCGACGGCGGAATTGAGGAAAATGGGCGAAGCGACACGGTCTGCCTTACGACAGACGTTGCAGAGTAAAGCCTCGTTGGAAGTGCGTCGGCGCGTGGAAGGATTACTCCACGCCCTCGACGAAGCTCTGCTCTCCGGTGACGCCGTGCGCGACCTTCGCGCCGTGGCCGTGCTGGAATACATCGGCAACGACGAGGCACAACGGCTGCTCGGCACATTGGCCGCCGGAGCCACCGACACGCGGTTGACGCGCGAGGCGGAGGAAGCGCGCGCGAGGCTCGTCCAAAAGACGCAAAGGAAGCGTGGAAGCGGTCGTTCGGACGGTTAGAGACTATCCGCAAAGCCCCCCTCGCCCCTGTACTCAGGGGAGAGGGGTCGGGGGTGAGGGGCGAGAATATGCGGAAAAATCACTCCCTCACCCCAACCCCTCTCCCCTGCGTACAGGGGAGAGGGGGCTTTGCGGATCGCCTTTAAGATGCCCCATCGCTCGCGCTTTCGACTTTTCTTCGGTGAACCTAAACCGCGGCTCCGAGGAGATACTCGCGGGCTGGCTCCGTCATTTTGCCGCCGATGCGGAACGTCAGGACCGCGCACGGGGCATGAAGCGATACCTCCTCGGCCACGCTGCCCATCAGCCGCAGAAACTCGCCGCTGCGTCCGTGCGTGCCCATGACGATCAAATCGCTGCCGGTTTCGTTGGCCGTCGACAGGATCGTTTCGGCGGCGTCTCCCTCTTTCAAGACAAACTCAACCTTCCCGCGATCTTCGGGGCCTTTCAGGCTCCACAAGCGTTTTTCCATCTCGTCGCGGTAGCTCTTCCAATCTTCCTCGAAGGCAGTGGTCGGCTCCAGGTTCGGCAGAAAGCCCTCCTTCGGCGCATGTGCTGGGACTACATGCAACACGATCAGGCGCGAGCCGTCCTCGGATGCCAGAGCGCGGGCGAGAGGAAAGACGGCCTTCGAGCATTCGGAAAAGTCCGTGGCATACAGAATCGTTTTCATGGCGGACATAGACGCCTCCTCGATGTATGCGAGTCGTGAACGCAGCGCCGCGCGCTCCGTTCGTGAGTCCGACTCGACGCCGAACCCACGACTCTTCGTGTTGTCGATTGTCGGCCGCGTGCCGACAACCCTTGGCCGTCAAAGAACCTCCTGCAAGGTCGCCGCGTCTTGGGTTCTCACTCGATTCGCTAGATTTTTCTTCTCCATCTCGACCAAGTCGCGCGTCGTCTTCAGAACGGTATCCGGATTGAGCGAGATACTGTCGATGCCGCACGACACCAAGAATCGCGCGAACTCCGGGTAGTCGCTGGGCGCTTGGCCGCAGATGCCGATCTTGCGACCGCGTGCTTTGACGCGGCGGATCACCTCGGCGATGGATCGCATCACCGCGGGATTGCGTTCGTCGAACAGATGCGCCACGATCTCCGAATCGCGGTCGAGACCGAGCGTCAATTGCGTCAAATCGTTGGAGCCGATCGAGAAGCCGTCGAAGATCTCGGCGAACTCCTCGGCCAGGATGATGTTTGCCGGGATCTCGCACATCATGTACACTTCCAAGCCGTTGTCGCCTCGGCGCAGCCCAGCTCCAGCCATGACCTCCAACACTTTCTTCCCTTCCTCGACGGTGCGGCAGAACGGAACCATTAGCTTGAGATTCGTCAATCCCATCTCCTCGCGCACCTTCTTCATGGCCCGGCATTCGAGTAAGAAACCATCCCGGTAGCGGGGATCGTAATAGCGCGACGCGCCGCGGAAGCCGAGCATCGGATTCTCTTCCTTCGGCTCGAAAAACTCGCCGCCCAGCAGACCGGCGTACTCGTTGGTCTTGAAGTCCGAGAGGCGAACGATGACCTCGCGCGGATAGAAAGCAGCAGCGATCTGTCCGACGCCCTCGGCCAATCGATCGACGAAGTACGACGGACGATCTGGGCTAAAGCGCGTCAATTCGGCGATGCGTTCCTTGGCCGGTCCTTCCGGCAACGCGTCGAAGCGGATCAGCGCCATCGGGTGGACCTTGATGGCGCTGGAGATGATAAACTCCTCGCGGGCCAAGCCAACGCCATCCGTCGGCAGAAAGGCCAAGCCGAACGCCCGGTCGGGATCGCCGACGTTGACCAGAATGTGCGTTCGGGGACGAGGTAGACTGCTCAAATCGATGGTCTGCCGGCTGAAGGGCAAGACGCCGGCGTAAACGTAACCCGCCTCGCCCTGAGCGCAGGAGACGGTCACGGATTGGCCGGTCTGGAGTACGGCGGTGGCAGTCTGCGTACCCACCACGCAGGGCACGCCGATCTCACGGCTCACGATGGCGGCATGACACGTCCGCCCGCCTCGATTGGTGACAATGGCCGACGCCATTTTCATCGTTGGCTCCCAATCGGGATCGGTCATGTCGGCCACCAACACCTCGCCCGGTCGGAAGCGGAGCAGTTCGTCCAGATGCTTGACGACGCGCACTTTCCCCGCCCCGATCTTCTCGCCCACACTGCGGCCTTGGAGCAACACGGTTCCCTGCTTATCCAGGCGAAAAATATCCAACGTCGCTTTGCGCGCCTGGGAGTGGACGGTCTCTGGCCGCGCTTGCAGGATGTACAACTCGCGCGTGCGTCCGTCGATTCCCCATTCGATGTCCATTGGCGTCGGACGCCCCGCCTTCATCGAGTAATGGTCCTCGATCAGGCATCCCCAGCGAGCCAACGTCAACACTTCGTCGTCGGTCAAACTTAGACGCGCCCGGTCCTCATTCGCCACGAGTACGCTGCGCGTACTCGGCCCGCCGCCCGTGGCATAAATGAGCTTCTCTTGTTTCTGTCCCACCGTTCGTTTGAGAATGGCACCGCAGCCTTGTTTCAGGGTCGGCTTGAACACCAGAAACTCGTCGGGATCGACGCGGCCCTTGACCACGCTTTCGCCCAATCCGTAAGCGCTGTTTATCAGCACCACATCGGGGAATCCACTCTCGGTATCGAGAGTGAACAACACGCCGGCCGCGCCCAGATCGGATCGCACCATCTTCTGAATGCCGATCGACAGGGCGACGGCAAAGTGGTCGAACCCCTTGTCCACGCGATACGAGATGGCCCGGTCGGTGAAGAGCGAAGCGATGCACTGGCGACAAGCGTCGAGAATCGCGCGGTTGCCTCGAACGTTGAGGTACGACTCCTGTTGCCCGGCGAAGCTGGCCCCGGGCAAATCCTCGGCGGTGGCGCTCGAACGGACGGCGACATCGGCTTCCTCGCCGTACTCCTGGCACAATTCCGCATACGACGCGGTGATTTCATTTTGCAGGTCGTCGGGAAATGGCGTGGCCAAGATCGCCTCGCGCACGCGCCGTCCGCGCTCCGCGAGGTTGCTCAAATCGTTGGTGTCGAGGTCGCCGAGTATGTCGTGGATGCGGTCGCGCAGTTCGCCGACGCGCAAAAAGTAGCGGTAGCCGTCGGCGGTGACGGCGAAGCCGTTGGGGATGCGGATGCCCCTCGGCGTCAATTCGCGGTACATCTCGCCCAGCGAAGCGTTCTTACCCCCCACGAGAGGAATGTCCTCGATACTCAACTCGCGGAACCAGCGGATGAAACGTGGTGCATTCATAAGAAACCTCGCATGAATAGGGCCTTGAAAATCGGTCTCTTTTCGTGCGCTTGTATGTGGGGCAAGTCCAATGCCGCCCGTGCGGAAAGTACCGGATCGACCGCGAATCGTCGGGAAAGGCGCGAAATAGAGCATCGAATCGATCGAGGAGATATAAGCGATCCATTCTTTTGTTTCCGGATCGCACAGCGCTGCGCCCGATCCGCTCAACTTGAAATGCCGATTCGAGGACGTGGTATCCGTTCGTAGGTGCGCAGCCCTCGTTGCAACGGTCGTTCGCCGCGGCAACGAGGGAATAGGCTTGGTCCCGCTAGCGCTTCTCGGCTTCACCGGCCGCCGCGAGATCGACGCGGTTCTCGGAGCGAGGGTAGAATTGGCGCAGCAGGGCGAGGGCTTCTTCGTCCTCGACCTGCGTGAAGTCTTCGTAAAATTGTCCGATGGCCCAAAATACTTCCGGGGTGAGCAAGCAAACGACCTCGTCGCACCAGTGGCGAATCTCGTCCAGACGGCTCGGCGAGGCAACGGGGACGGCGACAATGACCTCGCGTGGGTTTTGCATCTTGATGTCCTGGAGGGCGGCTATCATGGTGGAACCGGTGGCAATGCCGTCGTCGGTGACAATCACCGAGCGTCCGGCGAGCGATGCTTTGGGGCGGACGGCGCGGAACCGTTTCTTCCGTCGCGCGATCTCGGCCATTTGGTAGCGGCGTTCCTCCACCAGATACTCCTCCATCAAATCGAGGAACTCTTTTGCGTAGTGATTCAAATAGACACGGCCGTCCTCGGAAATGGCCCCGATGGCCAGTTCCGGCTGTCCGGGCGCGCGCAGTTTGCGAGACAAAACCGCATCGAGTTCGGCGTGCAACTCTTGAGCCAGCACTGCTCCGACGCTCAATCCGCCGCGCGGTATCGCCAGCACCAGAGGATCGTGAAAGGGTCGCCCTTTCAGCTTCGCCGCCAGCTTGCGGCCAGCGTCTTCTCGATTGCGAAACATGGAAACCTCCCAACCGAAAGTCGGTTTATTTCACGGTCAGGTAACGAACGAACCATTGTCTGGCCAGACGCGCAACCTCTTCCAGCGTCCCCGGCTCCTCGAAGAGATGCGTCGCGCCGGGAACGACGACCATTTCTTTCGGACAGCGCAGCTGGCGATACGCTCGTTCGTTCAACTCGATGACCACAGCGTCGTTGCCGCCGACGATCAACAAGGTCGGCGCGCAAACGGCCGGTAAATACGTCTGTGCCAGATCGGGACGACCACCGCGTGAAACCACCGCGCCGACAGCGGACGAATTGCGGGCCGCCGCCACCAAGGCAGCTCCGGCTCCGGTACTGGCTCCGAAAAAGCCGAGGCGGAGCGCGTGCGTCTCCGAAGCCTCCTTCAAATAATCGGCGGCGGATTGCAAGCGTTCGGCCAACAATTCGATGTCGAACACCTTATGCCGATCCTCGGCCTCTTCTTCTTCGAGTAAGTCGAGCAATAAGGTTGCCAATCCGCCTTCTTCCAAGACGCGGGCCACGAACCGATTCCTCGGACTGAACCTGCCGCTGCCACTGCCGTGTGCAAACGCAACCACTCCCGCAGCGCCGGGCGGTACGTTCAATATGCCGCTCAAGATTCTTCGACCGGCGGCGATCTCGACCTCTCGTCCCCTGTTCGTCGTGGTAGCAACCATTGCGCATCCTCCTATTTGAAGCCACGATTGCCCGGCGTTTCCTCGAGCAACCGGATGAATCTTCCCCCATCCATCGGGGACTCCATCGGTTCGAGTCGTTTTGCTCGGCCCGCGCCAGAACGGGATCGACTATCGGACTTCCATTTCGTGCTTGATCCCCTCGCCGAGGTTGTACAATTCCCTTCCCAAAAACCGTAGCAAGTCGTCCAAGGTCACCATCCCGACCACGCGATCCTGTTTGTCCACAATCGGCAAGCGGCGGACTTTACACTCGCGCATATATTGCGTGGCGGCATAGATGCCCGTGTCTTCGGGAATGGCAAGGACGTGGCGACTCATCGTCTTCTCAACGTGGGTCTGTGGGCTAAAGCCCTTGGCCCCCAATGCCAAAGCCAAATCGCGATCGGTGACAATGCCGACGGGTCGTTGATCTTCGACGACGACGACCGTGCCGACGTTGTGTTCTTGCATGAGGCGCGCCACGGTGGTCAGGGTCTCTTGCGGTCCCACGGCGACGGCACCGCGCGTGAAAATGTCGTTGAGTTTCATGGTCTCCTTCCTTTCGGGAGTCTTTGCGTCCGGTGAAGCGATCGACGCGAATCGTCCGAGCCACGTTATTGTCGTCGATTTCACCAGGTCTTCGAACCTTTCGGACGCCGGGGTCAATGGACGCCGCTCGTCTCCAAGGTCAGCGAGTAGTTGCCTCGGCGCGCGGCTCCGTTGCAGCGCGCTCGGTGAAAGAGAGCCAGCTGCGCTGCCGTGGGGTCGTCGGCATCGGGACGCCACTTCGCCAACACCGGCTCTTGGAGCGCTCTGCCAAAGGAGAAACTCAATTCCCACGGCTGCTCGACATTCTGACAGAGTACGTTCAAGGCGTTCAGATGCTCCGTGGCTTGCAGAGGCGACTGACCGCCGGACAAAAAGACGATGCCGGGAACCGCCGCCGGCACGTTGCGCCTCAGACAACGCAGCGTAGCCTCGGCCACCTCTTCGGCCGTCGCTTTTTCGGGACAGAGCTTGCCCGGCAAAACCATGTTCGGCTTGAGCAGCGTCCCTTCCAGGAACACCCGATGCTCGCGCAAAGCGTCATAAACGATCTGCAAAGTCGCTTGCGTTGCCTCCTCGCATCGACCGATGGAATGCGCGCCGTCCATCAGCACCTCCGGCTCGACAATGGGCGTCAAATCCACTTCTTGAGACAGGGCGGCATAGCGCGCCAGCGCCTGAGCGTTCGCTTGCAAACAGGTCCGAGAAGGCAGCGTCGGATTGACGCCGATGGTAAGAACGGCTCGCCACTTGGCGAAGCGCGCGCCGAGCCTCCGGTATTCTTCGAGGCGGCCGCGCAAACCATCGAGTCCCTCGGTGATCTTCTCGCCGGGGAAGCCGGCCAGCGCGACGGTCCCTTTATCCACCTTGATGCCGGGCAAGATGCAATGCTGGGAGAGTAGTTCCGGCAAAGCGATGCCATCGCGGGATTTTTGGCGAAGGGTCTCGTCGAAGAGAATGACGCCGCTGATGAACTCGTTCAGCCCGGGTGTGGTGAACAGCGTCTCGCGGTAGCGGCGGCGATTCTCCTCCGTCGAGGAGATACCGACGGCTTTGAAACGCTTTTCGATCGTGGGAAAACTCTCGTCGGCGGCCAAGATGCCTTTACCGCTCGCCACCAAGGAGCGAGCGACGGCTTCCAGTTCATTCCGATTCATAACCCACCTGCCTTCGTTAAAAAATGGGGTCTTTTCCCCTCAAGCCCCTCTCCTCCCGTACTCGAAGCGAGAGGGGAGACAGAGCGGGGTTCACGGTCGAACGAACGGTCCTCTCCCGCGACATCGCTGGCAATGAGTCCGTCGCGCATCGTAACCACTCGCGCCGCGCGAGATGCGATGGCCGAATCGTGCGTGACCAGTAAAATCGTTTGACCGCGCTGGCGGTTGAGATGCTTCAGTTCGTCGATGATTTCCGCGCCGGCGCGGGAGTCGAGATTGCCGGTCGGCTCATCCGCCAGGATTACCTCCGGTTGGTTGACCAGAGCGCGGGCGATGGCGACGCGCTGTTGCTGTCCACCAGAGAGTTGATTGGGCAAATGGGCTGCCCACTCGGTCAATCCGACGAGTTTTAACATCTCCAGCGCGCGCCTGCGCCTTTGTCCCGCTGGAATGCCGGCGTACAGCAATGGCAGTTCCACGTTGGCCAACGCGCTGTGCCGCCGCAGTAGATTGAATCCCTGGAACACGAAACCGAACTTGGAATTGCGCAGATGCGCCAGAGCGTCGCGTTCGAGACGGCTAACATCTTGGCCGTTCAGCCGATAGATTCCCGATGTCGGACGATCGAGACAGCCGAGAATGTTCATCAACGTCGATTTACCCGAACCGCTCGCCCCGATTATCGCCACGAATTCTCCCGAAGACACCACCAAGGAAACGCCGCGCAGCGCCGGCACTTCGACCGTCCCCGCGTCGTAGACCTTTCTCACGTTCTCCAGTTCGATTAGTTCGGACATGACACATTCTCCGCTGCAATGCCTCCGTTTCCTTCGGTGCAAGTTTGATACCAGAGAGAACAGGTTCAAAAATCTCCGCAAACGTGCAAATCGAAAGAGCAACTCCGCGCGCGCGTGCGCTGCCGCGTCGCTTTCGCTCACCTTCTGTGCGGCAACGCACCCGGATCGCCTTCCATTCCGGTAGCTTGGGAGCGTCGGCGATGGGACGGTTCCTCGACTCGGCGACATTGCCAATGCGCCAACTCGAATTCCGTGCGCCGCGTCTGAAAGGTGGGCGTCGGCATCGCGTTTGCGACACTGAAGAGAGAGAGGGCTCCACCCATGAGAAACCCACGCAAAAAGTCGATTCTTGTCGTTTTGTTCCTCCTGCTGGCTTCGGCGAGCGCACTCGTCTGGTTCGTGCGCTTCCGCTCGTCTGGTGTTCGAGAGAGTTACCTGACGGCGACGGTCGAATGGGGGGCGATGAGCGAGCTTGTGGGCGCGACCGGCTTATTGCAACCCGTGGAAGCGCTCGCGGTCAGCAGTCAACTCTCGGGCCAAGTAGTCGAGATCTATCCGGACGAGGAAGTGAATCGAACGGTGCGCGAGGGAGAGCCGCTCTTGAAGCTCGACGACCGGCTGGCTCGTAAAAAACTGGCTCAAGCGGAAGCGGGAGTACGCTTGGCTGAGGCCGATGTCGCCCGCGCCGAGGCCGCGCATAGCCTGGCCCAAGTCGAGTTCAAACGTGCCGTCGAGTTGCAGCAACAGGGCTTGGCTTCCCATTGGACGACCGAGTTGGCTCAAGGGCAGATTCGGGCGGCGGAAGCGGCCGTGGCAGCCGCGCGCGCCAAAGTAGCCGAGGCCCAAATCGTCCGCGAACAAGCGGAATTGGGACTCGAGTTGACCATCGTTCGCGTCCCCGCTCCGTCCAACGGTACGGTCAAACGGTCTTACGTCATTCTGGAACGCAAGGTAGTTCTCGGGCAATTAGTCGCCCCGCCGGAGTCGGCCCAGCTATTCACGTTGGTCGGCGATGTCGGAGCGATGCGCGTCCACGCCCAGGTTGGCGAAGACGACATCGGCAAGGTTTACGCGGGGCTGCCGGCGACCTTTAGCATCCATACCGATGCCGACGAGGAACATGCGTTTGCCGGCCGCGTGGTCGAGATCCGTCCGATGCCCACGCGCCTGCACGGGGCCGTCTTCTACGATGCGATCGTTGAGGTCTCCAATCGACGAAATCCCGTCGCCCAGGAGTGGCTGCTGCGTCCCGGCATGACGGTGTCCGCAAACATCGTCCGGCGCACGCATCCCGACACTTGGAAATTACCGGCGGCAGCCTTGGACTTCGAGCCGGCAAGGCAAGATCAAACGGAAGCCGCCCTTGCCAAGTTGGCCCGAGGCGGCGAACGCTCGCGCGCGGACCAGTGGCGAACGGTGTGGATTCTGGACGCCGAAAGCAAGCCCTGGCCGATCTTCGTCCGCATCGGCGGCGCGAACGCGGCGGGGGACAAAGGAATTGCCGACGGCCAATACGTTGAGGTTCTGGAATGGGAAGCGGAGTTGCAACCCAGACCCAATCCGAAGGAGTCGGCGACCTATCCGCGGGTGATTATCGGCAAGCCGCCGTCCAAATCCTCCGGACTCTTCGAGGGACAGCACCTCAAGATCTTTTAGCCCGTCGAACGGGAATCGAGGGAAGTCATGGGCTTTTTCTCGGCACTCGTCGTGGCTTTGGAGTCCTTGTTGGTCAACAAGGGGCGCTCGGCCCTGACCAGTTTGGGCATCATCATCGGCATCGGCGCGGTCATCGCTCTCGTATCGGCGGGAGACGGGGCGCGTAGAAAACTGGACGATCGGCTAGAGAGCGTCGGCAAAAACCTGATCCTCATTCGCGCGGGAGCGCGAACGCAGCAAGGCATCGTGGCCGACTATGTGCCGCTCACCTCCGACGATGTCGAGGCCATTCGCAAAGCGGCCGGCGCGTTGCTCGTCGGTGTCGCACCGACGCAAATGACTCAACGGCTGGCCTCGTGCCGCACCGGAAACTGGCCGACGGCGGTTGTCGGTTCCACGCCGGACATCCTGCACATCCGCAATTGGAGCGTGACGGCCGGACGCTTCTACACCGAGGAGGACGTCAAGCGCCAAGCCCCGGTATGCCTCATCGGCCAGACCGTGCGCCGCAAACTCTTTCCCGGCAAGGACAGTCCGATTGGGGAGTCCCTTCGCATCGACACCTTACAACTGCGCATCATCGGCATCCTCGGCGAGAAAGGGCGCTCGCCCACGGGAGCCGATCAAGACGATCAAATCTTCCTACCCATCACGACCTTGCAGCGCAAACTGCTCGGCGAAGAGCGGATCGGACTGATCGTGGCCTCCGGCCGTTCCGAAGAAGATCTCGAAGCGGCCCGCGAACGCATCGTCCGCGTCCTGCGCCGGCAGCACCGTTTGAAACTCGGTCAACCCGATGACTTTGACGTGAGCAGCGTGCGCGAAATGGCGGAATTGGCCGAGATTCTGACCGCTACCATGCAGGGGCTAGTGGCCGTCATCGCCAGTATCTCGCTGGTTGTCGGCGGCATCGGCATTATGAATATCATGCTCGTTTCCGTGACCGAGCGCACGCGTGAGATCGGTATTCGCCTCGCCGTCGGTGCGACTTCCGCGGACGTTCTCACCCAGTTTCTGATCGAGTCCGTGATTTTAGCTTCCATCGGCGGAGCATTGGGTATTGGTTTGGGGGTCGGCAGCGCCGTGGTGTTGGCTTGGGCGATCGACTGGCCGCTCGTTCTCTCGCTGCAAACGATCGCGCTGGGCTTCGGCGTCGCCGCCAGCGTCGGCGTCTTCTTCGGCTACTACCCCGCCCGCAAAGCCTCACGCCTCGACCCCATTGAATCGCTGCGCTACGAGTGAGTATCGGGAACGGGTAAAACAAGAACCGGAGGTAAGCCTTCCGACGGGTGAAGACATCGGGAGGCTTACGCCCTCATTCGCTAGGAGATGTTCCGATCATTCGTAAGGCGGTACGGATTGTCCATCGGCGATATTCGTCAGGAGGCCGAGGACTAACGTCGGGGTTGTTTTCGAGAGGGAGTGTACGCTTCCATCGCCGAAAACGAAATTGCACACGGTCGGATGCGCGCTGCCGAATAACCAGCGCCTATCGCGCAACGAAACGGCAATGGGGGAGCCGATTCCTCCTGCCCGACTCCAGCAAATCGGCATGTCGCCATCGTAGGTGGAACAATCCCAGATCTCATGACCCCAGTAGCCGATAGGTATATTTTTTTCCCCATAGAAGATCGTATTACTCAATCCATCCGTTATTTTGCTCAGGCGAACCCCCTTGTCCCAATACGGAGGATTGGCCAGATTGAAAGCGCCCTGAGCCGCTGCCACGGATGGCCCCATGCTACAGGCATAATCGGATAGCGCCCCGGGGATTTGCGTACGGTGCCCATCTTGATCGTCGTCGTTTATTGGGCGGTTCACGGGTATCTCCGCCAACAGATCTCCCGATACGCTTAGGACAAAATCCGAATTCGGATTTCGACGCGAGGGACAAAAGTAGCTCGATACATTGTACTCGCGCACCGAAATATCTTGATAGTGATACCAGCGTAGGAAGTTCCAACGCTCGTAGGCGTTGTCCTGTTCCATAAAAGGGAGAAGATAGATTGCCCATGTCGCACCCCCACGGACTTCGCTATCTCCGTCGTCGGCATCGCCGTTCATACGAAGAATCCGTGCGGGTGGAAGGCATTTGTTGGCCGACTCAAAATTGAGGGTGGCCAGACCGATCTGTTTCAAGTTGTTGATGCAGCTCGTGCGGTTGGCGGCCTCGCGGGCCTTCTGCACCGCGGGCAACAAGAGGCTGATGAGAATGGCAATAATCGCCATCACCACCAACAACTCGATCAGCGTAAACGCCGATCTCAATGGGCGAATCGGAGAATTCTTCAGCATGGAATACCTCCTTTAATTCACTCGCGCCGAATCCATTGATTCGGGATGGTGAATCGGCACACACCTTCTCTACCCCAATTGGACGATGGAATGTCAATCTCGACGTGAGCCGTGCCAGGCCAGGGCGCTTCGACCGCGATGAGATCCTTCGCTTCGTGCATCGGTGCCAACGTCTTCTTTTTGATCTGACCCAACTTCTTCGCCTCGCCGCCCAAATCTCGACGCGGTAATACCTTGCCGAGGCTATCGCGCACTACCGTTTTGACCTCGTTTCCGACCTGCCCGCGATATTCGATGATACGAAGCTGTCCTACGTTCTCCACATGCAATTGAACGAATAAGATCGGCGAAGCCTTTTTCGTAAGCCGCTTGATCTCGGCACGCTCGACTCGTATCAGCAAGTCGCCCTGACGAAAGGCGTGCTGAGAAGCATCGACTCGTTCGTTCCCGTGTAATTCCTGAATCTCGGTAACATTGTTCCTCGATACTTCCATCATGATGTTTCCATCGGGTTCGGGAACCTCGAAATCCCTGCCCCAACGGTTATTGAACCAATCCGGGCGCGTGAAGCCGAGAAGCAAGAGGAGAGAGCATAAACCGCCCCCGAATACCAGCCAGACGATGTCCTTGATCTTCCACTCGTCGCGCGGAAGGACGGCACCGACGAGGCCGAGGAATAAGCCAACACCGAAAAGCGTGAGTGAAAGATAGCGCGGCAGCGAGAAGGCGGCGAGCAACATGGCCACGGCGGCGAACGTGAAAGCGAAGACCCCCCAAATGTTGATCCAAGAAGGCAACGACGACGGTTCGGGAGGAGGAGGCGGTTCGGGAAACGTCAAGATCGGAGCGGGCGGCAACTCCGTCGGCTTGGGAGCCAACGGTTCGGGAGTATAAATCTGCGGTTCGGGTTCGGGTTCGGGTTCGGCAACGGGCTGCGGAGGCGTCGTCACCCACCACGGTTGATCGGGGTCGGGCGGCTTCGGCGGCGCGGTCGCCGTTGGAGCCGCAGCCGGGATAGGAGCGCGACTCGGTTGAGCGGGCGCGCGAACCGGCTTGGCAGCCGGCCGAGTGTCCGACGGCGCGACGGTGAAGTAGTTGCCGCACTTGGGGCAGCGAACGCACGCTCCCATGGCACGGTCGGGTACGGTCAACGTGTAGGGACAGAACGAGCATCCCGCGACGAAAGGCATAGCTCACCTGGAGAGGCAAGGGCGAATCGCAGTAATTCGATTATTATCCGAATCGATGTCTCGTTCAAGCGCAATTTCTCTCTTTTACCGAAACCTCGAAGGTTCGCGGGAAAGAGGCGTCCGCACGATGAACGGGAGACGTTCGGAACCCGAAGGCGATCGAATCGGCGAAAGAATTGGGGAAAATGGCAAATCTTCACAACCTCGGAGCGATTTCATCCGATTCATGTAGAGAAGACACCGTCTACGTTGGTAAGGGGGAGACAATCGTGCGCGCTATCGCAGGAGTTTTGATTCTCGTATTGGTTGGTTCCGTGGTCGGTCGAGCGGACGAGCCGTGTTCGGTCTGTCGTTCGCGCTGTACGGTTCCGCCGCCGCCGCGCTGTCCCGATTGCTCGACGGATGCGTGCGATCATCGTTTGATCCTTTGCGGTCTGCGTTCGCCGGATCATGCCTCTCGACTGCTCGAAGCCTTGGCGTCGGAGGATTTTTGCAAGCGTCGCAATGCCGTCGAGAAACTGGGCCATCGTCTGCATGCCGACATCTGTTCGCAACCGGCGGTACTCGACGCGCTGTTGCAATCGTTGCAGTGCGACAAATGTTGGGAGGTTCGCCGCGCCGCCGCCTGGTCGCTTTTCGAGCAGAAGGCCCGAACCGAGGCGGTCGTATTGGCCCTCTACATTTCTTCGCGCATCGATCCGCACTACATGGTGCGCATCCGTTCTGCCGAGGCACTCGATCTCCTGACGCTGGGCAAGCGCGAATGTTACACCGAGACGTTTAAGGCCGCCGATCAGCTGTTGCGGGTACTGAAGAGCAAGGGCTATCAGCCGGGGCGCGATTGTTGTGTGATCCGCGCCGGTTCCGCGTGTGGCCCCGATGGCAGCCTCGCCGTCTCCACCACCTTACCCGGCGAGGCGAACGAGAAGGAGCAACTCGCGCCTCCCACGCCGGAACCGGAGAAGGTGCCGGTCGAAAAAATTCCCGCCGGCAAGTGACGGAGGTACCGGCAATCGCATCGGGGTACAACTCGAAGCGCGCTTCATGTATCATGTACGATTGCCATGTACTCCATCAAACTGCCGTTCGATCTTGGCGAACTTCTCTTGACGCCGCAAACCTTCGGCCTGTCGAGCGCCGTGCAAACGCCGGTTCTTGCGCTGGCGTGTTTGCTGCCCGTGGTCTTGGTGTTGGCTCTCTATCGCTATGAGATGCAACTGGTCGCGCGCTCGATGGCTCTGGGTTTGCTGATGCTGCGCTTCGCCGCGCTGGCGCTCTTGCTCTTCCTCGTCTGCTTGCAACCCATTTACGGTCGGACGCACACCGAGGATTTGCCGGGCCGCATCCTGGTCGCCGTCGATCGCTCCGAAAGTACCAACACCGTCGATCGTCGTCGGCCTCTCGTCGAGAAGATGCGCTTGGCGCGCGCCCTGCGTCTGACCGAAGGCGTCTGTTCCGAAGCGCAACTCGACGCCTGGATTGCCGATTACGAACAAAATCGATCTCCACAATGGCAGAATCCCAGCGAACCGCGAGAGACCGAGATTCAGCGGCGGACGGCGCACGACAAACTTTGCGCGCTCGTCGACACCTTAACGCGGGCGCAGACGGCGCAGCGCCTCCTCGACGACAAAGGCGGGAAGCTGTTGTCGGCTTTGACGGCGAAACACGAGGTCGAACTGCTCGGATTTCATCGGGAAGCCTGGGAACTGGAACCGGATCGATTGGAGGAACTGTTTCAATCTCCCGCGCTCGCTGCCGACAAGAAAGGCGAAGTCGAGCGGATGGCCTTCTTTACCGATCTGAGTTTGCCCTTAACGCGCGCCCTCGAACGCTCCGCGCCCGGACAGAGCAAGATTTTGGGCGTGCTTCTCTTAACCGATGGCCAACACAATCGCGGAGAATCGCCCACGGACAAAGCGCGCGAGCTGGGCGAACGCCACGTTCCCATCTACCCCATCCCGTTGGGATCGAGACTCCCTCCGCCGGACGCGGTTGCGGTCGCGGTTCGAGCGCCGAACACCGTCTTCAAAGACGTGGATACGGTCGTCGAAACCTCGTTCCAAATCAACGGCTTGCAGGCTCAGGATTTTCAAATCGAACTGCGTCGCCGCGGCGTGGATGGCGAGAAGGTGTTGGCCAAACGCATCGTTCATCACGAGGGTAAGGACCGCCTTTATACCGAGAGTTTTCCGGTGCGCATGGACGAAGCGGGCACGCAGACGCTATCGGCGGAGATTCGCGCCGTTCGACCGGACGGACAAGAAACGCGAGCGGATAACAATCGCCGTTCCACGACCGTGAACGTGGCCGACGACAAGGCCAACGTGCTGCTGATCGACGGCGAGGCGCGCTGGGAATATCACTATTTGGCTTCGGCGCTGCAGCGCGATCGCACCTTGAAAGTCGATAGCGTCGTGTTTCAGCAACCGCGACTGAACGAGGCCATCGCCACCAACGAACGGGCGAAGCTGGGTCTACCGCGCCGGCAACTGCCCGCCGGTCCAGATGCCTTGGCCGATTTCGATTGTATTGTACTCGGTGATGTCGCCGTTTCCGATCTGCCGTTGGAACAACGGCAACGTCTGGAGAAATATGTTTCCGAACGCGGTGGAACGCTGGTAATCGTGGCCGGCAAACGCTCCATGCCTCTCGCTTATCCGGACGTCGATTCCAAGGGCGAAACCGATCCGTTGCGCAAGTTGCTGCCGCTCGACTTGCCGCGCGCCGTGGCATCGCGTCCGGGATTTCACCTCGGCTTGACGGGCGCGGGGCGAGAGACGAGGTTCATGGACATGGATGCCGACCCCGCCAAGAGCCTTTCGATCTGGCGCGCGCTGCCTCGGCACTATTGGGGCGTGGTCGGGCAAGCCAAACCGGGCGCGACGACGTTGGCCACGATTCCCGATGGCGACGAACGATCCGACGCCCCGGAAGGAGATAAACGGAGAGCGCTGATCGTCAAACAGAATTACGGATTCGGACGGGTGCTTTTCGTCGGACTCGACAGCACTTGGCGTTGGCGCTACCGGGTGGGCGATGCCTACCATCATACTTTTTGGGGCGCGGTCCTGCGCTGGGCGGCTTCGGACAAGCCTTTGATGACCGGCAACGATTTCATCCGCTTCGGCACGTCTCAACCGATGTACGCGCCGGACGAGGACATCAAGATCGTCGTTCGGTTGAACGAAGAATTGGGACCGCTGCCGTCGAACTTATTGGCGGCGGCTCGGATCATTCGTTTGGGCAAAATGGGGGAGACCGAAAAGGTAGCCGCGCTGGTTTCGCTGGTCCGCCGTTCCGCCCAGCCGCGCGCTTTGGAAGGACAAATCCGCGAACTGCCGCCGGGCGAGTATGCGTTGGAGTTGGACGTTCCCGATTACGCGGACAAACTGTTGAACGATCCGGCTCGGCCCAGCAAGGCCAACGCTGGAGAGCCGGGCAAACCGATGCGCGCCCGCTTTCTGGTGAAGGCCGCCGAGAGCAAGGAGACTATCGACCTGGAAACGCGCTGGCCCCTCTTGGAAGAACTGGCAGCAAAGAGCGGAGGCAAGGTATTCGCGCCGGAAGACGCCGCCGCGCTCGTCGAGTTGCTCGTCCATCAATCGGTGCCCCACACGGAACACCGCGAACAGAAGTTGTGGCAGTGGTGGGTTCCGCTGGCTCTCGTGCTGGCGCTGTTGACGGTGGAATGGATCGGGCGCAAATGGGCCGGCCTGCCGTGACACGCTGCCCTCGGATGGAGGCAACTTGAGGTTGTCAGATTGTGAAGAGGACGCTATACGACTTCCCTTCTGTCGGAAGGAACTCGAGCAAGAAGCCGCGGGGGAGCCGTGTTCGCACGGTGGCGGCAAGGGGGAAGACCGTATGGTGGCCAATCCGTTGCTCCACCAAATTTTGAGCGACGAACTGCTTACGCGCGGCTTGGGTGACGCCGAGGCGCGCATTCTGGTGGAATGGCTGGTCGAACAAGCCGAGGAGTTGATGGAACTGGAAAGCGGAGAGAGGGCGCAAAGATCGGTGGGGTGGTTGTGTCGGCGCGGTCGGGCACTGGCCCATTTCGTGCGCTTGTGGTGTCTGGATCGGGAGTGGGGCGCGGCGGGACAATTCGCCGCCGCCGAGCGGTTCGCTTGGCCGTTGCCTGCCGCCGCCGTCGATGCCTGCGAACTGATGCTCGCCGTCGTGTCCTGGGAAGGCGATCAGTTTTGGCAGCGACGGCGTATGTCCCCGGCTGCCTGAACGCTCGGTGAAGAAGCGATCGCCATTTATCTCGCAGCGGCGCGGGATCTCGCCGAAGCGGCTCTTGCAACTCCGCGACGGATCGAATAGATTAAAGTGTTTTCCATGCCCGTCGTTCGGCGATTGTCCCGATGTCTCGCACTCGCAGAGGGAAGAGGGTTTGAAGAGACAAGCGCCGACACGAGACCTATCGTCGGGCCACTACGTCATCGAGGACGGTCGATTCGCACAAGTACCAACGAGGTAGAGCCGTGAATGCTCCTCCGAAACCTCCGAACAGTTCGCCCGAAGTGGAACAGGAACGCCGAAGGATCGCACAGCGCGTCGAAGAAGTCGCCCGGCTGAGCGAAACCAACATTCCACCCGGAGCGTTTTACGGCGAGATGCTCAAACGTCTGCTGGAGGCGCTGGCCGCGCCCGCCGGGGCGGTGTGGGCGCGTACTCCCCAGGGGAATCTCCAGCTGCAATATCAAATCAACCTTAAAGAGGTTGGTTTGGATCAGAACGATCAAGCGCGCCAATGCCACGAAGAGCTATTGCGGCAGTCGATGACGCATACCGCGCCCTTTCACGTTCCGCCCCGAAGCGGCGTCGGCGTCGTCGAAGAGGGCAAGGCACCGGCGGGGAATGCCTCCGATTTTCTCCTACTCGTCGCGCCCATCGTGTCCAACCAGCAGACGACGGGACTGATCGAGATTTGGCAGCACGCCAATCGTCCGGCGCAGGCGATACCCGGCTACCTGCAATACATGTCCTACATGGCCGATCTGACCGCGCGCTATCAGCGCAACCAGATGGTAGGTCAACTAACCGGCCAACAACAGGTCTGGATACAACTCGAAGCCTTCGCCACGCAAGTTCACGCGAGTTTGAATCCAACCGAAGTCGCCTATCAAGTGGCCAACGAAGGACGCCGTTTGATCGAATGCGACCGCGTCAGTGTCGCCGTCCGCCAGTACGGAACCAAGGCGCGCATCGAAGCCGTCAGCGGCGCGGATGTCGTCGAGAAGCGCTCCAATCTCGTCCGTCTGATGCGCGATCTCTGCGAACGGGTTATCCAATGGGGCGAGAAGCTCGTTTTCAACGGCGTTCGGGACGATAGCCTGCCGCCGAAGGTGTTGGCGGCACTCGACGCATTTTTGGCCGAGAGCAACAGCAAGTTGCTCGTCGTTCAACCGCTGCGCGACGAACGCGAGACGGGTCGGCGTCCACCGCGTTCCGCACTGTTGATGGAATGCTTCGAGCCGCCCGCGGAACCGCAACAACTCCTGGCGCGTCTCGATGTCGTCTCGCGCCACGCCGCGCCGGCACTCTTCAACGCGGTCGAGCATCGGCGCATCCCCGGACGGCTCGTGTGGCAGCCGTTGGCCAAGTTACAAGACGGTATCGGCGGCAAAACCAAAGCGATTACCGCCCTTGCCATCGGCCTCCTGAGTTTCCTCGGTTCCCTGCTCTATCTCATGCCCTACGAACTCAAAATGGAGGCGAACGGCAAATTGATGCCTTGGGCGCGTCGCGTCGTCTACACGCCGATAGCCGGCCAAGTCGAGGATTTCAAAGTCGAGCCGGGCGATGGACTGAGCGAAGGCAGCGATCTCGCCATCGTCTATTCCACCGAGTTGGCGCGCAAATTGCGCGAACTTCAGGCCGGAGTGAAAGGATCGAGCAACGAAGCCGACTCGGCACGGTTCCACTCGGCGGGCAGTGGTTCCGAACACGAGAAACGAAATCTGCTCGACGACGAACACATCAAAAAAGTGCTTGCGTCCATCCGCAAACGAGAACTAGACGATTTCATCCGCCATACCAACGCGGTTCCCGACGAGAGCAAGTTTGGCTACCTCAACCTGCGCGCGCCCAACTTCACGCCGGAAGAACGCAATCGCCTCGGTCGATTGGAATGGACGATCCTGAGCGGCAATTTCAAAGACGAATGGCGCAATCGCCGGGCCACGCCCTCCGATCCGATTTTGAAACTCGGTGCCAAAGACGGACCCTGGGAGATTGAACTGAGGATTCCCCAGAAACATATCAGCCAGGTTCTCAAAGCCTTCGAGATTACCAACGCGCGGACGCTCGACGTGGACTTTCTGCTCCGCAGCGATCCCAGTCGCAAATATCGCGGCAAGCTGCACCGCGAACGCATCGCCAGCGAGGCCGTGGCCAATCGCGATGAAAAAGACGAATCGGAGCCGGAAGTCATCGCCTACGTCACCATCGACGACGACGACATCGACCCGGCGTATCGCTTGTCGCGCGAGGCCCTTACTAGCGGCACCGAGATCCACGCCAAGATTCGCTGCGGCAAACATCGCCTCGGCTACGCCCTGTTCTACGGCGTTTGGGAGTTCTTGTACGAAAAGGTAGTATTCTTTTTCTAAGAGTAATTTTC
Source organism: Planctomycetota bacterium (assembly GCA_021781415.1). Classification (GTDB taxonomy): domain Bacteria; phylum Planctomycetota; class Planctomycetia; order Gemmatales; family Gemmataceae; genus JAJPHU01. The sequence goes on from JAJXWW010000048.1 coordinate 80,627, forward strand.
AGAGCAGCTTGTCTCATTTGCTCCCCTCTCCTTGTACTCCAAGGAGAGGGTTGGGGGGTGTGGGGAAGATCGCAACCCTCCAAGAAATCATAGTGACTTGCGACGCCTCGCTGGCGTCGTCGAATGCAATGGACGTTTGCGGAACCGAGAGAAACTTCAAAGGGCGCGGAGGCTCCCAGCTCAGGAAGGCTAATCATGTTCCGTTGGCTTTTCGTATCCGTCTTGTTGTCCGCCGCCGGCATCGTCGGGGTGTGGATGCTCGCTCCCCAATTGAACTCGGCTCCTCTCGACGCCAAAGCGATCGAACCCGATGAGGGGGACCGCACCGGCAGACCCCAAACCGAACGCGCTCCGAGTGCGACAACGGGCCGAACGCGCGGGCCGATCGAAGTCATTCAGTTTCGCAACAACGTCCAGCGAGATCTGACGGAGCCGATTATCATCCCGGAAGGCACGCTCGTGATCGTCGAAAAGCAAGAACCCGCGGCCGAGAAGGAAGGCGTCCTCAACTTTATCGGCACCGTGGTGGGCGAGGGAGAAATCATCGCGAAGCATAAGAGGTTGCCCAACGCCGAGATCGGCTTCCTGTCCATCCGCATCGACGAGAAGGAACCCGAACAGGAAGGGGACGTTCGCTTTCACTTCAAAACCGATCCCACGACCTGGTATCGCCGCATGAGAAGTCGAGAGGAATTGCCCCCCGAAAGGGTCGTCCTTTCCTACGAAACCCTCAAGGTGCGCAAGCTCCAAGTGGGCGACCGCGTTCTCCGGGGCCAACTCTTGGCTCTGATCAACCCGGCGAAATCGTTCGATGACGTGTCGATCAAAGTGGCCGCGCTCAACAGTAAGGCCGAGGAACGCGCGCTGGCGGAGAATGAAAAAAGGCTCTACGACACGCGCTATCGGAACCAACTGGCGATGAACCGCAACCAACAGGGCACGATCCCGTTGGATAGCCTGGAAGAGACTCGTATCACGCGCGATAAGTATGCCACGGAAGAAAAGGTCCGGATGCGGGAAATCGAAAAGGCGCAGCGGGAACTCAGCGCGGCCGTTACCGATCTGAAAATGCACGAGGTTCGCGCCGCCATCGACGGCGTCGTCAAGGCCATCTATAAGAACCATCAAGGCGATGCCATCAAGGCCAACGAGGCGATCTTACGCATCGAAAACCCCGCTCGACTGCGGGTGGAAGGCCATTTGGAATTGCAAGAAGCGCTCAAGCTGAAGGAAGGGATGACGGCCTACGTCGAAGCCAGCCGCCCAGAGTCGCCGAGCCTCATTCTCAGTGGCCATCTCCAACCCGTCACTTGCGTCGCCGTGACAAAGGGAAAAATCACTACCCTCAAGAGCAAGCCGCCCGTCATTGTCTCTGGAAGCGAGGACGAAACGCTGCGCGGCTGGAATTCGATGAATGGCGACAAGCTCTGGACGATTAATGGATTGCACTCGGCCGTGCGCTCCGTGGCTTGTTCGCCGCCGGCCTCCCAGGCGAATCTCGTCTGCTTCGGCTGCGCCGACGGTCGCGTTCGCCTCTTCGATTTGAACCAAACCGAGAAGCTACCGCGCGAGATGAACGAACGCCATCGCGGGCCGGTTCACTCGATCGCCTTTAGCCCCGATGGCGAAGTGGTTGCCACCGGCGGCGACGACCGCATCGTTCGCTTGTGGAAGACCGAGACGGGCGAATTGCTGCACACCTTGGCCAACCACTCCGGACCAGTAACGTCGGTTCAGTTCGCCTCGGCAAAGCGCCTCGTCTCAGCGGCCAAGGACAATCGACTGATCGTGTGGGACGTGGAAGCGAATAAGCCGCCGCACGAGATCGGTCCACGCTTCGAAGGACGCGGCGGCGAAGTCCTGTCGCTGGGAGTCAGCCCCGATGGCAAGACTGTATTGTTCGATCAGGGAAAAGAAATGCGTCTGCTCACCCTGGAGGACCAACAGATCGCGGGTATCCTACAAAATCCCTCCGACTCGTGGAACTTCTCCACCATGGCGCTGTTCTCTCCCGATGGAAAGACCATTCTCACCAACGGATCGGAGTCCGGTCGGCTGCAACTGTGGCGCACACCCGTGACGCAGAAGCGCGGCTCGGAGTTGCGCCAGTTCATCTGGAAGAGTACGGCGACCTGCGGCGCGTTTGCTCCCGAAGACGGTTCGTTCGCGGTAACGGGAACCCACGATCGCCAAGTCCTCGTCTGGTCGATGCCCAGCAAGGAAGAGATTGATAGCCGGCTCGAAGCGCAATTGACGTTGGTGGAAAAGTACCTCGATACTCAGTCGCGCGACGTGCGCGTCTGGGCCGAGTTGGATAGTCCCGAATGGCTCATCCCCGGCATGCGCGCCACCTTGGTGGTGATGCCGTCGAAAAAGTGATGGGATGCCATTCGATTTAGCCGTACAGCGCTACTCCCCTCTCCCCTGTACTCAGGGGAGAGGGGCCGGGGGTGAGGGGTTTAGCGAATAACGAATGGATACGGTACGTCCATCCGTCTCTTACCCCTCACCCACCAACCCTTCCCCTAAATACAGGGGAGAGGGGAGAGTTCGAGAGCAGCACTGTAAAGCTAGGTCGGGGGTTTCCGCCCGCGCAAGGTTCGCGTGCGGACGGAGAACTCCCGGCCTCTCTGCTTGCGTGTTCCGAGGACCGGAGCCGATGAAAACAGATACTCCCGCTTCCGATCTCGAACGGCGCAAGCAACTGCGCCTGCGCCTGCGCCGCGATCTCGTCATCGAACCGCAGAAATACGAAGGGCGCACCTATCACGTCGTCAAAGACCCCGTCGGGTTGCGCTACTATCGTCTGAAGGACAACGAGTATTTTCTTCTGCAATATCTCGACGGAAATCATACGCTCGAAGAGGCGCAGAAAGAATATGAGATTCGCTATCGTCCCGATCGACTGAAACTGGAGGATGTCGAGTCGTTCGGCCAACAACTCATCAACGCCGGCCTGGCTCAAAACGAATCGCCTCGCGCCGGCAAACAACTGTTCGAGCAGCGTTCCAAGCGGCGGCGGAACGAGTGGATGCAGATCCTCACCAACATCCTCTATATTAAGATTCCCCTTCTCGATCCCGATGCGCTGCTGAAACACATGCTCCGCTGGGTGGGTTGGATCTTCTCGTTCTGGTTTTTTGCTCTCAGTGTCGGCTTGATGTTGTCGGCAGCGCTGTTGGTGGCGACCCATTTCGATCTCTTTCGCTCCAAGCTGCCCGAACAGCATATGTTCTTCCGCTTCCAGACCATCGCCTATATGTGGGTGGCGCTGGGCGCGGTCAAGGTGATCCACGAGTTCGGCCACGGATTGAGTTGCAAGGTATTCGGCGGCGAAGTCCACGAGATGGGCGCACTCTTTTTGTGTCTGTCGCCGGCATTATACTGTAATGTCTCCGACGCCTGGACTCTGCCGAGCAAATGGCATCGCATCATCATCAGCGCGGCCGGTATCTACGTCGAGTTGGTCATCGCCGCGCTGGCCACGTTCGTCTGGTGGAACAGCAAGACGCAGCCGTTCGTCAACAATCTAGCGCTCAGCCTGATGGTGGTGTGCAGCGTCAGCACGGTGGTCTTCAACGCCAATCCTTTGATGCGCTACGACGGCTACTACGTCTTGGCGGATTGGTTGGAGATACCCAATCTGCGCGAACGCTCCAATCGTTTTCTCAAAAATCTGGCGTTGGAATTTTGCTTGGGCGTGGAGACGACGCCGGAGCCGTACATGGCCTTGTGGCGGCGCATCCTTTTCGTGGTGTACGCCGTCGGCAGTTACATTTATCGCTGGGTCGTTACCTTTGGCATTTTGTGGTTTTTGTACTCGTTTCTGCGTCCGTACAAACTGGAGATCATCAGTCAATTGCTGGCCTTGGGCGCGGCGGCGTCCATGGCCGGTTGGCCGCTGTTTCGCTTGGGCAAAAGCCTGTACAAGCGTGGGAGACTTCCCGACATGAAACGATGGCGCGTCTCGATCAGCGCCGCGGCGCTGACGGCGTTGGTGCTGTTCGTCTTTCTCGTTCCCATTCCCGTCAGCCGCATTCGCGGCTCCGCCTTGATTCAGGCGGACCCCTCGGACCCTTCGGACACCGGCAGACTCTCGGTTCGCCGCGACGGTATCCTCAAGCATCTGTACGTTCGTCCCGGCAATCGCGTACAAGCCGGACAGCTTATCGCCGAATTCGAGGATGCCGAATTAGAGGCCGAACTACTCAAAGCCGAGGTCGATTACCGAGAAGCCGTCGCGCGCCTCAAGGTGTACAACAATCGTCTCCAACAGATAAACGACGAAAAAGAGAAGACGAATATCGCAAAAGAGATTGTCCGACTAATCACGAAGCGCGACACGGCCGAGGCTCAAACAACCGCTCTGCGAACGATCCGCGAACAGGATCTCAAACTGCGCGCGCCGTGTTCGGGCATCGTCGGGAAGGCCCCGTCCGTCGACGAAATCTCCAAGTTGTTCCAACCCGATCCCCACAGTCCGTTTTGTACCATCAACAATCCCGGGCGCGTGCGCGTGTGCCTGCCGTTGTCCACGCCGGACTTCAATCGTCTCAAGCAAGATCTGGAACAACTGACGCCCGCGGCCGTCGCCGCGCGCAACCTGATGAAACGCCGAGTTTCCGTCGCCTACGAGAATACGCGCTTGAGCGACGTGCTGGCAGATCTAAAGAAACAGGTCAAGCCCATTCGCTGGAAATTGTCGCAAGGTGCCGGCGCGCTGGACGATCTCACCGTCTCGTATCAGGCCAAAAACCAGCGACTTGGAATGGTACTCGACGCGCTGTTCGACAAAATGGGCTTGGGTTTCGTCGTCGTCTCGGACCAAGGCGCGCCGGACGATGGCCACCTGTTGATCCGTGCCGGCACGGAGCGCGGCGAACCGCGCGAAGGCCGTCCGTTGGCCAATCTCGATATTTCTCTTCGCATTCAAGGCCGCGATCGACAGACCTGGAAGGGTAAGATCCGTCAACTCCCCGAATCGGAGGCGAAGACCGTTCCGTTGGAGTTGTCCAATCGAGCCAGCGGCCCCGTCGCCGTCAAGGCCGGAACCCAAGGCAATCAACTCGTGCCTTCCACGCAACAATATCTCGTCTACATCGAGATCGTCGATCCCGACGCCGCGATGCTCTCCGGCACGACGGCTCAGGTGAAGATCTATTGTCAACCGGAAACCTGCGCCCATTGGCTCTGGCGCACCCTCAACCAAACCTTCGATCTCGGCTTGATGTAGACAATTCGGGAATGGCACTTGCCGAACGACGAAAAAGGTATAGGATAACAATGTCCCGTCGAGGGGGAGTTCGGTGACTGGGCGACGCCGAGCGAACCATCGGCGGGACTTTTTTTTCACCTCTTCTCAAAATCAGCCACAACTCGACAAAATTTGTCCAACGATTTGCCGCTGGCTTTCCCACTTCCTACGTTGGCCGTAACCCCGTTCGATCCCCCCTTACAGGAAGGACCAGCCATGTTCCGCCGTCTCGCAAGTGTTGCCGCGCTGCTCGTCTGCGTTCCGTTGCTGTGGAGCGCCGACGATTACAAACTCGGCGACGATTCGCAGGAAAAGCCCGACGTTCCGCACGGTAAAGTCACCAAGCACACGTGGACGAGCAAGGTGTTCTCCGGTACGGCGCGCGATTACTGGGTCTACGTCCCTTCGCAATACGACGCGAAAAAGCCGGCTTGCGTCATGGTCTTTCAGGACGGCCAAGCCTACGTCAATCCCAAGGGACAGTTCCGCGCGCCGATCGTTTTCGACAATCTGATTCACAAGAAGGAAATGCCCGCGACCATCGGCATCTTTATCAATCCGGGCACTTTTCCGGCGCAAGAGAAGGGGAAGAAGGGCCGGAGCAACCGCAGTTTTGAATACGACACGCTGTCCGATCAATACGCCCGGTTTCTGGAAAAGGAAATCCTACCCGAAGTGAGCAAGGAGTACAATCTGCGACAGGATGCCGAAGGGCGAGCGATTTGCGGCATCAGTTCCGGCGGCATCTGCGCGTTCACCATCGCCTGGCAAAGGCCCGACCTCTTCGGCAAGGTTCTCAGCCACGTTGGCAGCTTCACGAACATTCGCGGGGGCGACGTATACCCCGGCATCATTCGCAAGACCAAGAACAAACCGATCCGCGTCTTTCTGCAAGACGGTTCGGAGGATCTCGACAACGAACACGGCAACTGGCCGTTAGCCAATCAGCAGATGGCCGCGGCGCTGAAGTTCAAAGGCTACGATTATCGCTTTGAATACGGTCACGGCAAACACAGCGGCAACCACGGCGGCGCGATTCTCCCCGAATCGCTACGCTGGTTGTGGCGCGCGGACAAGTAAAGCGTGTCCTCCTCGTCCTCCTCGTTCCCACGCTCTGCGTGGGAGCGGGCGTCCAGCCGCTCCGCGGCCCGAACCGCGGAGCGGCGAGCATCGTGATACGTTGGTTGTGGGCCGTCGATTCGGAAGACGCTTTCCGGCGCTGTCCACGGCGGCCTTCCGGCGACCGGGCGGGACGCAAGGATGGTTGTTTGAATAAACGGAGACGACGGCGTATTCTCATAAGGTGGCAGCGCCACCGCAGCCATCACTCTCGCGCGTCAACCGTGAAAGCCTGAAATCGGTTTGACTGCGATCGTGTGTCCTCGAACGGAGAATATCTTCCATGGCAACACTTTTACTGGATAATGTTCCTGACAATCTCCTGAATGCCTTGGAGAAGCTGGCGGCGTTGGAGCATCTTCCCGTGGCTGAGAAGACGGTACAATTGCTCCAGCAGACCGTCGGGCAGAGTCCGTCAATAGGTCGGGCCGTTTCCGCGGAATCCTGGGAGACGGAGTTGCGTACCTGGGCGGCTAGCCACAAGACTTTGCCTTCCGTAGCAGACGATGATCGAGAAAGCATCTATGCAGGACGCGGCGAATGAGTACTCTTCTCGATACCAACATCCTGACTCGGGCAGCCCAGCCGGGCCACTCAATGCACCAGGCTGCCCTCAATGCTATGGCCGAACTGCGCCGCTGCGGAGAAACGCTCTGCATTGTGCCGCAGAACCTTTATGAATTCTGGGTGGTCTGTACTCGTCCGACCGCGCAAAATGGGCTGGGAATGTCGCCTGCCGAGGCGCAAGCGGAACTCGCGCGGCTCAAAACGCTTTTTTCCCTCTTGGACGATACGCCTGCTATCTTCCCGCAGTGGGAACAATTGGTGACGCAGTATCAGATCCAGGGAAAGAACGCCCACGACGCCCGCTTGGTTGCAGCCATGATAGTTCACGGACTCAGTCGGATTCTCACTTTTAACGTGGGCGACTTTCGGCGTTTCCAGGCTCTCATGGTCTTGGACCCGCAACAAGTGGTCGCTGCACCGCCCTAATCGGAGGCTCTCACCCCTTCGACGGGCGGGATTCGGCGGAAGATTTCCGGCATTGTCCACGGCGTCGTTTCGACGACCGGGCGGAACGCAACGGTTGTTGTTTGAATGAGGTGTGACGAAGGCGTATCCTCAGTGCATGGCTTTGTAGGGTGGGTCGAGTGGAGCGAGACCCACCCTACGAACCAAATACGAACGATCCATGAGAAATGGCAATGGAAATAGAATATACACTGCACCCAGAAGATTTCCGAGCGTTTGAGCGCTATCACCGAAAACTCCGAAGCGCACAAACACAACCCTCGCTGAGCGCCGCTCTCGGCGTGTTAGCGATTGTAATTCTAGTGGGGTTGGGGTTAATGTTCGCGGCCTTTTTTTTTCACGGCGAAGGTTTCATTGCCTTCTGGATGGGCTTACTCAGTGGATGGCTTGGGTCAGGATTTATACAATTCTGGTGGCAATTGTGCATGAAGCGGTCGCTCCATAAAGCACAATGCGAAGATCCCCGCAGTGAATGGGCCATTCGAGACATTCGGGTAATCCTTGCTCCCGATGAAGTTCGTACTATTTCACGGGCGTCCACGTCCATCTATGAGTGGTCGAGGGTCTGGCATATCGGCGCGACGGGCAAGCATGTCTTCCTGTGCATCACGAGAACCACCGCTACGGTAGTACCCCGCCGTGCCTTCCGCGATCAACAGCACTTCGAGGAGTTTATCGCCCTCGCTCGCCAGTATCAGCAAGGGATCGACCACCGCGAGCCAAAATCAACCGGCATCATTACAAGCCTGCCACCCGAATCGAACGCCGCCATCCGTCCCGATGCATATTAAACGAGGCCAGATTCAACATGCCATCTTCCACCACTACCGATTTCGCTGCCTTCCTCGATACCGATCCAGCCTTATTCAATGTGCAAACCAGCGCCGCCGGACCCGCCGGGAGTCTGCCGTTGACCGAGGAGCTGCTGCGCGAAGCGCCCAGCGGCGATTTGTTTGGTTGGACGCAGGATGTCGGCATGGGCTGGACGCCGAGCGAGTTGGGACGGCGCGAGTTTCTGTTACTCAGCACGTCCGGCGGAATGCGCGACGCCGACGGCAAACCGATCGCACTGGGCTATCACACGGGCCATTGGGAAGTCGGCTTGTTGATGAAGGCGGCGGCGGAGGAATTGCGGAAGTTGGGCTGCATCCCGTTCGCTGGATTCTGCACCGATCCGTGCGATGGCCGCTCGCAGGGCACGACGGGCATGATGGACAGCCTGCCGTATCGCAACGATGCGGCGATGGTGCTGCGGCGTTTGATTCGTTCGCTGCCGACTCGCAAGGGTGTCCTCGGCGTGGCCACCTGCGATAAGGGCTTGCCGGCGATGATGATGGCGTTGGCGTCGATGCACGATTTGCCGTGCGTTCTCATCCCCGGCGGGGTGACGTTGCCCCCATCCAACGGCGAAGACGCGGGCAAGGTGCAGACCATCGGCGCACGCTTCGCCCACGGACAGATAACTTTGCAAGAGGCGGCGGAGATGGGCTGTCGCGCCTGCGCCTCGCCGGGCGGCGGTTGTCAGTTTCTCGGCACGGCGGCCACGGCACAGGTGGTTGGCGAAGCGCTCGGTCTGTCGCTGCCGCACTCCGCCCTCGCGCCATCGGGACAGCCGATCTGGCTCGACATGGCCCGCCGTTCCGCACGGGCAATCACTCAATTGCAGACTCGTAAAATCCACATTCGCCAGATCTTGACCGATGCCGCCGTTCGCAATGCGATGGTCGTTCATGCGGCCTTCGGCGGCTCGACGAATCTGCTGCTGCACATTCCGGCCATCGCCTACCATGCGGGCTTGCGCCGTCCCAGCGTCGATGATTGGATCGAGATAAATCGCCGCGTGCCGCGCCTCGTCGATGCCTTGCCGAACGGACCCGTCGGTCATCCAACGGTGCGCGTCTTCCTCGCCGGCGGCGTGCCGGAAGTGATGCTCCATCTGCGCCGCTTGGGATTGCTCGAGGTCGATTGCTTGACCGTCAGCGGCGAACCGCTCGATCGCGTCCTCGATTGGTGGGAGCAATCCGAACGCCGCCGAAAACTACGTCAAGTCTTGCAGGAAAAAGACGGCGTCGATCCCGATGCCGTCATCATGTCCCCCGACCGAGCGAAGCAGCGCGGCCTGACTTCGACGGTGACGTTTCCGCGCGGCAATCTGGCCCCCGAAGGCTCCGTCATCAAAAGCACGGCCATCGACTCCAGCGTGGTCGATGCCGACGGTGTCTATCGCAAGATCGGCCCGGCGCGCGTGTTCACCAGCGAGAAAGCCGCCATCGCCGCCATCAAGAGTCACGTCGTTCGACCCGGCGACATCCTCGTCCTCATCTGTCGCGGACCTATGGGAGCGGGCATGGAGGAAATCTATCAGATCACTTCGGCGCTCAAACATCTGAGCTTCGGCAAACAGGTGGCCGTGCTGACCGATGCTCGTTTCTCCGGTGTCTCAACGGGAGCGTGCATCGGCCACGTCGGCCCCGAAGCGCTGGCGGGCGGTCCCCTCGGCAAAGTGCGCGACGGCGACCGCATCCAAATTGTCATCGACCGCAATCGTCTGGAAGGCAGCATCGACCTCATCGGCGAGGGGGAACGGCAATTCGGCGTCGAAGAGGGTACGCGCGTCCTAGCGTCTCGCTCGCCGCGCTCCGATCTCCATGCCGATCCCGATTTGCCGGACGATACGCGCTTGTGGGCGGCCTTACAGCGCGTCGGCGGCGGAACGTGGGGCGGCTGCGTCTACGATGTCGAAGCGATTGTTCGAGCGCTCGGTTAATGGGTACAATTGCCGATGTACGCGCGGAAAAAGAAGCCAACAAGATGAACTCCCAAGGGGTTTTCCGACGGAAGTCGTCGTTCCCCGACACCTTACGAAGACGCCCTGCGTCTGCGGCGGCAAAACGTGTATCGCCGGCCATCGCATCCGCGCGATGGATGTCCTCGTCTAGCCGCGAGCGCGCGGTTCTCTGCGCTGCACAATCCGGCTTGGCGAAGGCGCGATTCCGAGAATGACGGAAACAACGCTTTCTCCAGCACTAACGGAGGCACGGGGATAAGAGAATTACATTAAGATAAGCCGAAGCAATCTTCCGCGTTTCGAGGAGGTAATGTGGTCGATGTTTTTCGACAGATCATTCCACCGCCAGGAGACGCACAATGAGGAAGGCAACGACTTTACCGGGTGTAACGCTTAGCGCGTTGGTACTCTTACTCTCCTCGTGCGAGAGCGCCTCGGCGGGATGGTTTCGCGGCCCATACGATTACTCGCTCGGTCCCTACCGAGGCGGCGACCAGTTGAGCTATTTCGAGGCTTACAACTACTACGGCGTGGCCAACGTCTCGACTTATCCGTACTGGGCGGCTGGAGTTTATCCCTATTTTTGGGAATCGCCTTACACCTGGGGCAGCGGCTCGCGCTATCCCTCGCTCTTCAGTCGAAACTATCGTCCCGGATATTACAACGCCATCAACCCCGCCTATCTGACACCACCCCGTTCCTACAGTTCCACCAAGGCGGGGGCACTCGACGTGGTCCTTCCGCCGATGAACAAGGTCAACGGCTTGGCGGCCGTCATCGACGTGAAGATGCCCTGCTACGGCAATCTGTGGGTGGACGATATTCCGACCGAGCAACTCGGCACCGACCGCCTGTTTCGCTCGCCCCCCTTGGCCAAGAACGCGGAGTACATCTACGTTCTTCGCGCACGCTGGCTGGACGGTGAAGGCAAGTCGGTCGAGCAGACGCGCGAGGTCCGCGTTCACAGCGGCCAACGGCTCCTAGTGGTCTTTCCCAAGACCGACGAACCCGCTCGCCCCTAAATTGGATATTTCACCGCGGAGAATCCAGAGAGCGTAGAGGAAGAAAGAGAAACGAGTCAGATATAGTGCTCTCGCATGATGGCGCGGCAAACTCGTTCTACTCTCGGTGCGCTTAAGATCTTGAGGATTCCTCTTTTGTATTTTCTCCGCGATCTCCGCGGTGATCTATCAAGGCTCGGTTGAGGGGGCGAGTCGCAGCGGACGAGTGTTCGGAGAACGGCGTTTTGAGGCTGGAAAACCAGGATCGCGGCCCCGGTCAGCTTCAGCCGTTGGTTCGGCGCTTTCGTCCGCGAGCCGATAGGTCGCCGATGATTTCGCTGACGCCATCGTGATCGAAGATCACGGGAACGCCACCTGGAGCTGCCAGCAAGGCTAGGCCGTCATTCACTGCCAAAGTATCGGGGTGATCCACTTCATGCCGATTACCGCCGACGGTAACGACTGTGAAGGGACGAAACGGCGTCCGGTGTTTGAAGGCACGAATGGTCTCGGTAAATGTGTCTCGGTTCATCGCCACTCCTCATCGGTCAAATCGCACCTTCTTGCGATCACCACCAGCATACTCCGCTCGCGCTCGGCAGCGAAGGCGAAGCAGACTTGGATGTCTTCTGTAGTCAGGTACGGAAAGTCATCCAGTACCTCGGCAGCGGTCATCCCGGCCGCGAGGTGGGAGAGTCTGATCATCCCCGGGAGGAGTACAAGGCAAGCTGCTGGAAACCACATCGACTCCAGGTATTCATGCCCAGCATCCTTATACCAGAACCACTGGCATTTTACCTTCCTGCGAACGGCCCTTCATCGTCGGAGTAGACCTCGGCCATTGTCCTATTCGGGCCACCCGACTTGAGCCTACCAACAAACCAACTTGGAAATTCATGCCGATTTATCTCCAACAGCGCATGCCGGTCGAGTAGCGGGTGAGTCCTGCGCCAGATCTGCCCCCTCAGACCAGTGCTTGCAAGTTTAGCCGCACATAGTGCAAGCCTTCCCAATCGCCCCTCGCGGAGTTTAACTGGCTTCGATACGATTCTACGACTATGCTTTCTCCATTCTCAAACTTGCTCCTCGTTCCCAATCTCCGATTGGGAACGCACGCGGTGGGGAAATCACTTTTTCGAGGACGATTCGTTGGCGGCTTTTAGTTTCCTGACGGCGGCCAGCGTTTTCTCTGGGTCTTTCAGTGCCATCGTTTCGCAGCCCTTACAACACAGGAAGACCGGCTGATTCTCGATCGTTACCTTAAAGGGCTTGCCCATCTTGCCGAGGCGATTTTCCGGTTCGACGGCGCAATACTTCTGTGCCTCGGCCAGCTTGCGATCCTCGGGAGCGAGTTTATCCAGTGCAGCGTTGATCTTCGTCTCGTCACTCGGAGGAGCGGCGGGTGGGTTGCCGGTACATCCCAGAGCGAAACAACTGGAAAGGATAGCCAACGGCAGCCAGGGGTGGATAGGTTGCATCTGTGTCTCCTTGCAGCAGTAAACGTTTGCCCAATAGCTTATGATAGCAGATCCGCGTTCCGACAGAGCGCATGGAGACGGGTGGGAACCGCTCGTCGGTCTCTAAACGAAATCGGAGTGGAGGGCGAAATCGTTCGCACCCTCCACTCCGATATTGAGACATTAAAGATCTTCTATCTCACATAAGACGGTTCGTCTTTATCGTAGTACATGAAGAAATCGCGCGGACTACGAGCGTAAGGGTGCGTCGGAAACATCGGCGGACAACTCTGAGGGTTCGCTCCTGGAACAAAGCCGACCGAATTGGGCATGCCAGGCATGCCTGGCATGCCTGGTGCGCCGGAGACACCAGGCGCTCCCGGCGCGCCGGGCATTCGCTGAGGAGGCGGGCCGGGGACCATGCCCTGAAACGGCGGATACGGCGGACGCAGACAGTACGCTGGCCCATAGGTCAGACCGCATGGGCTGGTCCAATAAAATCCTGGACCACAGGCATCCGGATTTTGGGGGATCGAGGGATAATAACAACCCGCATAGTGTTGGGCCTGTGCCAGGCTCGCACCGAGCAGCAAGCTCACCATGGCCCCGAACACAAGGTTCCGTCTCATCGTTGCGACTCCTTTCGGAAGGAATGTGCGGATACAGAAGCGCTTGGCTTCGTACCATAGCCTACCTCACGAATGGGATGTCGCGCGGCGAATGCGGAGAGATTTGCTTGCTTTTTGAGGACGGTGGCGCGGATGGCGCGGGTGGTAGGAAATGAAAGAGGCCAGCTCTCGGAAGCCGAGAGCTGGCCCTGAAACCCGAATATCAGGTGGGCGAATTAATAACCGCCCGGACCCGGCATCATGCCAGGGGCGCATCCGGGACCGGTCGGAGCGCCGCTGAGGCAAGCGTTGGGGGCGGCCCATTGCATGCCCGGCACGACGAAGACCGGAGCGTAGTTGACGCGACCGCAGCTTCCGCCCGGGCCGCCGCAACCAGCGTTAATCTGATAGCCGTGGTTCTTGTAGTACGCCACCCAATCGATATGATCGAGAGCGCAATAGTAGTTTTTCAGGGCGTCGTAGTAGTCGTGCCAGAACTTTTGCAGGCGCTCCTCTTCGGCCGTAAGACACTTGTAGCGCTTGGCGAAGATGTTCCAGGTGGGTTGGTAGCCGCTGTAGGTCAGCGAACTCCAGCTCGCGTGCGATTGATTGGCGCTCAGAGCAAATCCCAACACGGCGCAAACCATCAAGCCGATCCGTTTCATTGTGACTCCTTTCACAAGGAAGACCCCAGTCGTCCACGGGGCGGCTATCAGCCGGGGGGCGCTCCATCGTCCCCAATCCGATACCCGTGAAGGGGTGGTTTTGTCGCGATGCGGCCTCGTCTTTTTTATTCCAACTCATCCGCATCCGGCACATTTAGAATCGACCGAGAAGGCGGAGAAGTGCGGACAAAACGAATGCAACACACGCACGCGGACTTTGCTCTTTGGGCATATCGGGCAAAATCGTTTCCGTTTGCCCATGTTCTCTCGCTTATCGAAACCAAGCGCGGGGATAAGCGAACTCCCGTCGATCAACGCAGCAACTCGCGTTCGACGCGCTCGATCAGTTCGCGGATGCCGACGCTTCGTTGGCCGAGGGCTAAATCGGCGTCGGCCTCGATCCATTGGCGCACTTTCTTCTCGGCGGCAACGGCGGTACTGTGATTGCGGCCTCCGAAGTGCTTGCCGATGTCGCTGTACGAGGCAGCCGTGTGCTTCCGAGCCAGATACATTGCCGCCATGCGCGGATGACTGACCGCCCACGCCCGCGCTTTCGATTGCAAGATGCCATGCTCCAAACGCAGCACCAAACAAACGGAGCGATCGATGTCGTCCAGCTGCACGACGCGCACGGCATGGCGCAGCAGATCCGCCAACGCCTCGCGCACCAAGGGAACATCGATGGCGCGTCCGGTGACGCGGCTGAAGTGGCGGATGCTGTGGATCGCGCCTTCCAACTCGCGGACGTTGCCGCGCAGCTGGCCGGACAGAAAGCGCAACACCTCGTCGGGCAGCGGCTTCTCGTTCTTCGGACACGCTTTGTGTCGCAATATCTCCAGCCGAGTCGCGGCGTCGGGCGGCGTCAATCCCCAGACGACGCCGCCGAGCAAGCGGTCGGTCAACTCCGGGGTAAAGTCGTCGGCCAAGCGCGGGTGGCAATCGCAGGTCAGAACCATCTGCCGACCGTCCGCTTGCAGCGCGTCGAAAGTGTGCAGAAATTCGGCCTGCGTCGCCTTCTTCGAGGCCAAAAAGTGCAGATCGTCGACCAGCAACGCATCGCATTCGCGGAACTGCTTGCGAAACCCCGTCAGCTTATTCAGCCGCATCGCCTGGACGAAACGGTTGGTGAAATCCTCGCTCGTCAGATAGAGAACGCGCCAATCGGCATGGGCACGGCGCAGGCCGGCGTAAATGCCTTCGAGTAGATGCGTCTTCCCCGTGCCGACGGGGCCGTGCAGAACGATCGGATTAGCTCCCTCTCCGGGCGATTCGATGACGCTCTGGGCGGCGGCAAAGGCAACGCGATTGCACGCACCGACAATAAAATCGCTCAGACGATGCCAGCGCCTCGCTCGGCTCGTGGTCTCGCGCGGCTTCTCGGTTTCCCGCTCCGCTCCGGCCTTCTTCGACTTGGGATCGGAATGGGGAACGGGGATGGGTTTGGGAGCGGGAGTCTCGCGGGCTTCGTCCTGTTCGCGCCGCGCCGCCTGGAATAGCTCCGGATCGATGACGAAACGCACCTGCATCGTCTGCCCGAAGACTTCGCGGGCGGCCTCGGCGGTGGCCGTGCCGAAGTTCTTTTCCACCCACTCGGCAAAGTGACGATTGGGTACGCCAACCGTCAGCTGATCGTCGGCGCGATGGAAGCGCGTTCGTCCTTCAAACCAGAGTCTGTAGCGTGGTTCGCCGATGCGCCGGACGAGTTCTTTCTCCAGCGCCTGCATCAAGTTACGTTCGCGGACAGTCAAGGGATTCCCCCGGCGCGCAGTCGGTCTGCGAAGGTGGATTTCATTCGGCTGGGATGAGTAATCCGGATCGCGGACAGAACCGTCTCTCGTTCCGATGGAGGTACGCTAGGACGGGCAATTCTAGTCCGCGAACGAGGGTTCGCCAACAGCCGTCACGCGCTTTTGTCCCTGTCCGACCGCTTCGAGTGCGGCATTCTCGGCACGATAGGCAATTCACTTTCGGAGACGGAAATCGAGATGGCCCACGAAGGGGTGTTTGGCAAAATGGGGCGATTGCGAAGGAGGCATCGAAAAGGCCGGAGCCGGAAGAATGGGCGATGGAAACGATTCCATCGCTCGCTTCTCCGGCTCCGTGAATTGTGTCCGATGGGTCTGTATCGATTCGAACTACGACTTCTGCCGGCGCGATTTGCCGCGGCGGGAACGCGGCACGGGCGGACTCTTGGTCCACGATTCCGGGACGGCGTGCCGCACCGGATCGCCGGAGAAGTTCCAGAACACAACATCGTCTTCGCCGGGACGCCACGAGAAGAAGGCGCGGCGATCGTTCACAATGGTCGGGAAACCGATGAGTCCCGACGCGCCGTGCAAGGCGACCACGCCCAACACTTCAAGTTCGGCATACGCCTCCTGGAGATCCTTCTCCACGGCGGCGAGTTCCTCCTGAACTTGATACCGCCGCGAGCGTTGCGGCCAAGTCAACGTGTTGCGTTGGCTGTCGAGACGATCTCGTTCGGGGCGCAGCTGGGCGAGGCGTTCGTGGCCGGCCATCATGTCGGCGACGATGCGTCCCACCAAGGGCAGCATGGCATGAGTGGCACCCCACGTCAGCACCAGATCATTTGGGCCAGGCCGTTCATATGCCCCCGGCACCCGATTTTCGGTGAAACCGTTCATCAATCATTCCCCCTAAGCCATGGAGCCAGGTGTCCTTTATCCACCTGCTATTCTACGGTCGGAGATCAAGGGCGCGCGCCTGAATCGAATCGCCGCGTTTGCAACCGGAAATAGAGGAAGATAGGCGGGCGCAGAGGGAAGGGTTCGCCCGGACGGTTGTTTCTTACCAGCCCGCAGCCCCAGCAACGGATGCTCTTGCTGGCGCTGCGGGCTGGTAAATCACGATCCTTCCGAATCGCGCCACTGGACGAAGCCTTCCAAGGCGTAAAACTCCGGGAGACCGAGTTTATCGTAGACTTTGGCCGTGTGACGATTGCGGTCCTCGGCGCGCTGCCAAAACTCGCGGCGATCCGTGCCGCCGGGAAACATGGCGCGGTCCTTCTGCGATTGATGGCGGAAGATAGCTTGCTTCTTGCGTTCCACATCTTCGGGAGACAGGGGAACGACGCGCTCGATTTCGTGCGGCTCCCACTCTTCCCAGGCTCCGCGGTAGAGCCAGACTTCGAAGTTTTGTCCCTTCTGGCGTACGGCTCGGACGGCGTCGAAGATCGCCTCGGCGCAAACCCGATGCGTGCCGTGCGGATCGGACAGCTCGCCGGCAACGAAAATCTGCGCCGGTTGCAAGCGCTCCAAAAGTGCGATGATGTCGGCGATGTCCTGCGGATGAATCGGTGCCTTGGCGATGGTCCCGGTGCGATAGAAGCGCAGATCCATGAACTCCAGCTGTTCGGGTGGAACGCCGCAGGCCAGCGCCGCCGCCCGCGCCTCCGTCTCGCGGATCAATCCTTTGACCTTGAGCAAATCTTCGGAATCCGGTTGCCCCGGCTTCTTGGAACGGAGAAACGTCTGCATCCGCTCCTTGAGCCTTTCCGTCTGCTCTTCGTCGATTTGAAACAGGCGATTGAACTCGACGGCGAAATCGACGTAGCGCCAGGCGTCGTGGTCGAAGACGGCGATGTTGCCGCTGGTCATGTAGGCGACGTGAACGCGATGACGCTGTTCGACGAGACGGATGAGCGTGCCGCCCATACTGATGACATCGTCGTCGGGGTGCGGACTAAAGATGAGGGCGGTATGGGATTCGCGTCCGCCCGGTTCGGTGCAGAGAGTCGCCATCAATTCGTCGAAGACGCGGCGGCCGAGAACGCTGGCGGGTCCGTATTCGCGGAGCAACTCGTAGAGTTCGTGTTCGCGGAAATCGTCGTCGGAGAGTTTCAGAAGCGCCTTCTCGACTTTGAGGCCGAGCCAGATGACGGCCTTGCGGATGAGGGCCGGAGTCCAATTGACGGGTCCGATGGTCCAGGGGCGGGCGAAGGAGGCCAATTCGCCGGCGGCGGCGCGGTCGAGCAAGATCGTCGCGTCGGGATGCTGTTGCAAGAAGCTGGCGGCCACCGAGTCGGTGATCGATCCTTCGACGGCCCGCTGCACGATCTTGGCCTTGTGTTCGCCGAACGCCAACAGAACGACTTTACGCGCATCGAGGATGGTGCCGACGCCCATCGTCAGCGCTTGATGGGGTACGTTGTCTTCGCCGAAAAAGCTGCTGGCCGCGTCGCGGCGCGTCACCGGATCGAGTGTGGCCATGCGCGTGCGGCTGTGGCGCGTCGAACCGGGTTCGTTGAAGCCGATGTGTCCGGTGCGACCGATGCCGAGCAACATCAGATCGATGCCGCCGGCGCGGCGGATTTTCTGTTCGTAGCGGTGACAGTATTCCTCGGCCTCCTCCGGCTTGATCGTGCCATCGGGCACGTTGATGTTTTCCGCCGGAATGTTGACGTGATTGAAAAATGTCTCCTGCATCCAGCGGCGATAGCTCTGCGGATCGTCCGGCTGCATGGGATAGTATTCGTCGAGGTTGAAGGTGATGACGCGCGAGAAGTCGAGTCCGGCATCGCGGTGCAGGCGAATCAATTCGCGGTACAGTCCGACGGGAGTGGAGCCGGTCGGCAGGCCGAGTACGGTCGGTCGTCCCGCCGAGTTGTTCTGACGAATCAGGCTCTCGATCATCAAGGCGACGTGGCGCGTCGCCTGAGCGCTGGTGGGAAACACGAGGGTCGGCGTCTTGGTATGCGGGACATAGTGCGAAGACATAACGATCATGGGAACCCTTCGATTTTCGCGGGTGGGACCGGCGTCTCATTGGTCGAACGCGCTCCGCCGCGCGTCGCGGCTAAACGAAAACGGCGTAACTCATATAGCTATAACTTAGGCACATTTCGACAAAACGGCCAATGCGGAGAGGAGAGACGATTCATGCTGACTTTTACGGTCAACGGCGAGGCGCGCTCGCTGCCGGAACCTCTGACGGTGGCGCAATTGTTAGAGCATCTCCACTACGACCGTGGCCGCGTCGCGGTCGAAATCAACGGCGAAGTTGTGCCCTCCGCGCGGCACGGCGAACGGCATCTGAAGGCTGCGGATCGCGTCGAGATTGTCACCTTGGTCGGCGGCGGGACGGTCGATGCGGACCCGGAGGACAAACCGCTCGTCATTGGCAAGTTTACCTTTCGGAGCCGGCTCATCACCGGCACCGGCAAGTATGCCAGCTACGACTCGATGCGCGATTGCTTGTCGGCCAGCGGTTGCGAGGTGACGACGGTGGCCGTTCGCCGCGAACGCCTCGTCGACAAACAGGGTCGCAATATCCTCGATTATCTCGATCTGAAGCGCTACACGATCCTGCCGAACACGGCCGGTTGCTTCAGCGCCGAGGACGCCGTGCGTCATGCCCGTCTGGCCCGCGAACTGTTGAGCAATCTCGGCAATCCGGGAGCCGATTGGGTCAAACTCGAATGTCTCGGCGATGTCAAAACCCTGTTGCCCGATCCGATCGCCACGCTCAAGGCCACGGAACAATTGGTGAAAGACGGATTCCAAGTCCTCGTCTATACCAGCGACGATCCGATGATGGCCCGGCATCTGAAGGCAGCCGGAGCGGTCAGCGTCATGCCCGCCGGCTCGCCCATTGGCAGCGGCCAAGGCGTTCTGAACGCCAATAATATCCGCATCATTTTGGAGTATTTGAAGGACGGCGATGCCGATTATCCGGTGATCGTCGATGCCGGAGTGGGAACGGCCAGCGATGTGGCGGTGGCGATGGAACTGGGTTGCGACGGCGTCTTGCTGAACACCGGCATCGCCCACGCCGGCGATCCGTTGCGCATGGCCCACGCCATGCGGCACGCCTGCTCCGCCGGTCGCCTGGCGTTCCTAGCGGGCCGTATTCCCCGAAAAATGTACGCGCAGGCATCGAGTCCGATGGAGGGCCGCATCGCCCCCTCGGCATCGTAAGAGAGCCGCATGGCGAGGCGAGATCCCACGACGGAATCCGTCTCGATCCGAGTGAACGAAGGCGTCGTTCGGACGCTCTCGTGAGTGTGGCGGTTTCTTGACATAGCTACCGACTTTGCATTGGCCAAGAAGTTGTGCGAAAATACATGGGATTGTGTTTGTCCCCATTCGTGGACGAGAGAGGCGAATCCATGCGTGTTTTGCACACCGCCGACTGGCATTTGGCCGACCGGCTCGGACGCATCGACCGCACCGGCGATCTACGCCGCGCCGTCGAGCGCGTGGCCGACTATTGCCGAACCGAAAAGATCGATGTCTTGCTCGTGGCCGGCGATCTGTTCAGCGAACTGGCCGGGGCCGACGCCCTGCGCGAGTCGATCCAACACCTGCAGGAGACGTTTCAACCGTTCCTGCGCGACGGCGGCACGATACTGACGCTGACCGGCAATCACGATAAGGAAAACTTCTGCCAAACGCTGCGCCATGCGATGAACTTGGCCGCGCCCAGCGTCAAAGCGGGGGCAGTCGCTCCGGCGGGCCGGTTGTATTTGGCCACCGGGCCGACCCTCTTGCAACTCCAAGACCGAGAAAGCGACAAACCGATTCAGTTTATCCTCATGCCCTACCCGACGCCGACGCGCTACCTCAAGGAAGAAGAGACGCAGCGTTATCAGAGTCTCGACGAAAAGAATCGGCGCTTGATGGCGGCTTTTACCCATCAATTGAGTAAACTGCAAAGCGACCAACGCTTCGATCCAACCTTGCAAACGGTTCTGGCCGCGCACGTTCACGTTCGCGGCGCGGAACTGCCGACGTTGTTTCGCATCAGCGAGGAGGAGGACGTGGTTTTCTCCGACGCCGATTTGCCGACCGGCTTCGCCTATATCGCCCTGGGGCACATCCACCGAGCGCAGTATCTCGGCGGACAAAAGCACGTCCGCTACTCCGGCAGCATCGAACGGATGGATCTCGGCGAAAAAGACGATCAAAAAGGAGTGGTTTTGTTTGATGTGGGACGGGAAGGATTGCGCGGCGAACCGACGGTGTTGCCGTTGGACGCCACGCCGATCTACGAAATCGAGATTCATTCGCCGCAAGACGAACTACCCGGCTTGAAGGAACGCTACGCCGGAGCCAACGACGATCTGGTGCGCATCGTCTGTACCTACACGGCCGGCGTGGATAACCGCGAAGAGATTTTACGCGAACTGAATGAGATATTTCCGCGCTGGTACGACCGCGAGATCAACGAACGCAACGCGCTGGATAAGACTTCGCTTGTGGGCGCGGCGACGGGGCCGGCCAAGAGTTTCGAGCAAACCGTCCGCGACTATCTGATGCAAGAATTGACCAATCATCCCGAAGAGTTCCAACAGGCAGTGATGGCCCGCGCCGAGGAAATCTTGAAAGAGGTGGAAGCATGATTCCGCAATGTATCCGCCTAGAAGGTTTCTTGTGTTATAAGGACAAACAAGAGATCAACTTCGACAACCACGCGACATTGTGGATGTTGTCGGGCCTCAACGGCAGCGGCAAGTCGAGCATCTTCGATGCCGTCACCTACGCTCTGTTCGGCCACCATCGCGGCGGCAGCCAACACGCGATTGAACTCATCAACAAAGACAGCGACGGCTTGAGCGTCGAATTCGATTTCCGGCTCGATACCCAAGCCTATCGCGTCCGGCGGACACTGCGGAAGAAGGCGCGAGGCGCGCCGACTTCGACGCATCAGATTTACCGCTGCGAGCCGAACGGCGAGACAAGCAATTGGAAGGCCATCGAGGGTACCAACTACAAAGCGCAGTTCACCGAATGGATAAACGACAAAATAGGTCTCAACTATGAGACGTTTACGTCGTCCGTTCTGTTGCTTCAGGGCAAGTCCGAAAAGCTGCTCGATTCCAAACCGGACGGACGCCGGGCGGTGTTGGCCAGCATCGTCGATCTGGAACGCTACGAGAAATTGCACGAAAAGGCGGACGAACGACGGAAGAGCCTCAAGGCACAATTCGAGCAACTCGGAGATCGCCTCAAGGCGCTGCCAGAAGTCAAAGACGAGCAAATGACGGAGGCGCACGAACGCATCGATCGCGCCGCGTCGGCGCGCGAGACCGCCCGCGCCGAGATCGAACGCTTGCGCGAGACGGAGCATCGAGCCAAGGGTTGGATCGACCTGCAACGACAGTTGAAGGAGGCTGCGGAGCGCTGGGCGCGCGCGCATCGGCTCCTCGCCGAATCCGCGGACATTGAGCGCGACGTGGAGCGCCTGCGCGAGTTGCGCGAGGTGCTGCCGCGCTTAAAGAACATCATCGGACAGCGCGGCACCATCCGCGACGCCGAGTTGAAGACGAAGAACCTCGCGGCTGAGAAGCAGAAATCTCTCGAAGCACTCGCTCTGCGTGAAAGCGAACACAAGCAAGAGAACGACAAACGCAGGACGCTCCAGACCTTGATCGCCAACCAAGAAGATCAACAACGGACTCTGAACGCTCAGCTGCTCCTCGTCACGGGGCATATGGCGAAGCTCAAGGAATACGAACGCCATGAAGACGATCTTAAAAGTATTCGAAGTGATCTCAAGGCGCTGCCCAACGATCCTTCGTCCGAAGTGCGAAGCGTTCGGGAGCGAGTCGAAGCGCTGACTGCCTTGGGGCGATGGGTGCCGCGCTTGGAACGCTTTCGGTCGAGCCGCGAGCAGCTGGGGCAGGCGAAAGGGAAAGCGGCAAGCGCGGACGACGAAAAACGGCAAATCGAATCGAAAGGAAAACAGTGGGGCGAGGAGGTAAAGCGTCTGGAGCCGATGGTGGCGGAAGCCGACGCGGAAACCCGGCAAGCCAGCGCGGCGGCGATCGAGGCCAAGACGCTGCTCCAACAAGCCCGTGCCAGTCTGACGGACCTTGGTTCACTCGATCTTTCGGGAAGATGCCGACAGTGCGGTCAAGTTGTGCCCCCGAACCATTTGGATGACGAGAAGCGCAAACGAAACGCGGAGATCCATCGCGCCGAAGCTCGGCTCAATCAAGCGAATGCCGCCGTGCAAGCCGCGCAGACGGCGGAGAAGGAAGTGCGTGATAAATTCGTCGCCGCTCAGAAGGCACATCAAGAAGCGCGTGAAGAGTATCGAGATTGTCTCAATCGCGTCCAGCAGGGGCAAGCGGATATTACCCGTTTACAGAGCGATTGTCTGCAAATATACGGCGAATTACCGGAGGCGTATACGCATCGCATCTCTCCGACCGTTCCCGACGATTGGACGACGACGACCTATCCCGCGACCGCCGATCTCGACGCGCTTCGCGTCGAGGCAGCCGGCAGCGCGGAAGCGCGGCAGCGTCTGCAAGCTGCGGAAAAGATCGAGCGACAATGGAATGTTCTCAAAGCGCGCGAGACGGCCGCTCTCGAATCCTCTCTCCGGCTGAAAGACGAACTACCGGCCGACCGCGAAGGCGTGCGTAAGCAACACGTCGAAACGACGCGGCAATCCGAGGCTCTCGACCGCGATCTGAAAATCAATCGCGCCGCCCTCCTGGCAGTAGACAGAGACATCGAGCGCATTGCGAAAGAACGCGAACAAACGAAGGCGCGAGTGGGCGAATGCGACCATCAATTGAAGGATCAAGAATTGACGCGCGATCACGCTCGACAGGCGATTGCCGCCAACCGAAGAGAGTTGCCCGCACCTTGGCAGGAGCGAGCCGATTCGCTCGGTCTGGCGGAATGGAATGAGCTGGACGGGGAGCGCAAGAGCTTGGAAGAATCGGGCACCGACCAACGCGGCAGAGAGCTTCAGCACGCGCGCGATAATCTCGATGTATTGCGGCAAGACAAAGAAGCGTTTGAAGCGAAGCAAGACGATTTCCCCCCCGAATCGCGGCGCGACCCAGCCGAGATCAAAGGCGCGATCGACGCGGCTCGCCAGGCGGAGAGCCAACGCGAAAACGAGCTAACGGAAGCGAGAAAACTCTTGGCCGTCTTGGAGAATCATCGCAAACAGCGCGAAGAAATCGGCGCGGATTACGTTCGCGCCGAGGGCGAGTGGACCTATCAAAAGACGTTGGCCGAGTTGCTGGGCAAAGATCGGCTGCAACTGTATCTCGTTCGCCAAGCGGAAAGGCAAGTCGTCGAGTACGCCAACGCCGTTCTCGACCGCCTTTCCGGAGGGCAATTGTATCTGAAGCTGAGCGGCGAAGCCAACGGGGAAGGCGGCTCCGACCGCGCGCTCGATCTAGAGTCGTACAATCGCCTTACCGGCGAGAAACCGATCAACGTGGCCTTTCTCAGCGGCAGCCAGAAGTTCCGCGTCGCCGTTAGTCTCGCTCTCGGCATCGGCCAATACGCCAGCCGGCAGCATCGGCCCATCGAGTCGGTCATCATCGACGAAGGGTTTGGTTGTCTCGACAGCCAAGGTCGGCAGGTAATGATCCAAGAATTGCAGAATCTCCGCAGTCAAATGCGTTGCATCCTTCTGGTATCCCATCAAGAAGAGTTCGCCGAAGCCTTCTCCGACGGCTACCACTTCGAACTCGAATCCGGCGCAACGAGGGTGAAACGATTTCAAAAGTGACCTTGGCGACAAGAGCGCGTCTTTCTTGCTCCGTGCCGGTTCGGTGGTAGAATGTCGAAGCCGACGACTGCCGACAAACCCACGAGATCGATTTCATGCACGATGCCGCGAAGAACGAAGCCGAATTGGTACAGGATTTGGCCGCCGTCTATCGACGGATGACCGAACAAATTGGCCGAGTCATCGTCGGCCAAAATGAGGTCGTCGAACAATTGTTGATGGCCCTGTTCAGCCGCGGCCATTGTCTATTGGTCGGCGTGCCGGGGTTGGCGAAAACGCTGCTCGTCAGCACGGTGTCGAAGATATTACATCTCTCTTTTAAGCGCATTCAGTTCACGCCGGACCTCATGCCCGCCGACATCACCGGCACCGACATCCTGCAAGACGATGCCGAGACGGGACGCCGCAAGTTCGTCTTCTTACCCGGCCCGGTCTTCGCCAACATGGTTCTCGCCGACGAAATCAATCGCACTCCGCCCAAGACCCAAGCCGCGCTGCTCGAGGCCATGCAGGAGCATCACGTCACCGCCGGATCGCACACGTATCCTCTCCCGCAGCCGTTCTTCGTCTTGGCGACGCAGAACCCCATCGAACAGGAAGGAACCTATCCGCTGCCGGAGGCGCAGCTCGACCGTTTTATGTTCAACATCAAGGTCGGCTATCCCGATCGCGCCGAAGAGATGGAAATCATGAAACGGACGACGAGTTCGCAGCGCGTGGAATTGCAACCGCTGCTCGACGGCGAACAGATTCAGCGCTTGCAAGAAGTAGTGCGGCAAGTCGTGGTGGCCGATCATGTGTTTGCCTACGTCGCCGACTTGGTGCGGGCGACGCGGCCACGAGAGAGCGGCGCGCCGAAGTTCGTGCCGGAGTTGTTGAGTTGGGGCGCGGGTCCGCGCGCCTGCCAATACATGATTCTCGGCGGCAAAGCGCGGGCGATCCTCAACGGCCGGCTCCACGTCACCACCGAGGACATACGCTCCGTCGCCTATCCGGTATTGCGCCATCGTTTGGTCACGACGTTCAACGCCGACGCCGAAGGCATCGGCACCGATGAAATCGTGCGGCGCTTGATCGAGACCATTCCGTTGCCACAAGAAGAAGCCGCGGCCAAGGTCAAACGCGCATGAGGTCGATGGGCGGCGTTCGAGCCGTGGCGGAGGAGGGGCCGGGGCGCGACCCTTCCTCACTCGTCGCCGTCGCTTTCGTGTGGATGGCTCGCGAACCAGCGCAGTTGGCGGGCGAGACCGAGCAGGATATTCACTTCGGTCGGCGTTGGCGCGGCTCGATTGAGGAGATGGCGCAGAGCGTGCATTAGCGAGTCGGCCTTCTCGTTCCAGAGAAAATGCACGTCTTCCAACGCTAAGCGCAACTGCTCGTAGGCGCGTTCCCGCTCTTCGAATGGGGCGGGAGCCTCGACCGGCGGCAAGAGCGTGGACGCCGAGGAACGATTCAGCCAGCAACGGCGCACCTCGTAGGCGCAGATAGCGACCGCTTGAGCCAGGTTCAATACCGGATATTGCGGATCGGTTGGTATGTGAATCAGATAATGACAGAGCGACACTTCGGGATTGCTTAGACCGCTGGCTTCGGGGCCGAACACCAGAGCGGTCGGTCCCGAAGGCATGGCATCAACCAGATGCGGAGCGATCCGTTCGGGGGAACCCACGCCTTGCCGTCGCGTCAAGCCGCCGACGCGCGCCGAGGTGGCGGCAACTACCAGGCAATCCGCGAGGGCCTCGCGCAAGTCGGCGACGATGCGGCAACGCTGGAGAACGTCTTCGCCGTGCGTGGCCACGCGCCGGGCTTCGACATCGGTTGGATCGGCTTCGGGGGAGACGAGGACCAGATCGGTCATCCCCATGTTGCGCGCGACCCGCGCCGCCGCCCCGATATTGGCGGCGATGCGCGGACGAACCAAAACGATGCGACAATCGAGGATCATTTGCGCGTCAAGGCGACGGCCATCTCCTTAACCCCTTGAAGATTCAGCTTGCCGCTGCCGAGTACCGGCAACTCGGGCACGGCGAGAAAATCGCGCTCCGAGGGGATCCACAAGTTCGGCAGTCCTCGCCCGATCAACTGTTGGTGCCAGGGTCGCACTTCCAGTCCGTCTTGGCGCACATACAAGACGATCAACCGCTCGCCGCGCGCCTCGTCGGGAACGCAGGTGACGGCGCAAACGCGCTCGCTGGTGCCGAGAATATCGTGGAGAACCTCTTCGATTTTCTCCAACGGCACCATCTCGCCGCCGCATTTGGCAAAACGCGACAGTCGCCCGGTGAGCGTGATGAAACCGTCTTCATCCAAACGCCCCATGTCGCCGGTCACATACCAACCGTCTTGAATCGCTTGGGCAGTCAAGTCCGACCGGCCGAGGTAGCCCTCCATGACATTGCCGCCTTGGATGAGTAGGAGTCCTTCGGAGCCGAGGGGCAGCGGTTCGCGGGTGTCGGGATGCACGATGCGGGCGGAGACTCCGGGGATGGGCTGCCCTACCGTGCCCGGTTTATTCATGACCTGGCGAACCCCGTCGATCTCCACGTCGGGCAGATTCGTCGAGGCTACCGGAGACAACTCGGTGCAGCCGTAGCCCTCCATCGGCAAAACGCCGAACTTGCGCTCGAACTCTTGAGACAACGAAACCGGCAATTTTTCCGCGCCGCAAATGAGGACGCGCAAGGTGCGAAAATCGTCCGGTTCGCACTTGCGCAAACAGTAGCGGAGAAAGGTGGCTGTCGAGAGGTAGAGCGTGCAGCCATGAGTGCGACACAGTTCGCCGATCTCGCGCGCCTGGCGCGGATCGGGATGATACAGCACCGAAGCGCCCACTTGCAACGGTGCCCACAAGGTCACGGTATAGCCGAAACTGTGGAAGAACGGCAACACCCCCAAGGCGCGATCGCTGGGTCTGAGGGAAACGGCTTGAATCATCGACTCGATGTTCGCGGCGATGTTGCGGTGGCTGAGTGCGATGCCCTTGGGTTCGCCGGTGCTGCCGCTGGAGAAAATGACGGTGGCCAAATCGTCGAGACAATGGCGGCCCAAGCGAAGCACGCAATACTCCAGAAACCAGCCGGGCAACAGCAGCACGGCCAACCAACGCGAAATCCGCATCCAAGCCGTGAAGCGCGGAGCGAGATTCTCGAAATAAATAATCTCCACGCTGGGTCCGAGATCGAGCGGCATGCGGTCGGTAAAGCGGCGCGAGGTAATGACGTGCCGCGCGCCGCATTGCTTGAGCGCGGAGCGGATGGCTTCGGGAGCGGAGGTGTAATTGAGGTTGATCGACGTTTTGCCGAGCATGGCCAGCATGATATTGGTGATTGCTCCTCCCATGCTGGAGGGCAGCCAAATGCCGACCATGCGATCCTCGCCGAGCAAGGGGCGGAAGAACTTGACCGCGCACAGGACGGCGGCCATGGTGCGCGAATAGTTCATTTTCTCGGGCCGCGTGCTGTCGAGAAAACACGAACGGAAGGGATGGCGGGCGGCAACGCGCACGAATCGGCGATGCGCCGGCTTGAGGCGACTGGCTCGATCCATCGCACTGCGCGACGAGAGCAGTTGGAGCGCCTGCCGAACCTCACCGGGCGGTGTTCCCGCCGGTAGCGCCTCTCCGAAGCTGACGTAGGCGGGCCAAGGAAGCGTCAACGGCCAACGCCAGAGCAGTCGCCCTTTCTCGACCACGAAGAGACTGCCGAGCGTCTGATCGAGGCAGACGGGAATAATCGGCACTCCCGTCCCGCGAACGACGTGTCGAAGCTGGCGCGCGAACGGCAATTCCAATCCTCCGGCCAGCACGCGCCCCTCGGCGAAGAGGCAAACCATTTCGCCCCGTTTCAGATGGGCTCGGGCAAGCCGCAGTCCGCGCACGACCCCGCGAGCGCCCGTCGATCCGTCGATGGCGATAGCCCCCGCCCAACGCAAGAGATGGCGGACGCCCCATTGGTTCGTCCATCCCGCAAAGACGACCGGACGAATCCAGCGCCCATGCGCCGCCGTCAGCAACAACCAATCGAGATAACTGACGTGATTGCAAATGAGCAGCGCGCCGCCGCGTGCCGGAACCCGCTCTCGCCCGTTGACGCGCAGCCAATAAATCGAATGGGTAATCGGCCAAAGTGCGAGACGGAGAACGCGATACGGAAACATCCAGGCCAATACGAATAACATCGCGAAAACGAGCAACATCGTGAGAAAGCCTATCTCCATCAGAGATAGATTTTCTCCGAATAACGCGGCCCAAGTACCGGCTACCGACGCCCCAACCACGATTAAACTCCCGGACGCTCCATGCGGCGGACTCGCTAGTCCGCACTAACATCGAAAGGTAGCCATCTCTACCGAAACCGTCAAGATGGGCTGATTGTTCCATCGCGCGGAACCCCCTTTCAGAGCGAGCGAATGGTCCGAAATTTTCATCTGAAGAAAGCGTCGGAAGTACAACGGATGAATCCCCATGCGCCGCTGAGGGACAAACCGCACGCTATTTTGTCGATCTCCGAAGTTTTGGGGCCGGTCATGGTAGACACAGGCGTGCCGCTTGGGCCTGGCGCGTCAGACGTGCCGAAGATGGTCCCTTGGCCACTTCTTCCAATATGCGTCGTGCTTCCGGCGTACCGATGTGTTCCAACACAATCAGCGCTCGCATCTGTCGCAAATCCTCCGGCGATAGCTTTTCCGGCTTCTCGGCCAACGCCGTCAACAGTGGTTCGATGCGTTTTCGTTGTTCCAGCGATGGCTTGGCCTTGAGGGCGGCACGCAAGGCAGGTTCGGCTTGCAATCCCAATTCCTTCAACTGTTTCGCCGCCTCCTCGCGCACGACGAACCCATCGTTATCGAGATCCGCCAACAGTTTGCCCGTCGTCTCCGCCGGCGCGGTGGGATACGGCTTGACGCGAGCCCGCAGAAACGCCAGGGAGTCGTTGGGTGCATCGCTCAGACGCCAGACGGCGCGCCACGCCTTGGCCGCGTCCGTGTCGGCGAGATCGGTCCACAGCGCGTCGAGTTCCTTAGCTTCCAATCGTTGGTTTTTCGCGGTCAGCAAGGGCACGTCCCATAAGAGGATGGTGCCATCGGGATGGCCCGTAGCCAAACGTTGCCCATCGGGAGCCAAGGCGATACAAGCCCTGTCGGCATCCGCCCCCTTCCAGATCGCCAACCGCCGACCGGCAACCACATCCCAAACCTGAATGTCGGAGGCTTCCGCCCATCGGCCACCGAGGGTAGCTACGAGCCGAGGGTCAGAGGCAATGGCCATATTCCAGTTGATACCGTCGGTTTCCTGTCGAAGAATCCGCTTGCCCGTCGCGCTCTCCCACATCTGAACCCCGTAGCAGTGACGCGATTTTCCTTCCCGGTTCACCGATTGCAAAAAGCTGTTAACGATAATCGCGCCATCCAGCGAAAAGACGTTCGGCAGGATTCCTCCCGGCTGCTCTGCCAGGCGGAGCCATTTCGCCCCCGACGCACTTTCTCGAATATAGTCCTTGGCAAGAAAGGCTTGTCCATTGGGAGAGAGCGCCCAAGGCCGCGCTTGTTTCAGCGTAAAAGAACAGCAAGCGAGCAACGCGCCGGTCTTCACGTCCCATGTAGCCAACTTGAACGGGCATTCACCTAGATATTGCCGCGGGGCAAATAACACCAAGGCTTTCGCGGCATCGGGGCTAATGCGCACGCGCAAAACCACCTGCCGGCTTTCGTTTTTTGCCGGCGGTGGAAGCGTGAGGGTGCGCACTTCTTTGTCCTGGGCGGCATCCCAGCATTTGATTTCTTCCCCGCTGCCGCTGGACAGCAACCGTCGTCCATTGGGCGTGATGTCCACAGCATGCACATTCTCAAACTGCCAATCAGGTTTCAAAGTATCTCGCCAAGGCTCGTGGCCACGCCACAGCCGCAGCGATTTTCCTGTTCGCGTATCCCATAAACGCACCGAACCATCGGCTGATGTCGATGCCAAGCGTGTTCCATCGGCCGAGAATACCAACGTGACGACTTCGTCGATATGCCCTCGGTCGAATGTATCGCTCCACAGAGGTTTCCCCGTCGCCACATCCCAGCGCTGGAGGCAGCCGTTGTTGCTGACGATGCTCTTGCCATCCGGCAGGAAGATGGCTTGGTTTCCCGCCTCGGTCAAGGTGTACAACGACTTGCCCTCTTTCAGATCCCAACAAACTATCCCCCTCGCAGTCCCGAGTAGCAAAGTTCGTCCGTCCGAAGAACAACTCCGAACGGTCCCCCAAGGGACGGGGCGCAGGGTCTCGACGGGGACGGGTAGTCCCGTAGCCAAATCCAGCGACTTCATTTTCAGAGCTTCCTGGGCGATAATGTGGCCGCTCCGTGTCACCACCATCGAAACAGGATCAAATTCCTTGTTTTGCCACAGTCGTTGCCCCGTGGCGAGATTCCAGCAAGACGTACCGGCGACGGACGCCCCGAACGAGACGAGCAAATGATTTCCGTTGGGCCCAAAAGCCAGATTCAAGATACCTCGGAATGTATCAAACTTCTTTTGCCAGACTTGCCGGCCCGCTTCCACATCCCAGACGTAGACGGCTTGCCCTTTGTTAAAAGGGCAAACGGCGGCGAGTCTTTTACCGTCCGGCGAGAACTCGACCCGAGAAAACTCGCCGGCGTCCCGGACGGTGAGGGTGGGTTTCTTCTCGGCGGTGCGTAGATCCCAGAGTGTCAGTCCGGGGTCGCGGAAGGCATAAGTCACCAGCCATCGCCCGTGCGGGGAGATTACGGCGAGCGAAGAGAAGCCTCGATCCTCTAGGGATAATGTTCGCGTCTGGGACAGTTTCCCCGTGGCTGTGTCCAAAATGCTGACGTACTTCTTCGCTCGTACCGCGATGATTGAGTTGCCGTCCGCCGTCACGGCGACCAGAGCGCCTGCGGCACGGCGTTGCACCGTACCCAGACGCATCACCGCCCCTTCGGGCAAAGGATCGCCGTACAAATCGACGCGCTGTTTCGGTGACATCGGCTTGTCATCGGCTGCGGCGACTTGCGGCGACGCTTCCTTTGGCATAGCTTGGGAACGCAGAGCCATCATGCCCGCGCCCGCGCCGCCGAGTGCGAACAAGAACACGACGACGCCTATCATTTTTACTTTGCCCAGAAACATCATCTTTCCTACCTCCTGTAGGAGCGCCACGGCAGCCGGGGTCGCGCCGACGCCCTTTGTCGCAGCCGTCAACGTCGCTTGTGCCAACGCGAAGGGAACTGCATTGGTCGAACTCACGCTCAATAGCGTCCCGCCGAGAACCGCCGGCAGCGTCAAACCGCGTTTTTCCAAACGCTGCCGCAAGCGTTGCCGGCCGCGCTCCAGCCTTCCGCGCACCGCGTCCGCCGAGCAACCCAAACGCTTCGCCGCTTCCTCCTGCGAGAGTCCCTCCAAGCAACACAAAATCAGCGGAGCGCGCTGATTCTCCGGTAGTTTGCCGATTTCCTCATCGAGAACAGCGACCAGCTCGCGGGCGGTCAATTCGTCCAGAGGATCGACGGAAGGGGCTGGGAGAACTCGTGCTTCCCGTTCTCGGCGACGCACCTGAGCGCGGCGCGCCTGCACGGCGAGACGATGGACGACACCGTGCAGCCAACACGGCAAAGCCTCGATTCTTCGGAGGGTATGCGCTTTGCGCGACAACAAGAGAAAGGTCGCCTGAAACACATCTTCGGCAAGCTGTGCGTCGCCGGTGATGCGGTGTGCCGCGTTCAGAACCATCGGCCCATGACGGCGCATGAGCGCGGCGAAGGCATCGGCATCGCGGCGTTCGAGGAAACGCTGCACCAGTTCGCAGTCGTTGTCCGCCGCCTCGCCGTGCGGTTGCACCAGGGAACGCAAATACGCAATGATGTTGGAAGACGATGCCTTCACCGCCATGCCTCCTCGCCACGTGTTCTCTCCCAGTATAGGTGGGACGAGGAGGGCAAACCGCACGCGCGTTTTTGCTTTTCGTCGGCCAACTCAAGAGTGGCTCGCGTTCGGTTAGCCGCGACGCGCAGCGGAGCGAGGGAACCGAACGCGAGCAACCGATGCCAAACTACACGCGACGGAAGATGGATTTGCTCAGTGTGCCCGTGCTGTCGGCGAACGAATCTTTCTCGATGCCGAGGGAGCGCAGGATGCTCAGGTAGACGTTGGACATGCGCGTCTCGCCGTTGCGCCAATAGGTTCCGTGTTGCAGACCCATCGCGCTACCGCCGGCGATCAGGGTCGGCAGGTTGCGCGAGTTGTGCGTCGTGCTGGCTCCGCTGCCGAACAGGACGATGGTATTGTCGAGAACGCTGCCGTCGCGATCTTTGTAACGTGTCAGCCGGTCGAAAAAGTGGGCCAACTGTTTGCTCAAAAACAGATCGTATTTGGCGAATTCCATCTGGCCGTTTTTATCGGTCGCATGAGAGAGATTGTGGTGCGTCCTGGACAGCCCCAGCTTGAGCGGGAAAGTGTCGCTGATGCCCATGCCGTCTTCGCGGTTGAGCATGAATGCGACCGAGCGCGTGATGTCCGCGTCGAACGCCAAGGCGATCAGATCGAACATATTGCGGTAGAACTCGGCCGGTTCGCCTTCGTTGGTGGCATTCAGATTGAGATGCGAATAGTCCTGTTTTTTCAAGGGCACGTCGATCCAGCGCTCGGAAGCGATGAGTCGTGCTTCCACTTCGTCGAGCGAGGTCAGATATTGATCCATCCGTTCGCGGTCGGACTTGCCGAGGCGTCGATGGAGCGCCCGCGCGTTTTGGGCCACGGCATCCACCAGCTTGATCCGCTGTTTCAACTTGTCGCGCTCCGCCTTCAGCGAGGCGCGGTCGCCGCGAAACAGGCGGTCGAAGATGCGGCGCGGGTTGTTCTCCGCCGGGATCGGCCGGCCCTCAAGGCTGTAGGAGATGGTGCCCGTCCGCGAGAGGAATCCCGTTCCCGCGTCAATCGACAGCACCAGCGAGGGCTGGCGGCAAAACTGCTTGGTGTGCAGCGCGACGACCTGATCGAGTCCGACGGAGTTGTAGGTTCCGGGCTTGGGATTGTGCAGGGGCGCTCCCGTCAGCCACATATCGGAACAAACGTGCGGATCGGACTTGGGACCGCTCGGATGGTACAGTCCGCCCAGGAAGCTGAGTTGTTTGCGAAAGGGGGCGAGTGGCTCGGTCGATTTGCCGAAGACGAACTCGCCCTTGTTTTCGGCTCGAGGGAACCAACTCCATTCGTCGATTTTATGGCCCGCTTGCGGCAGCGACATCCCGTTGGCCGTGTAGATCGCACAGAACCGACGGGGGATCTTGTCGGTTACATCCGCACCCATGGCATCGAGAATCGGCAGGGCCAGCGACACGCCGCCCAGCCCCTTGAGAAATGCACGTCGGTCGATCCGAAACGAAGTATTCATTGCTTGATTCCGTGGACGGTTAACGGAGGGTAGTTCGGGGTTCGCGTCGCTATTTCTCCAAGAAGATCGGACTGTGGACGACTATGCGGATCGCGTCTTTCATGCGATACCCTTTCGCTTTCCATTTCGTCCGCTCCTTCTTCAACTCTTCCCGTTCGCGGTAGGTTAGGCTGCGGCCGATTGCGTAGGTCGTCAAGTGCCTCAGGACGCTGAAGGCTACTTGGTCGAGGCGATCGTTGGCAAGGTATCTCTTCAGGTCGGCGACTCCGACCACCTCCGTCTTGTCCGGCAGGGTAGACCGTGCGTCCGGCGGTTTCACCTTGAAGCGGCCTCCGGCGTCGTACTGCTCGAACGGCACGCCCCACGGGTCGATCTTCGCATGACATTGGGCGCAGCCGGGTTGACTGCGATGCCGTTCGAGCCGTTGGCGGAGGCTAAGCATGCGCGTGTCCTCTTTGAGAGTCGGCACGTTGGGCGGCGGGTCGTCGGGCGGCTCGTCGATGATCTTGCGGGCCAGCCATGCTCCGCGCTTCACCGGATTCGCTTCGCGTCCATCCGATAATCCCGCCAGGATCGCCGCCTGGCTCAAGAGGCCTCCCAAATCGCTTCGTCCGTGTTCGATCGGCACGAACTCCAATCCACTCTCCGTTTTTCCGACCCGTTCATAGTAATCGGCCGTGACCTCGTTTGCCATCACAAAGTCCGACTCGATGAGCGTGCGCGCGGGGAGATTCTTCTGCATTAAATGTTGCAGGAATCGCACCGGCTCTTGGCGCAAGTGAGCGCGGGCATGGCGCGTGAGTTTCGGAAATCGCTTGCGATCCGGTTCGAGAACCTGAAACTTATCCAGAGCCAGCCATTGCGAAGCGAACTCGGCGGTGAAGCGCGCGAACTTGGGATGGTCGATCATCCGATCCACCTCGGCATCCAGGCTCTTTCGCAGCGAACCGGCCTCGGCCAGTTTCATTGTCCTTTCGTCCGGGGGGCCGTTCCACAGGAAATAGGACAACTTCGAGGCCAATTCGTAGTCGTCGAGCGGCTCGGCTTCGGGAGTGCGGCTATTCTCGATCAGAAACAGAAATTGCGGAGAAGCCAGCACCACTTGCAACGCTTCTCTGACGCTCTCTTGAAAACTGTCGCCGCGAGCCAGCGCGTTCTTGAACGCCGTCGTCAGCATGTCTTCTTCCTCTTGCGTGATCGGACGGCGATAGGCTCTTGCGGCAAAGGCGCGGACAATTTTGCGACCGTGGGCAATCGGATCGTCTTTCGGGTCGGCGTCGAGGAAGATATTGCGATGCGACGGTGGCGGCCAGCTTTCGTAATACGGACCTTCAAACTCGACGGAGCGAATTCGCAAGCGCGGCCGATCGCGGCCATCGGTATACTCGCTCCGCACGCCGATCTCACGAATCCCGGCAAGATAGTTGACGTTGTCCTTTTCGACATCCGGATTGGGGAAATTCCGCAACGATCCCTCGAACACATAGCGCGCGAGGTTGTCGCTCGATACGCTCTGGGCCGCTCCAACCGGCGCGAGCGTGCTGCCGCAATCGCGACGGAACCCCATGTACACACCCAGCAGCGGCGAGCGCTTCTCGAAGGCGGCGAACTGTCGCGCCGTCTCGTGCGATTCCGCAAGCGGGGTAAAGACAACGCGGTCCAGCGACACGCCCCCGGTGCAGCGGGCGTTGACATCCAGAGGGCCGGCCGGCAGCCGAACCGCGAGGAAGGCGGGCTGTTTCAAGGCGTTCGTGAACTGCCGATCTCCCAGACTCAAGGTCAACTCGGTCGGTTTGTTCTTTTGTGAGGTGTGTACATCGACTTGATAGATGCCCGCTCGTTCGAGGTTAATCGTCAACGGCATATTATTATCGCGGCAGACGAGGACATTCGCGCCGTCGCCGGTTTGCGGAGCTGTACCGGGATCGAGCAGCAGTCCATCGTTGTATCTCGCCGCCGTCACCGTGACCCGAAATCGGCCGTGGTCGGGCAATTCGCGCACGGCGATCTTAAAGTTCGCCCGTGGTCCGTAGGTGCTGTCCACTCCGAAAATCTCCGCGCTCGGAATGGCAGGGCGCAGCAACAGCCCTTGAGGAACAGTCTCGTAGGCGCGTCCCTTCGGATAGCCGTGGCTGCCGCGCATACAGGCGTAGACCGCGTGGTAGATGCTGTCGAAATCCCTCCAACCGCGAACCGTGTCGTTACCTCGATAGCCTTCGATGAAGCGATACTTGGTGCGCATGACGAACGGGTTGAAGTCGAACGGCTTGGCGAGTTTGGGCTGCGTCACCTCGAAATCGGCATTGTTCAGCAGCAGGCTGTCGGCTCCAAGGATGAGAGAATCGGGGCACGGATGGGCATTGATGCCGGCACCCAAGTCCATGCGAAAGTTTTGGATGGGCGGCTTCGATTTCGGGTCCACGATACAGCGCTGGAGCGCCTTGTCCGCGATGTCGAGATACGCTTCCAACAACAGGGGCGAGAGTTGTAGCGTCTCTTTGTTGTTCGCAAAGCCATCGCGCGAGATAGCGTCGGGAGGAAGCACCTCGGTCAAATCTTCGTCCAAGAGCAGCAGTTCGCGCAAGGTGTTGCGGTACTGCGCCACCGTCAGACGCCGCACCGAGCCATTTTTCGGCACCGGACGCAAGCGTGCCTCTTGCAGAGCGCGATCAATCCATTCGACCGCCTGCTTGCGTTGTGCGATTGTGGGTTGCGTCGTGTCTTCGGGCGGCATCGCCGCCTCGCCAATCTGTTTGCGTAGGTTTTCCCACAGTCGAAGCTGCGGGTCCTCGAGCGCGGCTTGCAGACGATCGACCCGCACGCCGGATTTCATCTTGTCGGCATTGTGGCAGCGCACGCAGTATTGCTTCAAGAACGGTCGAACGTGCAAGTCAAATCCCATCTCTAACGGCATCGGCTTCTCCGCCGCGCGCACAGCGGTTGCAAGCAAAAGAACGACGCCGCTAAGGACGAAATACATGCCGAGACGGCCACGCATTTCTGTCAACAAGGATCGCACCGGAGACATCGACATGACCCTATCCCTTGTTAATCACCTCGTCCAAGTTGAGTACCAGATTGGCGATCATCGTCCAGGCCGCCAATTCGCTTGGATTCAGCTTCGTATCCGGTTTTAGCTCGCCGACCGCGAGGAGCTGTTTCGCCTTGGCGACATCCTTCGTGTAGACGCCGAGATGATCGTTGTACGCAGCGAGCAATTCGGCCAACTCTTTCGCGTTCGGGGTTCGCGCCGTCGTCGCGCGGAACAGGAAGCTCAAACGCGATTCGACCGTCGTGCCGCCTTCTTTCATCGCGCGCTCGGCCAGCGCGCGTGCCGCCTCGACAAATTGCGGATCGTTCATCATCAGCAGCGCTTGCAGGGGAGTGTTGGTGCGTTCGCGTCGGACGAGGCATTGCTCGCGCGAGGGGGCGTCGAACGTGTTCATCTCCGGCGGCGGTGAAGTGCGTTTCCAGAACGTATACAGACTGCGGCGATGGACTTTCTCATGGCCGCGGTCGGCGACGAAGTTGCGCGTATTGCTCCCCGTGTAGCCGACCGCCTCCCACAAACCGGACGGCTGCGGCGGCTTGACGCTGGGGCCGCCGACCTTCTCGACGAGCAAGCCACCGACGAACAAGGCTTGGTCGCGCAGCATCTCGGCGTCGAGACGGAAACGAGGGCCGCGCGACAAAAGACGATTTTCGGGGTCTTTTAGGAGCTTATCTTTGGTTCCATGAGACGATTGCCGATAAGTGGCCGACATTACCAAGCGTTTCATCATCTTCTTCACGTCCCAACCGTCGTCGCGGAATTGTACCGCCAACCAATCGAGCAATTTGGGATGACTCGGCGATTCGCCCTGCGTGCCGAAATCCTCGGTGGTTTTAACGAGTCCGACGCCGAAACACTGTTGCCACAGGCGATTGACTTCGACCCGCGCCGTCAGCGGATGTTCCGGCGCGAGCAGCCAGCGCGCCAGGCCCAGACGATCGCGCGGTGCCTTATCGGGCAGCGAGGGCAAGAAGCGCGGCGTGTCGCGCCCCACTTGTTCGCCGCGCTGGTCGTACTCGCCGCGCTTGAGGATATACGCCGGTTTCAACGTCGCCCGCTCCTTGTAGATGAGCGTCGTCGGGATTTCTTTCTCGATCTCCCCTCGCTGCTTCTCAAGATCGGCGATTTGCTTCCGAAGCGGAGCGAGTAGCCCTTTCGTGTCGGCGTGGGCGTTCTCCAAGAAATAGTCGCGCAGCTGTTTTTTCTCCGCTTCGTTTTGCTTGTCGGACGGCAGTTTCACGATGTTCTGAATTGCCTTCGGCAACCCCGCGCCGTTGATGGCCCGCTGCGCGCGAACCCAGGCTGCCAAGCTGGTGAACGATGGATTGCCCTGCGGCGTTTGCGTTACCGCGCCGGCCTTGTCCCAATAGACCGTACCGCCGTGCTGCGTGAACGCCCAGCCGTTGACCACCGTGCCCGGCTTCAGCCCGACTTTCGCCGCGTCCACTTCGAGCCGCACCCATTCGCCCTTTTTCGGCAGCGCTCCCATGTGCCGTCGTTCGCCGGATTTGTCGCGGCCCCAGTCGATGAGATTGTCGCCCCAATAGGCCCGATGCCGCCATTCGCCGCTGTGCCACTGAAGCATGATCTCCTTCGGCGGATTGGCGGGATCGAGATAGACGTAGGCGAACAGCGTATCGCCCGTCCCGATGCGCAGCCCCGGATTCGCTCCTTCAAAGAAGTGTTGACTGAGGCCGGTCGCGGAGCGCATCGACGCCTTCTCGCCGCTGAAAACGGGATGCTTCGGCTTCGAGACGAAGTTCCATTGCCCGTTGACGCCGCCGTCGCTGGAAGGCTTCGCTCCCGGCGGCAGGGCATCGTCGAGCCAGACGAACTCCGCGCGCTGCGATGGCTTCGGCTCCTTCGCGTCGGCGTTGTCGTCGTACTTCACCTTGGCGATTGCGGCGTCCATCCTTTTGCGGATAGCGGCGATCTCTTGTTTTAGATGCTCGAACTTCGCTTTCTGCTCCGCCGTCGGGATGGTCGTCGTCGGTGCGACGCGCGCGGCGTTGCCGTCGAGCGCGGGACCATCGAGATTGTTGAAGAAGGCGAAGAACTGATAGAACTCTTTGGTTTTGATCGGATCGAACTTGTGATCGTGACAGCGGGCGCATCCCACGGTCAGACCCATGAAAACCGTGCCGGTCGTCTCCACGCGGTCGACGACGTTGCGAACGTAAACCTCTTCCTCAATGGAACCGCCTTCGCTGGTGGTGACGTGACAGCGATTGAAGCCGGTGGCGACGAGTTGATCGACCGTCGGATCGGGCAGCAAATCGCCGGCGAGTTGCTCGGTGAGAAATCGATCGTAAGGTTTATTGTCGTTGAACGCCCGGATGACCCAATCGCGGTATGGCCACATCTCGCGGTAATTGTCGAGGTGCAGACCGTGGGTATCGC
This sequence comes from Planctomycetota bacterium, assembly GCA_021781415.1. Taxonomy (GTDB): domain Bacteria; phylum Planctomycetota; class Planctomycetia; order Gemmatales; family Gemmataceae; genus JAJPHU01. The sequence goes on from JAJXWW010000048.1 coordinate 119,892, forward strand.
CATAGCGCGCGGCATCGAGCCAGAAGCGAGCCATGTGTTCGCCGTAGCGCGGCGAACCCAGCAAGCGATCCACCACTTTCTCGTAGGCGTTCGGCGATTTGTCGGCGACAAACGCATCGACCTCGGCCGGCGTCGGCGGCAATCCGGTGAGATCGAGGGTGACGCGGCGAAGCAGCCTCGTTCGATCCGCTTCCGGCGAAGGTTTCAGTCCCTCGCGTTCGAGTCGAGCGCGGATGAAGGCGTCGATGGCATTCCCCTCGTTTCCAGGCTCAGTCTGGAAACGTCCCTTGGGCAAAGCGGGGCGCGAAGGCGGCACAAACGCCCAGTGAACGGTGTAAGGAGCGCCTTCGACGATCCAACGGCGAAGTAAATCGATCTGCAAAGTCGTCAGCGTCTTGCCGGTCTTCTTGGGCGGCATGTGGCGCGAGGGAATATCGGAAACGAGCCGTTCGAGCAACGTGCCATCGTCGGGTTTGCCGGGCACGATGGCATGTCCGCCACTGCGTACTTCCGCGAGAGCGCCTTCGCGCGTGTCGAGCCGCAGCTTCGCCTTGCGCTGTTGCGCGTCGGGACCGTGGCAAGCGAAACAGTTGTCCGCCAAGATGGGGCGAATGTCGCGGTCGTAGCTGATTTTCGACTCGTCGGCGTTGAGTCGAAAGCCCATCAAGACGAGAATCGGTAGCGACAACCGGAACGCTCGGTAAAGGCGGGGAGAGCAAGGCAGCAGCATCATCGCGTCAACTCCTGTTCGCACGATCCAATCGCATTGCGACATCGAGTGCGGGCCGAGGCGGGACAACCGGCATCCGGGTCGCAACCACGAGCGCGGGTGGGATAAGTGTAGGATAAGGGATGGAGCCTACTCGGATCAATCGCGTTCTCGATTTTTCTTGGAAGACGATTTCTGTAGCAGGCGCGAAGAGTCCGTCCCAATGCCCCACTCCCCCTGTACGCAGGGGGAGTGGAGTTGGAATGAGGGGGGTAAGTTACTTCCGCGCAGTCTTTCGCTTCACCGTCAGCACGATGACTTCATCGCGGACGGTGTAACCCAGCCCAAGCGGTTCGAGGAGTTTCGTCAACGCCTCGCGCAGCGGCACATCCTTCGCCGAGCCGGTTAGCGGCGTTTTCGGATCGAGTTTGCCGGCCTTGCGGTCGCGCGGCGAGAGAACGAAGCTCTCTCCCGTTTTGTTCTCGAAGAATTGGGCCGCCTCGCTCAGCGGTTTATCCTTGAAATCGAAGCTGATTTTGCCATCGAGTACCTTCTCGATGTTTTGTGCCGTCTTCCGTTGAATGGCCGACAGAGCCGGCGGTGGCGCACCGGGTTTACGCCGACGAATCACCAGCCCCTTGTCGTCCTGTTCGTAAGCGAGGCCGTCGGCTTCCAAGAGGAGAGCCAACCAACTTCGCAGCGAAACAGAGCCGGCCATCGTGAAGGGCACTTGAGATTCCAACCGGATGCCGGCTTTCTTGAAATCTTCTTCATCGAGACGGATGGGCACTCGGGCGACGTGAGATAGTCTTTGATAAACCGTCTCCCAATAGGGATCTTCCATGCCGAGGCTGACGTTTCGGTCCAGCGCTTTGGCCACGCGCACGCTCATCGGCAACGGCGGCAGCTTTTTTTCCAGCTCTGCCTCGCCCGCCTCGCCGACCAGTTTTCCCTCCGGATCGATCAAGAGCGTCGTCGGAAAGGCGCGTACGCCCCAATCCTTGATGGTCTGCCCCGTGGCGTCGAGGAGGATGGGAAACGGGAGTTCGCGGTCGTTCCAATACTTTTTGCGCGGCGACACGATCTTTTTGTCGAGATCGTCGAAGTCTTTGACGGTTCCATCGTGGAAAGCGAGGATCTCAAACTTATCGCGGTCTTTTTTGTGGGCTTCATAGAGATCGATCAGACCCGGCAAACTGCCGGCCGTGCAGGGGCCTCACCAATAGCCCCAGAATTCGAGCAATACCCACTTGCCTTTGAAGTCGGAGGTCTTCACCTCTTTTTTGACGCCGCGCGCATCGGTGACGTGCCACTTCGGCGGCGCTTTGCCCTTGTGCCGAGCGATGATGGTCGCCTCCATGTCCAGCGTGCCCATGTCGAAATCGGGCTTATCGGCGGAGAGAGTTATGTCCTTTTTCAGATCCCGACTGTCGCTTCCATAGCCCCAGAAATTGTACTTGCCCGGCGGCAGATGGAACGAAAACGAGGCATCGTCCGAAGAACAGCCGAGGAAGCGTGCAGCGCCGCTCATCATGTACACCATCGTCCACGTCGGTTTCTTTTCGAGTTCTTTGCAGAAGAATTGACCGTGAACGTGGACGAGCGGGCCGAGTTTCAGTTCCACCGGCTTCGCCGCTCCCTTCTCATCGAGAACGAGCAGCGCCCCGGACTTGCCATCGAAGTCCAGCGCCAACAGCGCCTGCTTGCGACCGAAAAAAGTCGTTGTGAGACTAAATCGGCCTTCCTTACCGGAATACACCCCCTTGTAAGGATTCATCTCGCCTTGACGGTCGACATTCCAGTTGGTGCCGATCTTAACACCGGCGACCGGCTTGCCCTCCGCGTCCACCACGCGCCCGTTGACTTTGACCTCTTCCTGAGCGCGCGCGGCGAGCGGCGGCATCAGGACCAGGATTCCCAGAACGAACCACCATCGGACTCTCATGGCATTCCTCCTGCGGTGGCAACACGAGTGACCCCTCGTGCTTGCCACCACGATTGCGGGGCGAATAGATGTAGGATAAAGGATGGAGCCGACGCCGTTCAATCGCCTTCTCGATTTTTCTTGGCGGGTAGCAGAGGGTTTGCTAACGTGATCCAAAGGAGGTTCTCGTTATGTTCACCGTGGACGATTTGCGCAATTTGTTGAATGCTCGCCCATTCGTGCCTTTCCGCCTGCATCTGAGTGAAGGCAATCCCATTGAAGTGCGTAGCCAAGAAGTCGTTCTTCCGGGACGGCGCTTTGCCATTATCGGCCTTCTTGATCCCGATGCGACCGATACCGCCTTCGACCGTTGGGCGGTGATTTGGTACTTGCATGTCACGCGCGTGGAAATGCTGGGAATGGGTCCGCCACCGTTTTCGACGCCGCCCGGAGCGGCGAACACACCAACGCCAACGCCGATCTGATGGAGTGCATCCACCGACCTGCATCCCTTTTTGTAAGCACGGAGCATTCGCAGTGGTCTCGCTCTCTCCACCACGAGAGTCCTTGCCCGCCGCGCCCACACCGAGTATCTTCTTATTCGGGCAGACCCTCTCTCTCGAACGCGCGGAACGCTACGCTGCCGCTGAGAAGCCGTGGCTGCGGGAAGGAACACCAACGTGACCCTGCAACTAGCAGAGCCAGAAACCAAGCCCGCCCGATGGACCCACCGCCATCTGCTCGGCTTGGAGGAGTTGAGTCGAGCCGACATCGAAACCATTCTCGATACCGCCGAACAGTTCGTCGAAGTCAGTCAACGACGGTGCAAGAAACGAAACGATCTCCAAGGCAAAGTCGTCGTCAATCTGTTCTTTGAAGCCTCGACGCGCACGCGCTCGAGCTTCGCCTTCGCGGCCAAGCGCCTCAGTGCCGACACCCACGATTTCACGGTCGGAGGCTCCAGCGTCAGCAAGGGGGAGACGTTCATCGACACGGCCAAGAACATTGAGGCGATGGGGATCGACGTGGTGGTGGTGCGGCATTCGGTTCCCGGCGCGCCGCATCTGTTGGCACAGCATCTCCACACCAGCATCGTCAACGCCGGCGACGGCGCTCACGAACATCCGACGCAAGCCCTGCTCGACATTTTTACCATTCGCCGCATCAAGGGGCGCGTGGACGGTCTGACCGTCGGTCTGGTCGGCGACATCGCGCATAGCCGAGTGGCCCGCAGCAACATCCACGGCTTGCTGAAAATGGGCGCGCGCGTCATCGTCTGCGGGCCGCCTACGTTGGTGCCGCAGTCCATCGAAAAGCTCGGCGTCGAGGTGGCGCATCGAATCGACGACATCTTGCCGCGCTGCGATGTGGTCAATGTCTTGCGCATTCAGTTCGAGCGGCAGCGGGGTGGACTATTCCCGTCGATCCAAGAATACTTCCGCCTCTTCGGTATGCACAGCGAACGCCTCCGCCGCGCCAAGCCGGATATTCTTTTGTTGGCTCCAGGACCGATCAATCGCGGGGTCGAACTGACGCCGGAAGTCGCCGACGGTCCCCACAGTGCCATTTTGCAACAGGTGTCGAACGGTTTGGCCGTGCGCATGGCGGTGTTGTATCTCCTGTGCGGACGCGCCCCCGTTTCGGATTCGGACGCTTGAGACGACGAGGTGGAAAGGTGATTATGCACCGCGCGAGGCATTGTCATGCCCTGTTTCTACTGCTCGGCATCTCCTTTCCCTCTCCGTTTGTCCGAGCCGATCCCGTTGAGGAATGGAAGGCGAAGCTGAGCGCCGTCAAAGTCGAACGGTTCGTCGGAGCGCCGGGCTATTGCGAGGGGCCATCGTGGCGCGACGGCGAGCTGATCTTTTGCAGCACTGGCCTATTGCGCGTCACTCGGGATCATAAACTCCGCCGCTACCTCGATGTCAGTCCCGCCGGAACCTACCTCTTGTCCAATGGACATTTGCTCATCTGCGATAATAAACTACCGGCTTTGCTCGATCTGGCTCCCGATGGCAAGGTGGGCGTCGTCGTCGAAAAATATGAGCGCAAGAAACTCAACAGCCTCAACGATGTGACCGTGGACCGAGACGGCAACGTCTACTGGACCGATCCGAGCGGCTCCTCGCGCGAACATCCCGTCGGTTGCATCTTCCGCGTGACGCCGGAGGGCACGGTCACGCGCCTCGCCGACGATCTCGCTTTTCCCAACGGTCTGGAGGTCGATCCGGACAATCGCTATCTGTATGTGATCGAATCTCGGACGGCGAAGGTACTGCGTTACGATCTACCCGCGCGCGGCAAACCGTTGGGCAAACCGATTGTCTTCTTCGCGCTGGGCGGTTCGGGCGGCGATGGCTGCGCTTTCGATGCCGCCGGTAACTTCTGGATCGCCGACTTTCATCGCGCCGACACCAAACGCGGACGAATCACCGTACTCAACCCGCAGGCCCACATCCTCGGCTATCTCCCCATTCCTGCCGGACAGGTGAGCAATCTCACCTTTGGTGGAGCGAAGTACGACGAACTCTTCGTCACCACGGGCGATCCCGCCGCCGTCTTTCATGCCCGCATCGGTGTCCCCGGCTTCAAAGGCTTTCCCGCCAAACCACTCAAAATCCTCCGCCATCTCGATCTCAAGCCCCTAGATGAACCCCTGCCGGGTAAATAGAAAAACGGCTATCGGCGATCGGCTGTCGGCCAGAATAAGGCCTGAGAAGGTCCAATAAATCCGAGGAAGGGCAAATAACCCTTGGGCGATTTGACCGATAGCCGATAGCCGACACAAGGAGTGAAAATGACTGAGAATAAAGCGACGAACATTACATGGCACGAAGGACACGTTGGCCGCGAGGAGCGGGCGCGGGTACTCAAACAGAAAGGGGCGACGCTGTGGTTCACCGGACTTTCCGGATCGGGAAAGAGTACCATGGCCTACACGTTGGAACACGCCCTCGTCCAACGCGGACGGCTCGCCTACGTCCTCGACGGCGATAATATCCGCCACGGTCTCAACAAGAATCTCGGTTTCTCCGCCGCCGACCGCGAAGAGAATATCCGCCGTATCGGCGAGGTTGCCAGGCTATTCGCCGACTGCGGCGTCTTGACCATGACTAGCTTCATCAGCCCCTATCGCGCCGACCGCGACAAGGTGCGGGCCTTGCACGTCGAAGGCAATCTGCCGTTCATCGAAGTGTTCGTCAACACACCGATCGAAACGTGCGAACAGCGCGATCCGAAGGGACTGTACAAGAAGGCCCGCGCCGGCCAGCTCAAGGGGTTCACCGGCATCGACGATCCCTACGAAGAACCGCTCCATCCGGAATTAACCCTCGACGCCACCCACACCTCGCCGCAACAAGCCACGGTGCTGCTGATCGAATACCTCGAAAAACAGGGCATCCTGTAAGAGGCTATCCGCAAAACCCCCTCGTTTTCGAGCCTGAAAGGCTCGTTCCTTCAGCACAGGGCGAAGACCTGGGCGCGCTGGGATCGCTACCATCCGGACCACATTCCCAGGCCTTCGGCCTGGGCTGACCGAACCGGCCTTTCAGGACGAAGAGTATTGGTTTGCAACGAAGAGGAGGCCGTATGAACGATCAAGAATTGCGCGAAGGGTTGCGGCGCTATAACATCGAGTGGGACGAACCGTAAGTATGGGATTAGAATCACCCACCGGTCGAAATCGAGCCTGAAAGGCTCGTTCCTTCAGCACAGGGCGAAGCCCTGGGCGCGCTGTACAGTTAATCTGCGACTTCATCTGGGCCGAAGCGCTTGAGGACGGCGCGGAGGGTGGCGAGCATCTCGGCGGAGTCGGTTGGAGGGCGGAGGCCCGACCAGCGCAGTTCGACAGGCCAACCGGCATGATGGGCGGCACGATTGAATTGCTCGCGCATGCGCTGACCCCACACGAAGCCGAAACGATCTCGATACGACAGCCACATGTGATCGAACGAGGAACGGGGCGTCCGCCGAATCGTCAATCCCAACCACGCCAACCACGGCGCGAGCGCCAGCATGAAAGTCCCCAGCCACGCCGGCGCGTCCCAACCCCACGGGCGAGCTAACTCGCTGCCGCAACCCAACCCGACGCACACCGCGCCCCATGCCAGGCGAGTCGGGAGATAGTTCAACAGCGAGATTGTGATAGTCGCCGCCAGAAATCCCGCTTGAGCCGGTTCCAAGCGCACTTCGCCGAGACCTTGGAGGATCGGCAACGTCAATACGGCGAGCAGTCCGACGACGACGAAATTCCATGCCGACACGCCCGGTCTACGCGCTCCCAGGACGGCGATGCCGGAACAACCCGTGAGACACAGGGCGAGATAAGTCGTCAGGGTTTGATCTGCTTCGGCCCGAAATACCCGGCCTCCAACCGCGACGAGCCAGGCAAACCAAGCCATCAACGCCCACAACAACGGTTGCCGAAGCGTCGTCGCCCGATTGGCTCGCCATGCCATCGCAAAGGGAACGAGAGCCAACACCATCGACCCGGTCGCCAATCCATTCATGGGTATCCACCGCCCTCCGAAGTCAAGATGTATCAATCTTATGGCGAGAGACGGCGAGTGGGCTTGCCGAGTTTCTCGCATTTTCGCATTTCCCTGCGCTCGCTCGGTCGATGCGAGAACATAAGCGCTCTGGGTAATTGTCCTCGCCCCCGGAAGGAGCTTCCATGAGAAATCATCGTCTGTTCGCCCTGTGGCTGCTGCCGTTGTTGCTGGCGCTGGCATTCGTTCCTCCCACTTTCGCCGGCGTCCTTTTTGGAAGAAAGAACAAGAAGCCGACTCCGGCCGAGCGCGTCCCGGAATTGCTGACGCAGATCAAGACCGATGGCGACGCCGGCAAGCGCGCCGCCGCCGCTCAGGAGCTTCGGCAATACGATCTTCAGCAATTTCCGACCATCGTGCCGGGGTTGGTGGATGTGATGCTGAGCGACCGGGAACCGAGCGTTCGCGCGGAGGCGGCACGAAGTCTGGGCAAACTTCGACCCATCTCGGAACAGGCGGGATTGGCGTTGGAACAGACGTTGGCCAAAGATAGCTCCACGCGCGTTCGCCTTCAAGCGCGCAGTTCGCTGATGCAATACCATTGGAGCGGCTATCACAGTCTCCGCAAAGACGATCTCGTGCCGCAAACCAAGGAGCCGCCGCTCGCCGACGACAGGACGCCTCCGACGATGATCGGCGCGAGAACTCCACCGCGCCAGTCGGATGGACCGCGCACGTGGTCCGGCTATCGCGCGCCGACGACGCAACCTTATACTCCGTATCGACCGAGCGTCATCGAGCCGCCGCTCGCTCCGCCCGTCGCGCCGTCGAACCCGATCCCCCCTCGCGGCGGCAACGAGAACGGCCCCGATCTGACCCCTCCGTGAGCTTGCCGGACTCCAGACGCAATCCCTCGAAGCACGAGCGAGGCCGAGTTCCATGTGCCTCGTTCGCGTTTCGAGTCGTACATTTGGAACACCAACCGGCCCTGAGCGCCGATCGCCGACATCGCGGGAACCGATCCCCGCTATCCCGTCTCTCCCCGCGTTTAGTACATAAAACGGGGCAAGCAACAGGCTCTTTCCAGCGATGTCGGTTTGGCGTAGAGTCGAGAGTCATTGCTCCCGATGAAAACTGGCAGGCGATTCCGCAGACGAGGTGCCGGCTGGGGGACAGGAAGGGGGCGTTCCTGATGTCTCTGAGAATGAATATCTCCCTACACCCGTGTCAACACACGATCGATGCGCGCCAAGCATCGCTCGCGTCCCAGCAAAGCCAGCGTCTCGTAAGTGCCGAAACCAATCGCCTTGCCGGTAACGGCAACGCGCAGCGGCTGATTGATCGCGCCCAGCTTGACCCCCTCGGTTGTGGCGAAACTTTGAACGAGTTCCTCCAGCGCTTTCGTCTCGAACGTCGCCGTGGCCAGAAGCTCGCGCAGTTTGCACAGGAGAGCGGCTGCCTCCGGCTTGCGGATGTGTTGATGGAGTGCTTTTTCGTCGTAAACTACTCGGTCGTCGGATTGGAAGAAGGCGGCGTAATCGAGGATGTCGCCGGCCACCTTGATGCGTTCGCCGGCGGCGCGGACGATCTCCGTCACGCGCGCCCTCTCTTCGGCGAGGGGCGGATCGGCGATCAGCTTGGCCTTGCACAGAAACGGCAAGACCAGTTCCGTCTTTCGCTCGATCGATTCCAAGCTCATGTAGCGTTCTTGGAACGCGCGGAGCTTCTTCACGTCGAAGCTGGCGGCTCCCTTGTTGACGCGCTCCAACGAGAAGTGAGCGATCATCTCTTGCCGCGTGAAAAACTCGGTCTTGTCATCGAGAGACCAACCGAGCAGTAACAAATAATTGACGATGGCGTCGGGGAGATAGCCAACTTCGCGGTAGAAATCGACGATAACCGGATTAAACGTATCGGCATGAGTTTTTAAGCCGACGGCGGCAGCGATGGCTTGGCCATGTTCGTAGGCGCTGCGGAAGTCTGGGTTTTTGAGATACTGCGCCAGTTTGCGTTTGCTCAGTTTGTTCTTACTGCCCGGCTCGGCGACGAAGGGGACATGGGCGTATTCCGGCAACTCGTAACCGAGTCCCTGAGCGATGAAAATTTGGCGCGGCGTGTTCGATAAATGCTCCTCGGCGCGAATGACGTGGGTGATGTGCATGTCGAAATCATCGACGACATTGGCGAGGTTATAAAGACACGATCCATCGGTGCGTTGAATCACATGGTCGGCTTCTTGAATCCATTCGACGGCCATATCGCCGCGTATGAGATCGTGGAAACGGCAAGTTCCTTCGCGCGGCATCTTAAGGCGGACGACGGCCTTGCGGCCTTCGGCTTCCCATCGCGCGCGATCTGTTGCCGCCTCCGCCATCCAACGACGGCTAGAGAGAAACGGACGTTTCTCCTTCTCCGCCGCCTCGCGTTCCGCTTTCAGTTCGTCCGCGGTGGCGTAATCGCGGTAGGCGAGGCCCTTGTCGAGCAGCGTCTTCACCGCCGCTTGATAGCGATCCAGACGCTCGGACTGATAGTAGGGACCATGAGGGCCGCCGATCTCCGCGCCTTCGTCCCAGTCGATGCCGAGCCAACGGAAGCCGTCGAGAATGGGCTGCAACGCCTCCGGCTGATTGCGTCCCTGATCCGTGTCGTCGATGCGCAGGATGAACTGTCCGCCGTGGTGCCGGGCGAACAGCCAATTGAACAGCGCCGTGCGAACGCCGCCGATGTGTAGATACCCCGTGGGACTGGGAGCGAAGCGCGTGCGGACCATGAGGGTCTGTCTCTCGTGTGGAAGTGTTTGCTTATTAGCCCGACGCGCAAGCGAGGGATGTTCTTAAGCCCTCGCTCTCGCCTCGGACTGGTCGTTAGTGCATTTTCCCGCTCGATTTGCCGAAGCCTTGGAAGCCGCGGCGACGCTGGGCGCTGTAGCGCGCCAGAGCTTCTTCGATGATGGGCAACGCCGCCGACGCCGGTTGCATCTCATCGACTTCGACGGCCTTGCCTTCCAACAGCTTGTAGTCTTGGA
>JAJXWW010000206.1 GCA_021781415.1 Planctomycetota bacterium
TCTCGAATTCGACCGGCACGGGCCGCTCGCCGCGAACAATTTGACAGCGACATTCCGGCCAAGGGCTGCCGCACGCGAGAACGGTCTCGCGCCCGCCGTGCATCTGTATTTGTCGCTTCTCGCAGCCCCGTTTCGAGTCGAGAGCGTCCTGCAATTTGGTCGGCATCAACGCGCCGACTTGACCGATGCGGAATCCGTTATTCACCAGATGGGTCTTGCGTTCCAGACTGGCGGCGGGATCGCCCTCGACCCGAACGACCTCCTCGTCGGTCTCTTTCCACAATTCGCGCGTCAGATACGATTCGCCGAGCGTGCGTTCGATGACGGCGTAATCGAGGTGAACCACATCCTCGCCGACGACGCCGACCATTGCCGAGGGGTACGAGTGAACGCTCGTCGCTTCTCGATTTCCCCACAGGCACCCGCTGAGCGCCATGCAGCCCACGACAATCGGAACGACCAATAAGAGGCGCATGGCGCACTTCCTCGTGCATTTTTTCCGTCTTCGGTTCCCGAACAGGGAGCGGAACGATAGCCTCGCCCCGCCCCGCGGTCAAGAGCAACAGGCGGGCGGCGCGACTCCGCGACTCCGTCGTCTGCACGGAAGGGAGAGGGGAAAAGCATTAGCCGTTCTTCTGGCCGTTGAGCGATGCCGCTCCGGTACGAAAAACCTCGGACAGCATGTCCTTGGCATGGTCGGGCAGACTGCTGGCATGGATGGAGGCGAGGGTGTCTTCGACGGGGTATTCAATCCTTTTCAGATCGACCGTGTAGTCTTCGATGACCGCGTAGGACGCGCGCGGGTCGCCGTCGCGCGGTTGACCGACGCTGCCGGGGTTGATCACCAACTTATCGCCGACTTCGAGAACGTAGGGTTGGTGCGTGTGGCCGACGCATACCACATCGGCCTCGACGTTTTGCAGGCGACGCGCCCAGAAATCCACGTCCGGCACGGCGTATTCGTCGAGAGGATCGCGCGGGGTGGCGTGTACCAGCAGATAGCGCGTGTTCTCCAAGGTGACGGAGCGCGTGACGGGGATGCGCGACAGAAATCGCAACTCGCTTTCACTCAAGCGTTCGCGCGTCAAGGGGCGGGTCGCGCCGGTTAGGTATTTGAAACCGGCTCGTCCATTGATGACCACGTTTTGAGCCACGCCATGATCGTGATTGCCGCGCACGAGGTGTTGCACTTTGTCGCGCACCCAGGCGAGACAGGGCGACGGCTCCAATCCGTAATCGACCAAATCGCCCACGCAGAGGCAAAGGTCGAACGGTTCGGCGGCCACCGCTTGCAGGGCTGGCCAGTTGGCATGGATGTCCGCGAGGACGAGGATTCGCATGAGTCGATCGGGAAAAATACATGGTGTCGCGCTTGACGGCGATACTCTATGTGGAGTATACACAAGAAGATCGGTAAAAGAAATCTCGCACCGACATTTTTTTCTCTCCGTCTTTCTCCGCCCGTGGGAAGGGTAATGCGATGGCACTCGAACGCTCGATGCGGCGCTTGCCGCTGCGCGATCTGCTCACCGACGCAGAAAAGCGCGGGCGCGATTTGGTCGAACACTTCAACGATACCTGGTTGGCTCGCGTCGCCGATCTGCGCGATCTGAGTCGTCCCGTACGCAAGCGCAGCCACTATCCGACGTTGTTGGCCCTGCAAAACGCGCTTCAGAAGACCGTCCAAACCAACGACGAAACGCGCCAGCTGATCGACCATCTCACCGAGGAACTCAATCAGATCCTCGAACACGCTCGCCGCGAGCAGCTGGCGCGACGATAGACTCGACCGCCTGCCGTCACATCAGTCGGACGCTGTTCGGTCCCAAAATCGTTTCGAGATCCTCTTGGGGAAACGTGTTGGGATTGATGGCAAAGTCGCGGCTGAGTCGGAGAACGCAATACTTGTCGGCACCATCTTTGATCGTCAGAAACACCGGACACGCTCCGGGTGTCTGCCGCAGCACTTCGCCCAAACGATCGATGTCTTCCGGCTGCGTTTGTCCCAGACGTAGAAGGAGATACAAGCCGCGCGCCAACTCGCGCTGCGCTTGTTCCAACGTCAGAATGCGACCGATGACCAACGTCGGTTCCTCGCGGCGGCGATCGACCTTGCCGACGATGATATACGGGGTATCGTCGCGGATTTCCTCCTTGAAGCGGGCGAAATCGTCCGGCCACATGACGCACTTGGCCGAACCGCTCATGTCTTCGATGCGGGCCAAGAAATAGCGGCTATTCCCGTTGCGCGCCTTCTGCGTGTTTTTGAACGAAATCTGCGCGAACATGCCGGCGAGCGTCGTCTCCTGATCGGCGGAGAGATGCTTCATCTCCTCGGCGGTATGACTGGCGAAACGGCGCAGGAGTTTCTCGTTTTGCGCCAGCGGATGGCTGGACAAATAGAAATCGAGAGCTTCTTTCTCGTATTTGAGCTTTTCGGATTCCGTCCAGGCGGGTTCGTCGGCCATCGTTTCCCTACCGCCGGCGGCTTCCGAGGCATCGTCGGCAACGAAAGCGCCGAATAGGTTGCCCTGTCCTAGCCGCGCATCTTTCTGGCGATCCGTCGCGGCTTGGATGGCGCGCGGCAGGGCGGCCATCAACTGCGCGCGATGCCCGCCGAGACGATCGAGCGCGCCGGCCTTGATGAGCCGCTCGATCGCGGCTCGATTCACGATTTTCAGATCGACGCGCTCGCAAAAGTCGAAAATATCCTTGTAGCGTCCGCCTTCCTTTCGCGCCCGCGCGACCTCTTCGGAGGCATTGCGGCCGACGCCCTTGATGGCCGTGAGACCGAAGACGATTTTGCCGTCGAAAACGCTGAACTCGCTCTCGCTGCTGTTCACGCTGGGCGGCAGCACTTCGATGCCCATCTTACGCGCGTCGGCGATGTGATCGACCATGATGTCGCGCTTGTTGCCGTCGTCGATCTCGCTGGAAAGCAGTGCCGCCATGAACTCCGGCGTATAGTGAGTTTTCAGATACGCCGTCTGGTAGGTCACATAAGCGTATGCACAACTGTGCGAATTGTGGACGATCAATCCGTTTGCGACGAAATTGTGATCTCCTTCAACGGTCAGGTCGAAGGTGGCATCCGTCCCCGCCGGTTCGATGGAGACAACGCGGTCCCAAAAGACATCGGAAGTCACCACTTGTCGCAACCGTTCGGAAGCGAAGAACTCTGCGAGTTTGGCAATCGTACTCCGACGGAACCCCTTCTTGTGAACGGAGCCACGGCCCAGGAACTCCTTCATGGACACGCCGGAAGCTCGTTCGAGCTGCCACCAATACAGACCGCGCGCTCGTCGTTCCTCGTCGATCCATCGGCGAATCTCAGGGGGAACGGTATCCTTGAACGTCGGTCCTCGGCGACGGGATTCGAGATGCTCGCGGAGCTGCGCGACCCGATGATCTCGGCCGACGATGTGAGGGGCGACGCGGGCCAAGAAAGTCTCCGCGCTATTTTCGCCCAGAAGATGAACGGTGAAACCGGGGCGCGTACCCCCACGATACTTGAAACTTTTCGCATGGAGACCGGCGATGATACCGAGGCGCAAGAGAAGTGTTTGCACATCGCGCGCCAGCGCTTCGGACGAAGTGGCATAGTAGGGCACGAACTGATCGATATTGGCAATAAAGCCATCGCCCGCCCAAAGCCGCCCGAGGAACAATTCCAAGTCGGCATCGCACAGACGGAAGACACCGTCGGGGATTTTCTTATCCGTCGCCTTGCGACCGAGTAGGCCGAGCCGCTCTGCCCATCGGTATGCTCCCGAACGAATGGGGTGGGCGGGTTGCTCGATCACATCGCCGACTTTCGCATTCGCTGCTCTGGCCGCCTTCGTGCGAATGCGGAAATCTCGCCCAGTGTTCGCGCAGACTTCCATACGGCCATCGCCGCGCGAATAGGTGCGGGCGACCGTGTCGGGAAAACACGAAATCGCTTCCTCGAAGTCTTCGACGAGATGCTCTTCGTTGCCGAAAAAATAAAGAGAAGTGGGATGGCAGACGTTGCCTTCGGCGATCAATCCGGCCAACGCGATGATCTCGTGTCGCGGCCATCGTTCCTCGGTCGGCACGGACAGATGGCGCGGTGCGGCAATTCGATCGCCCACCTTGAGGCATTCCAAATTCGTCCACCCGTCGAGAGTTCGGAACGGATGATTGCCCGTCGCCACGATATGCTTGCCTTGAGCGGTACGAAGCGAGAAAACAGCCTTTCGGCCGTTGTACATTACTCGACTTACAACTCGTGGACGCAACCGGCCGTCTTCTCCCAAGGCGTGTACGGTGAACGGACGAGGATTGCTGTAGAGCGATTCGAGGGTCGTTCGTTCGCCCGTGACGGCGTCGAGGATCGACGTGGAACCGATCAAGCATTTATTGAAACCGTAGCCTCCGAAATACACGATCTTGGCAAAAATATCCTCGGCGACCTCTCGGCTGACGCCGCGTGCTTGCGCTCCGGCGATGAAGTCCGCCTTCCTCGCATCAATGATTTCCTGCTTTTTCTTACTGATGGCTTTGATGCAGGCGTAAGCGCTCGACAACTCGATGCCGCCGAGGCGATTCAGAATGCGCATGACGCTTTCTTGGTACACCATGACGCCGTGCGTCTCGCTTAGCACTTCTTCCATGATCGGATGCGCGTAAACCGGCTTCTCGCGTCCGTGTTTGCAATTGATGTAGGCGTCCACCATGCCGCCGCCGAGCGGGCCGGGACGGTACAGCGCCGTGCAGGCGATGATGTCGCGGATGTCGTCCGGGCGCAGACGTTTCAACAGTTCGCGGATGCCATCCGATTCAAATTGAAACACCCCCTTGGCGTTACCGCGCTGAAGCAGCTGATACGTCTCCGGATCGTCGAGGGGCAACTTGTACGCATCGATCCTTTCGCCGCGCGTCTTCTCGATCAAGCGCACGGCCTTGTCGAGCAATGTCAGCGTTCGCAGACCGAGAAAGTCCATTTTGAGCATGCCGACCTTTTCCAGATCGCCCATGACCCATTGCGTCGTCACGACGGCTTCGTTGCCGCGCGCGCCGGCATCCTCGCCCTTGCGAACCACGCGCTGGAGGGGGACGTAATCGCTGAGCGGGCCGTTGGCGATGACGACTCCGGCGGCGTGGGTTCCGGCGTTGCGATTGGTTCCCTCCAGTTTGCGGGCGATGTCGATCAATTCTCGCACCGCTGGATCGGACTGATAGGCTTGTTTCAACTCGCTCTGTTCGAGGGCCTCGTCGAGCGTGATGCCGAGCGTCTTGGGAATCATGTTCGTCAATTGATTGACGCGCTCGAGGGGTATGTCGAGAACGCGGCCCACGTCCTTGATGGCGGCGCGCGCGGCCATGGTGCCGAAGGTGCCGATCTGGGCCACGCTTTCGTCGCCGTACTTGCGCTTGACGTAGGCGATCACTTCCTCGCGGCGGTCTTGGCAAAAGTCGATGTCGATGTCGGGCGCTTCGGCGCGGTTGGGGTCGAGAAAGCGCTCGAAGAGCAGATCGTATTCCAGCGGATCGACGTGACTGAGCTTCAGGACGTAGCTAACGATGGCCCCGCAGCCGGAGCCGCGCGCGCTGCACGGAATGCCGTTCTCCACGGCGAAGTTGACGAAGTCCCAGACGATGAGGAAATAGCTGGCGAAGCCCATGCGGCAAATGACATCCAACTCCAGATGGAGCCGATCGCGCGCGGCTTGCGAGGGGTTGTCGCCGTAGCGTTGGCGCAGACCACGTTCGCACAGCTCGCGGAGATGCTCTTCCGGTGTCATGCCTGGAGGCGGCGCGAACACGGGAAAGTGACGGGCTTTCAGATCCAGCTGAATATCTACCCCGTCGGCGATTTCTTGGCTGCGACGAACGGCATCGGGGAGCGAGGGGAAGCGGCGATACATCTCGCTGGGTCCACAGACGTAGAACTGATCGATCATCCTCCCATCGCCGTTGCCGTACCTCATGCGATTGGGATCGTTCAGCGTTTTGCCGGTGTTGATGCACAACAAGACATCGTGAGCCGGTGCGTCGTCGCGCGTCAGATAGTGGGCGTCGGAGGTGGCCACGAGCGGCAGCCCCATCTTGTTGGCGATGTCGGTGGCTCCCTGCGCGCACAACCGCTGTACGTCGATTCCGTTGTTTTGAACCTCGACGTAGAAATCCTTGCCGAACAGTTTGGCGAACCAGGCGCAGATCTTCTCCGCCTCCGCCATCTGCTCCTTGAGAATCATGTCGCTGAACTCGGAACTGGCGCAGCCGGAGAGACAGATAATGCCTTCGTGATGGGCCGCGAGTAGTTCCTTGTCGATGCGCGGGATGTAGTAATAGCCCTCCAGATAAGCGACGCTGGCCATTTTGATGAGGTTTCTGAATCCGGTCGCATTTTTGGCCAAGAGGGTCAGATGATGGCCCGCCTCGCCGCGCTTCTTGGCCTCGCGCTCGGTGCGCTTGGTGGGGGCAACATAGGCTTCGTAGCCGATGACGGGATTGATGCCGGCAGCCTTACAGGCAAGATAGAATTCGATGGCTCCAAACAGATTGCCGTGGTCCGTCAGCGCGCAGGCGTTCATACCCAGTTTCTTGACGTGATCCACCAACTCCGGAATGCGGTTGGCACCGTCGAGCAAACTGTAGTGGCTGTGACAGTGAAGGTGAACGAACGGACTTTCCGGCATGAAACAATCCTCCGGCGTCAAACCGATCTCGATGAGCCGC
The DNA here is from genome assembly GCA_021781415.1 of Planctomycetota bacterium. Lineage (GTDB taxonomy): Bacteria > Planctomycetota > Planctomycetia > Gemmatales > Gemmataceae > JAJPHU01. Next base: position 6,703 of record JAJXWW010000206.1, read on the forward strand.
AACGCGAAGCGGAGCGCATCGACCTCGCGCTCCCTTCCAATATCGGTTAGCCGCGACGCGAAGCGGAGCGCGGCAGCGCTCCGCTTCGCGTCGCGGTTAACCAGTCATTCTCGGAACCATAAATCTTCACCCCCCGCGCGCACAAGCTCGGCAGGAGGGAAGGCTCTCCACGATCTTCGTATCGAGACGGCGTTCGGCTTGAGTTCATTCGTCGAGCGCGTCCGGCTCGGCGACGGCGCGGACATAGCGCGCCAAAATCATTTGGAGAGCCATGACGCGCTGCCAATCGGCGTAGCGCAACGTGATGAGCGCGCCTTCTTCGTCGGCGCTGATGTTCTCGGTGGCCAAGGTCAGATGACGGTGTAAGAAATCGAGCAACTCGGCGAGGCGAGCGGCTTGTGACGGCGACAATTTCTGGGGAAGCGGAGGCAAGGGTCGGCTGCCCAGAAACAACGATCCGGCCGTCAGCGAGATGTGGTCGCGCGGGTCGAGGGCAAAGTCGATGTCGTGATCGAACTGCGCGGCCAGTGTCTGCGCGAACACGGTCGCTTCGACGTTGGAGAGCTTTTCCCCCGCCGCAGGAGTGCTTAGACCCGACAGGGTGATGTGGCGCGCGTTGATCTCCTGCTCCGAGCCGAACACCAACAGAGACCGACCCACGCCGACGCGGTCGCCCGGACGCAGACGGCGAATCTGAATGACGTTGCCGTTGACGCGCGTTCCGTTGGTACTCTCCAAATCGGTCAAGATGACTTCGCCGTTGTCGAACTGCACCTTGGCGTGGAAGCGGCTGACGCGCTCGTCGTTGAGGCGAAGCGAATTGCCTTCCTCGCGTCCGATGGTGAGGGGAGTATTCAATTCGCGGAATGTGCGGCCTTTGTCGATTCCCTCAATGACTTGAAACGTCACAACCGCCATGAATCGCACCTCCCACGCGCGCCCGAGTCTCGGCAACACCGAGTGAGGACGCGCGTTCGCCGCCGCCTTTATACCATTGTCAACCTCCAAGCGGCAAATGTCAATTCGGGACGCTCGATCCGGAGCAACGGCAGATGGCGAAACCACGTCATTTGCCGTTTAGCGAAATTGCGACTGCGCGTCTGGATGAGCCGAATCGTTTCCGTTAAATCCGCCGCCCCGTCGAGAAAGGCGAACGTCTCTTTGTATCCCAGCGCTTGCAATGCCTCGCGGCTCGGCGGATATTCCAGCTGTCGCAAGGCGCGCACTTCTTCCACCAACCCCTCGGCAATCATGCGTTCGACTCTGGCATCAATGCGAGCGTACAACACGTCGCGCGGAAGATCGAGACACAAACAGCGCGAAGCGGGGAAAGGAGATTCGAGAGGCGTTTCGTCTCTTTTCGCGGGCTTCCATTGGGTTTGCCATGTGCTAAGAGGCCGCCCCGTCAATTCCCAGACTTCCAGCGCGCGAATGACGCGGCGAATATCGTTGACGTGCAATCGGGAGGCGCTGACGGGATCGATGGCGGCGAGGCGTTGGTGAAGCACCGCGCCGCCGATCGAATCGGCCTCGACTTGCAAACGGCGTCGAATGGCCTCCTCGGCGGGCGGGCCGTCGAACAGCCCGTGGAGGAGCGCTTTGAGATACAGAGGTGTGCCACCGACGATCAGGGGGCGTTTACCACGTTGCGCGATGTCGCAACAACTGGCGCGCGCCCGTTCCAGCCACCAGGCGACGCTTGCCGACTCCCACGGATCGAGGGCATCGAGCAGATGATGCGGTACGCGGCGACGGTCCTCCAGGCTGGCTTTCGCCGTGCCGATGTCCATGCGGCGATAGAGCGCCATCGAGTCCATCGACACGATTTCCGCATCGAGCCGCTCGGCCAACTCGAGCGCGACTCGACTCTTGCCGGAGCCGGTTGGCCCGGTGAGAATCAGGCTTTGAGGATAGTCGCGGAGAAGCATGCCGATCTCCCTCTCCATCTCGCACGGAGCGACGAGGAGAGAAAAAAAGAAGGGGAGCGCGACGCGCTCCCCTTACACCTTCGGACAATCGAAACTGCTGCGTTAGTGATTGAGGATGAACTCGTTGCTGTTGAGCAGCGCCCAGAACAGATCCTCATAGCGGCGATTGGGATTGCGAATATCGTTCATGCCGAGACCTCGATTGCGAAAAGCGAATTGCGGCACAATCGTGTCCAACTCCTTTTTCGTCGGCTCGCGGTTGAGGGCGCACTTGAACATGTAAGTAATGGCTACCTTCTCGGCTCGAGCGCGCGTCCCGGCTTCGACGGCCAAGGCGACGGTTCCCTTGTCCTTGCGGGAGATGGCGTCGTTGATGTCCTTGCCGTTCATCATCAGCAACGCCTGGACGACGGTTCCGTTGAAGTTGACCTCGTTGCCCTCATCGTCGCCGAAATTGCTGATGAGGTTGCCCAGCCATTTATCCTTGAGATCTTTCTTGCCGGTCTTCGACTCCGCGGCCTCGGCCTTGGTGGCCACCATCAGCGACTCGAACAATTGCTCCGGACTCATGGCTTTCATAATCATGCGGCTGAACAGCGCCTCGTGTTCCGGCTTGTCGTTCGTCTTGTTCGCCACGCAGCTGAGGTTGTACGGGTTGCTGTTGCAGATCCAGCGAATGAGCTTTTTCTGATCGTAGTTGTAGTTCTTGAACGTCGAGGCCAACTCGTCGAGCAGTTCCGGATTCGACGGTTGATTCTGATCGTTGAAGTCGTCGATGGGATTGACGAACCCGCGTCCGAAGAAGACGCCCCACATGCGATTGACGATGGCCTTGGGAAACTGCGGGTGTTCGATGACATAGTCGGCCAGTTTCTCGCGCCGCTCCACTCCCTTGGTTCCGGCGGGCATCTGCGCGCCGTGCTTTTCCTCGCCGCTGGGAAGGAACTCGGCCCGCGCCGTGAGGATGACGCCGTTACGCTTCTCGAAGTAGACCAGCGCGTCCTTGGCCACGCTCTCATCGTCCTTGAGGGTGAGCTTGCCGAACGCCATCATCCGATTGCCCATCTGGGGCGGCTGCCCCTCGCGGACCACCTGGCGGAGGAAGGCGTTGACGCCCCAGAAGTGTTCTTGCTTGATGTTGCTATAGAACGGGTGATCGTGGCACTGCGCGCACTGGACTTGCGTGCCCAAGAAGATACGCGTGATGCGCGAGGTCAACGGCACCATCTGGAATTGGCCTTCTTCGCCGCGATGGTCGCGCGGCACGTTCTCGCCGACGTGCGCCAGAATAAAGTTCGAGGCGGCACCTTTGGCGGTGTCGTTGTTCTCCCCGCTGGCGGTGAGCAGGCTCTTGACCATGCTGGCATACGATTTGTTTTGGCCAATTTGATCTTCGAGCCAAGTCGTCAGATATTCGTGATACGTCCCGCGACCGAACACGCCGGATCGACTCAACAACCAATTGGCCCACAGGTTGGCCCAATGGCGGGGATATTCGTCGCTATCGAGAAGACGTTCGATCAATTTCGACCGGCGCGTCTCCTTGGGGTCTTTCAAAAACACATCGATCTCTTCCGGCTTGGCGATGCGGCCAATGATGTCGAGCGACGCGCGGCGAACGAACTCGTAATCGTCGGCGTAGCGGGATGGAACGATGTTATTCTCTTTCCACTTTTCCGCGCTCAACTTATTGATGCGCGAAACCGTGTCGGAGAGCGAAGATAGCTCTTCGTCGTTCTTAGCCGTGAGGGTCAGCTTGATCGGGTCCGGCCATTTCACTCCGGCTTCTTTGGCACCCTTGTCCTTCGTCTTGGCGTCCTTGGCATCGCCCTTGGGGGGCGCGGCCGACGGACCTTCGGTCCCACCCAACGCGGCGAGTAGGCCGCCTAGAAGGAACACACTCATCAGCAAAGACCGCAGCCGCCCTGGCTGCCAACCTCGCACGGATGCACGGAGCATCGTTCGTCCCCTTTCAGGCCGTTTGTCGAAATTCATCCCAATCGCCTACGATTTGAATTGTGGCACGCTAACCGGAGATCGTCAATCACCCTTCCGCCTCATTTGCGGCGCAGCCCACATCCCATTCTTCGACGAAATCGACTTCCTTTTGGTTCCCAAAGCCGCGCCGGTTCGCCAAAATGATCCCGTAGCGTCCAAAGGAGGGCTTCCGAATGGAAGTGAATCGAGACGGCATCCGAGCGAACCTGCAAGCGGCGACGACGGAGGATCTGTTGGATCGGGTCACGGTCTATCGCGAAGGCATGGAGCCGGCGGCCTTGGAGTGGATGGAAGAAGAACTGCTTCGCCGAGGTATCGGTCGAGAAGCCGTCGCCGAACACGACCGCCAACGACGCGAGACTATCTTGTTCGATGAGCGGGCGATCGCGTTGAAGTGCCATCGTTGCCAACGTCCCGCCGTCGTCCAAACGCGCAGCTGGCATCGCCTGTGGGGACTGGTTCCCTTGTTTCGCCGACAATACTCATGGTGCGACGAACACCGACCGAGGAAGAGTTGACGGCGAAAGCAAGAGCGGATCGGTTCGTGCCGCCCGATGCGATCGATTGGGTTTTCCATCTCACCATTCAAGCACTTTGCCCGCACGCTCGTCCACGGCGCGAGCGTAAACGCGGGCGGCGACGGCGACATCCTCGATAGCGATGCCGAGCGATTGGAACAGCGTCACGTCTTGCGGATGTTTGCGGCCGGGATAACGGCCGACGAGGATCTGTCCCAATTCGCGGACGTTGGCCCAATGGAGCGAACCGTCTTCCAACGCCTGCTGAAAATCACCCGCTTCGAGCCGGGCCTGGTCCTTGCTGTCCACGGCGACGACGGCGCAGCGGCGAACCGTCGCGGTGTCGATCTCGGCTTTGGTGAGAAAGTTCGAGCCGATGGCGTTGATGTGCGTGCCTTCCGCGATCCAGTGCCCCTTCAAGACGGGTTCCCGGCTCGTCGTGGCCGTGACGATGATGTCCTTCTTCTCCGCCGCCATTTCTGGACGGCTCACCGGAACGACTTCCGTTTGACACAAGGCGCTCATCTCTTCTGCGAAAAGGCGGCGTCGCTCTTCATTGGGACTGTAAACCTGCACTTGATTGATGCGGCGAACGCGGCAAATCGCTTGCACCTGCGTGCGCGCCTGTTTGCCGCTGCCGAAGACGCCAAGTTCGGCAGCGTCGGGGCGAGCCATCAATCGAGTAGCGACGCCGCTGGCCGCACCCGTGCGCATTTGCCCCAAATAGTCCGCCTGCATCAGACACAAAAGCTCTCCCGTTTTGCCGTCGAACAACGGCAGTAGGAAGCGCGCCCCCGTCTTGCGACTGGTCGAGTAGACTTTCGCTCCCATGACGCCGAGCGATTTCGCCCCCGCCGACATGATGTGCAACATGGCATGATCGGTCTGCACGCGCTCCCGCGGCGCGTTCGTCGCCTCATCGAGCGCGAGCTTGCGCAGCCCCAACTCGACCGCTTCCAACGCCATGTCCATCGTCAACAGACGGCGCACGTCATCTTCATTCAGCAGCAACACTCCCTTGCCGCCATTCGCCGATGAATTGGAGGGAGAAACCATGATGGACTCCTGAGTAGTCAGTAGCCAGTAGCCAGTAGTCAGTAGTCAGTAGTCAGTAGTCAGTAGTCAGTAGCCAGTAGTCAGCGATGAGAGCTGTCTACCGCTTTCAATCTTCCGCCTTCCGCCTTCCACCTGCCGCTTTCTGCTTTCTGCCTACTGGCTACTGCCTACTGGCTACTGGCTACTGGCTACTGCCTACTGCCTACTGCCTACTGCCTACTGCCTACTGACTACTTAAGAAACGCTTCCAACCGATCCAGGCCCGCCTGCAACTGTTCGCGGCTGGCGGCGAAGGACAGACGGACGTAGCCTTCCGCCCCGAATGCCGAACCGGCCACGACGTTCACATGAGCGCACTCCAAGGCCGCCTGGCAGAAACTCATCGAGTCCGTCACTTTGCGTCCGCCCAGCGTTCGGCCAAAGTGTTCGGAGACATCGAAGAAAGCGTAGAACGCTCCCGGCGGTACGAAACTCTTCACCCCCGGCATGTTCTGCAGCCGTTGGCAAACGAGATCGCGCCGCGCCTCGAACTCTTGCCGCATGATTTCGACGCACTCTTGATCGCCCTCAAGAGCCGCCAACGCGGCACTCTGGCTGACGCTGCATGGGCATCCCGTCTGCTGGCTCTGGACGTTGCCCATCGCCTTGATTACCGAGACGGGACCGAGTGCCCAACCCACGCGCCATCCGGTCATGGCGTAGGTTTTGCTCGCGCCGCTGATGGTGATGGTCCGCTCCGCTAATCCGGGGCGCAACGTGGCGAAGCACGTCGCTTGAGCGTCGCCGAACACCAGCCGTTCGTAAATCTCATCGCTCAGAACCACGAGATTCTTTTCGAGTACCACGTCGGCGATCGCTTCCAGTTCTTGGCGCGTGTAAACGGCTCCCGTGGGATTGCTCGGCGAGTTGAGCATGAGCAGACGGCTGCGCGGCGTCACCGCCTCGCGCAGTTGCTCCGCCGTCATTTTGAACCCGCTTTCCAACGTCGTCGGTACGAGGACATAGCTGGCTCCCGTCATCTGCACCAGATCGCTGTAGCTGACCCAATACGGTGTCGGGATAATCACCTCATCGCCCGGCCCCACGGTCGCGGCCAGGGCGTTGTGCAGCGAATGTTTGGCCCCGCTGGATACCACCACCTGGTCTGGAGTGTAGGAGATGCCGTACATTTTCTGGTAAGAGCGCGCCACGGCGGAGCGCAACTCCGGCGTGCCGCCCGCGGCCGTGTAACGGGTGTGTCCTTTTTGCATCGCTTTCACGGCGGCCGCGCAAATGTGTTCCGGCGTGGCAAAGTCCGGCTCGCCCAGACTGAAATCGTAAACGGTAATGCCTTCGGCCTTCATCTGCTTGGCCTTGGCACCGGCGGCGAGCGTGGCCGACGGCTGGACGGCGGCGGCCATTTTCGAGAGAGCAATCATGTTCGTTATCCCTTCGGTTGCAGTCGTCCCATCGGCCCACGACACCGGCGCGGCACTTCTCATAGGCACGGCGAGCTAGTGAATCCCGCGCTCTAACTTTGTAGCATTGTATCGGATCGTCCGAAGTTGCGGCAGCGCGGAAAGGATGCACCATGCGAGTCGCTCATTTCGTACAGCGCTACCCACCGGCCCTAGGCGGTTCGGAGGATTATTTCGCCCGTCTGAGCCGCTATCTCGCCGCTGCCGGCGACGACGTGACCGTCTTCACCACCACCGCCGTCGATCTGCCCGCCTTTTGGTCCACGTCCGGCCGCTGCCTCCGTCCCGGCCGTCGTCTCGAAGACGGAGTCGAAGTTCGCCGGTATCCCCTCTGGCATCTACCTTATCAAACCCGTGTCCTCAAGGCGCTGTCGTTTTTGCCCTATCGCCCCTGGCAGTGTCTGACCGTTTCGTGCAATCCCATCGCCTGGCCCATGTGGACCGATGCGGGACGGATGCCGGAAACCTTCGACGTGGTTCACGCCGCGGCTTTCCCCTACGGTTGGCCGTTGGCCTGCGCGCGCCGCTTGGCTCATCGACTAAACGTGCCGTTTCTGCTCACTCCGTTTTTGCATCTGGGCGATCCCGACGATCCCGGCGACCGCACGCGCCGGGCCTACACCAGTCCCGCCATGATGTCGCTGGCACATGCCGCCGACCGCATCTTCGTTCAAACCGAAGGCGAGAGGCAAGCCTTTCTCGAACGCGGTATACCCGACGAACGCTTGATCTTGCAAGGCATGGGATTGGACCGCGCTTCCTGCACCGGAGGCGACCGCCGCCGCGCGCGTGAGGAGTGGAACCTCGAAGCCGGCGAGATCGTCATCGGTCATCTCGCCAATAATAGCCGCGAGAAAGGCAGCGTCGATCTGCTGCGCGCCGCTCAGCGCGCCTGGCAGGCTGGCGGAAGGTTCGCCGTCGTTCTCGCCGGTCCCGAGATGCCCAATTTTCGGACCTATTGGAGCCGCTATCGACCGCGAGGCCGTGTGATACGCCTGGGAGTTCTGAACGACCGGCAGAAGCGCGATTTTTTCGCCGCCATCGATGTCTTCGCTCTGCCGAGCCGTTCCGATTCGTTCGGCATCGTGCTATTGGAAGCGTGGGCCAACGGCGTGCCCAACCTCGGCTATCGCGCCGGCGGCATCGGTTGGGTGATCCACGACGAGAAGGACGGCCTACTCGTCCGCTGCGGCGACATCAACGGACTGGCCGGGGCCATCCTGCGTTTAACGTCGGACAGCGCCTTGCGCCATCGCCTGGGCGCATCCGGCTTGCAACGCACCCAGCACGAGTTCGACTGGAACGACAAGTGTGAGATCGTTCGGCAAGTGTATCGAGAGGTCGCTCGCGCCCCCAGGAGAGTCGTTTAGCATCGGGCCAATTCGCCGAATCGAATTCCGCTGCTCCTGAACGCACAGTTCACGGCATTCCCGTCGGCGACGCGGAGCCAAGACCGAATCCGCCGTCTTGACGGTCGCCCGTTCTCGTCTGCCAAAAAGTAACCTTGCCAACTTTTTCGAGGGCTTGGCAAGGTTACTTTTCGAGCGCAACTTGTGATATTTCAAGCTCTTGCGATTTCAAGCGCGAGTCACCTTGGGGACTTTCTCAGAAGGGGCCTGCGGCATAGTGTACAAACCGGACACTTTGCCGGGCAAAGCAGGCAGCATCTGTGGAGACAACCGCAGGTTGCTAAAGCGGTTGCGCCGCGATACATGGCCGGGCGTACACAATGACAACTGTCCGCGCCCGTTGGCCGCTTTTGAGAAAGTGTCGTAACCTTGCCAACTGTGTCCGGTAGGGTCCCCCCTGTGGGTTAGGTTGCCACCTGCGCCACATGAGAAAATTCCCCCATTTTTCCTCTGGTAACAACTTATATCTCTTGACCATAATAGAGGGGGACTCGGAAGGTGAAGCATACGAACGTGAGATAAGCGTTCACAGCCTAATCTTATACTGACACCCATGTCCGCCCCAGGTTGCGTCGCGCTGCGAGTGCTAGTGGACGCCTCGGTCGATGAGGCAACTGCGACTTTCATCATGTCGCAAACGTACGCAGGTGTGTCCGACCGCAGCAGGTTGCGCAGATTGACTTGGACTGCCCGGCCACATCGACCGGAGAGCCCAACAGTGGGTAAGCATGCAGAAAACGCTGCCACAAGCCTGCGTGCGTCGCCGGTAATCTGCCAGCCTCGCGCAACAGTTGCTTTTTTCAAGAATTGTCGATGAAGGACGTGCTGCAGAAACCCTTTCGTCACATGATGTTCGCGGTGTATGGGCTAGACCTCGCTTGACGCGATCCGAACCCGTGCGTATACCGAGGGTGTCAAGAAGAAAAGGTTAAACGGCGGTGGTACCTACTGCCGCGGCGACAAAACCACCGCAAAAAAGTAGGACGCTGATGATCCGCACGCGTGGGTGACCGCAAACTGGCGTACAGGGAGGCCGGCTTCTTGCCTGGGTGCTTTCGTGTACCCAGGAACCAGCTGGAAAGCGGCATAAGTTTCCCGGCTGTCCTCAGGAGTGGTGCGCAGTTCGGGCTGCTTTTCTGACTTCCGTCCACCACTACCTTTGGGTATTGGGGATCGTACGCGCTGATGGAGTTGAAGGACTGCAAGACCGATAGCAAGGACCGAAGAAATGCCTGAAACCGTCTTCTACATGAGGGGTGCTTTCCCGCTTACCACGGGACGTGGCGTCCCCCCAGAAATGATCGCAGACGCGAAGGCCTTGCTGGAACTCCAGCCCGATCTCCTCGGTTCGCTCGCGCACGAACTGTCGTCCTTCAGTGGCTTCATGGACAAGCCTGCGCTGAAGAAGATCGTCAAGTCATTCGTCCCGAATGACGACCACGCGAATCGAGTATATCGGCTGATCTCGCAACTCGACGAATCATTACGCCAATCGAACATAGATCTCCAGACCCTGCTCGGTCGGATGGAGGAGACGATTCGGTCGCCAGAGGACGAGGAAGGTCCACTACTCACGCCAACGGAGTTCGACGAAGTCAAGCGGCGAATGGCGATCATCATCAAGCCGTACGGAGGGCTCCATCTCCAGGCCAAGGCACAGCGGCTTTCAGAAGCCACTGGCCAGCGGCTTGAGCAGCTGGAAATCATTTGCGACCTGCGGCCTGTCTTTGATGACGAACGGGAAAGAGTCCAAGGAATCATCCCCTACACGATACTCAAGGTAGCCTGCATAGGCCCCGATGGCCTCCCTGTCGCCATGGAAACGATCCTGACCCACGCAGAGGTTCAAGAACTGGCGAAGAAGAGTGAGGCAGCCGTTGAGAAACTCGATCGGCTGCGCGCGTTCTTGGCGGAAAAGGAACTCCTTATCCCACCGGTGCCGATGGTCAAGAAAGGGGAGTGAGCAATGCCAACGCGTACAAAGACCCAACAGGCACAAGCCTTCGAGTTCCTTGTTAAGCTCCTGAGTGCTCGGTTTCAGAAGGAATTGGGCAAGAGCCCGTCCACTCGCGTCGTGTACGGGGTCATCGATCACGACGAGTGCGAAAGAGATCAATACGCCGTGCGTGTCTTCACCCCCACAGGTGAGCAACTATTAGGAACGGTTCGCCATTCATCGGACGCTCAATCAGGCTGGATTGGTCACACTACTTCGTTCAGTGATTCGGACATCGATCTGGCTGCTGTAGATGTAGATCTACCTGTCGTAGGCCTGTGGGCAAACGCGCGAGATGAAGCCGCAGCCATCCAACACCGACTGGAAGCGATTCACAAGCTGCTTGGCTCCGATCAAAGCAATGTCATCGATTACTTGGCAGCGGAGCTTGCTCGCCAAGATGTTCAGGAAGACTGGGTCATGGGATTGGTATTCCTCGCAGAGGATGTCCATTTTCCGCCGCAACGTCAACCAAATGTCAGAGATGCCTTGTTGCGAATAGCGGGATCGTTCCGCAGGAGCACGAAGGCGGGTGCCGATCGAGTAGTCTGGTCAGCCATCCGGCGGGCGGCGTCACTACTCGTTCCAGCACAGGCGAACCTGCTCGTTCCGTTCCTTGAACGCGAAGGAGTGGTGGACGCTCGCGCGGTCACCCTCAAGTGTGTGGAGAAGTTGTACCTGCCCGCACCGCCAGAGAATCCTGACTTGGTACAGCCAATCGGTGACAGGGCCCATACGCTCGCACAGAAGTTCCTCGACCCCGACATTTTTGGTGGGGGCGAAAATGCACTCCTCGCGCAGAGCGCAGTCTGTACTCTTGCCGCGATCGCAGACGTACGAGTTAGTGAAGCCGTGACCCTCGCTACCCGCCTCAACAGGCGATGGCTCAAGCACCAGTTGCGGAGCCGGTTGGAGAGTCTCCGCACTTCCTGGCAGTCAAAAGGCGCGACAGTCGCTGGTACTGCCGCATTCCACAGACTGGAATCTGAACTGTCGAAACTGGCTTGATACTCAGAGACCTCGACATTCCCCGCTTGCCCGGGGCTGGTTAGCATCAGACGGCGCGGCGATGTCAGGGTTTCTTGCTTTTCAAGGACAACGTGAGTTAGGGAATAAGGAACAGCCTCCAGTGCCCATCCTTCATCTGCGTACCGACACCCCACAGAACTGCATCAAATACTCCATCGTCGGTCACTACGGAACACGCCCGTTTGTGAAGCATGCTGCCATTCTCAAGGGCGACACCGCCGTGCTTTTCGGCGCGGACGACATCTTCGTCTGGCACATTGGACCACCTCTGGTTGCTGGACCGCAGACGACAGCCGCTGCGGCAGAGAAAGGCAGAAAGACATCAATCCACATAGTTGGATTTGTCAACCTCGACGCAGATGATATCGAGGGTATCGAGACTTGGCTTTCAGACGTGGACAAGGAAGACCGTCCGCTGAAAGGTTCGCTTACTGATGTGCTGGCTCAGTATCGAGTTTCACCGCCCATATATTGGGTGATGGCGGAAAATCATACCCCCTTGTATCGGCAGTTCAGCTGCGTCGGCTTTGTGATGGACTGTTACCGAGCGATCGCCATCAACCTCATTGATGACGCGCAGCTTGATCGGTTTCCTGATGTAACAATAGATCAAGTTGTGGCCGCATACGGCCCTACGGTACAAAGAGACGAATTTCGCAATAAGCTCGGCATTCCGGGTCAAGGCCCGTGGAAAATCGTCCTTGCCGGATATCTTTTCCACTCGCTTAATCGTGACAACACCGTTATTCGCCATACGCCATACGTGCCTTCAAACATTGCCGAGAAGGACTTTCAAACGCCTGACCTACCTGGTCCTGCAGCAGCCCCAGTCGAGCAAGCAAACTCTTGACGTCGTGCCACACCTCCGGTGGGTAGACGGCGACTCCTCCCGATCCGGCTGAACGTGGTCGCCTATCGCCTCTCGACAGCAGGCCCGGCAATCGCCACAGGTGCTGCCCTGCTCGGGTGACGGAAGTCGGGGGTTTCGGTCAGCCGACGCCACCTCGACCGAAGTGAGCAACCAGACGGCCGCATCGTGCGGAGGACCGATACACCGAGGTGATTCCGCGTCGAAGCGTTTTCTACTCCGGTCCTCTCGACCTCCGCGCGCCGGACGAGATCGCCAGCGCGCAGAGGACCGCAACACCGCGGTCGATGTGCCCGAATCATGCGGCGTAAAACTTGCTGGCTGCACGAAGCGAAATCTTTGGAAAGCTGTCTGGTCGAAGAGACTCTCGAGTTCTTCGCTGTGCCGGGGCCGACTTTCGGCTTTGAAAAGGAACACCATCGTCGGGCGCGTTGGGGCAGGCTCATAGCCCGGCAGCTTCTGGACGAACTGGGGGCAGGCTTCGTCGAAGTAATAGAAGGGGTGTCGCGTTTAAGGAGCGGCGGTGCCGGGGTACGTCGGCGAAAATGGGTGGCTGGCGGCGAAGTGGCCAGGGAGTTCGAATGAGATTAAGTAACTGCCTTTTTGGCGGCGTACGCCGGAATGACAATCCTCAACTCATCGACGCAGGAGTTTATCGTCGCTTGCAGTGAGGAGGGAGCAATATGCCGCATACAGCCGACAGCGGGTTTGACGCTGCCGTCGTTGACCGTGAGAACCACGCGGTGGCCCTTATCCAAGTGAAGGCGCATCCCGTCGGGGATCGCTGGACGACCATCTTGCCAAGGCAACTGGCGAGTTTCGGGGAACGCATCCCTTTTGTGCTGACCATCGACCCGAACAACATTGCGCTGTACAGGTCAGAGGCGGAGAATCTCGTCGAACCGATCGTAAAGCTGGACACCAGGCAGGTCCTCCAGCATTACGATCCGGAGTTTCCCAAGAAACGAGTGTTTGAATCCTACCTGTTGACGCTCGTCGAGGCGTGGCTGCGCGACCTGGCCTACCACTGGAAGTCAGACAACCCACCGGGTGCGGAGGAACTGCGAGAGGCGGGACTGCTGGAAAAAGTGGAGGGAGGCACGACTCAGCGACTCGGAGCGTGAAGTGGACGTCATCGTATACGTCGAGACCAACTTCCTGATGAGTGTGGCGATGGGGCGTGAAGCGAGAGGAGATGACCTCCTCGCTTCCGTTTCCGCGACGGTGCGCGTGGCAATCCCGTCGAGTTGCTACATGGAATCGTTCTCAGCTTTCGAGGACGAGCAAAAGCGCCGCAACTGGTTCAGGGCGGAACTCGATAAACGGATCGGGCAATGACGGCGTGACACCACCTCCGCGAATGCAGGCACTCTGCTGAGGCGACTCGAAGAAAGCATCATTGCCAACGACGAATTGTTGAACGACGTGCAGGCTCGGCTGTTTCAGTCACGAAAGCGCTGCTAACCGAAAACACGAGGGATTTTTCCACGCTGGATGTCGAGGCCGCGCTCGATGGTGCTGGCATCAAAAAGTCCTTACCCGCCTCTGGCTTCGATCCTTCCGGCCTGTTGCCGGGTGAGATCAAGACACGGTATCGCAAACGCTGCGTTTGCGGAGTCGTCCGGTTCGGACGTATCGGTACGAAGCCGTGCGCGCCCATCGTCAGGGACTCCCGACGCCGAAACTTCTACCAACCGACCGAACGGTTACGTTTTTTTGACTTGTGCCGTTAAAGAAGAAAGTGGACAGAGCCGGGTTTGAACCGGCGACCTAAGGATTTTCAGTCCTTCGCTCTACCAGCTGAGCTATCTGTCCGTCGCAGGCAATGTGGAAATCGCACGGTTGCTTGCGTGCATTCCAGCACTCCTATCTCTACGCTTTTCGACGCCGCTTTTCAACGGCTGCCTCTGTCTCCTACGAACTTTCCGCACTCATCTCGTGCGGTATAGACATTGTAGCAGGCAAATCGAATCGGCCAACCCCCATCGTGGAAGGATGGCAAAGTTCTGATGTCTCTCTCGATGCTCCCCACGAGATCGACCGTTCTCGTCCTCCATTGGTTCGCGAGTTGACGAGCCATCGGCTCGAAATCGGAGGAGGACTCCGAATGCTGCCTCCGGGAGCGGAGGCGATGAAATCGCATGTTTCTTCTTGGGTGTGGAGCCTCGATCGGTTAAACTTGATGGAAACGATAGCGCAAAGGAACCCACGATGATCGGACTCTTGGACGAAGGAACGAAGTTGTGCGACGGCTTGACGCGGCGCGAGTGGCTGCGAGCGGGCGGCTTGAGCGCGCTGGGTCTGTCGCTGCCGACGCTGTTGGCTGCGAGGAGCGAGGCGGCCGCGCCTTCCGGTTCCTCGTTCGGTAGAGCCAAGTCGTGCATCGTCCTGTTTCACTTGGGCGGGCCGCCGCAACACGAGACCTGGGATCCCAAAGACGATGCTCCGGTGGAGGTGCGCGGCGAACTGAAATCCATTGCCAGTAATGTCCCCGGTATCCGCGTCGGCGAATTGATGCCGCGCACGTCGCGCCTGCTCGATCGCATCTGCGTTCTGCGCGCCATGTCCACCGGCGACAACGCCCATTCGTCGAGCGGCTACTGGATGCTGACCGGCACGCCGCATCTGCCGACGAATACGGAGAACGCCAAGCCGGGCGCGCCCAACGATTGGCCGAGTACCGCAGCCATCGTCCATCACTTGCGGCGCGGCAAGAATGGCCTGCCTCCGTCGATGGTGCTGCCCGAACCGATTTGGAACACGGGCATGATCTTCTGGCCGGGGCAGGACGGAGGTTTCCTCGGCCGGACTGCCGACCCTTGGCTCTTGAAGTGCGATCCTTCCATGCCCGATTTCAAGATTCCAGGACTCGCTCTATCCTCCGAACTTCCCGACGCTCGCTTGAACCAGCGGATGTCGCTGCTGCATCGGATCGAACGCGGCTTGGATGGCGTGGAACGAAGCGAGGCGATGACGCGATTCGACCGTCGCAGCCAACAAGCGTTCGATCTGCTGAGCGCCGGCGCGGGGCGGCGCGCCTTCGATCTCGACCGCGAACCGGCGAAGCTGCGCGAGCGCTATGGGCGCAATCGCTGGGGGCAAAGCGTGTTGCTGGCGCGCCGTCTCGTCGAGTCCGGCGTATCGCTGGTGCAAGTCAATTGGACGCGCATGCCCGGCGACACCGACGATAGCCCCGCGTGGGATACGCACAACAAGAACGCTCAACGGCTCAAGAATAACCTGATGCCGCCAATGGACCTCGCCTATTCGGCGTTGCTTGAGGACTTACAAGCGCGCGGTCTGTTGGATGAGACCCTGGTGGTGTGGATGGGCGAGTTTGGCCGTTCGCCGAAGATCAACCCCGGCGGAGGCCGCGATCATTGGGGCCGCGTCTTCTCGGTGGCGCTGGCCGGCGGCGGCGTGCGCGGAGGACAGGTTCTCGGTTCGTCCGACAGGCTCGGTGGTTTGCCGCGCGAAGGCCGCGTGCAGCCGCAAGATCTGACGGCGACGATCTTCCATTGTCTGGGGTACGAACCGCACACCGAAATGCGCGACACACTCGCTCGCCCGCTGGTCATCAGCCGCGGCGAAGTCATTCGGCAAGCCGTCTAGGCAATTGCCCGTCGAACGCAAAGCCATGAGTTTTTCGGACACCAATCGAACTCCGTGTCCTTCGCTTGGAGAGCGAAGCTCCGTTCCCACGGGCCGTCTCGCTCCGTCGCCGACCGGAGCGCAGCACGTCGGCAACGCGCGGACGTATCTGATCGCCTGGTTGTCGGCGCGGAGTAGCGGCGGACGAGTGGTCTTGCGCATCGAAGACATCGACTCGCCGCGCGTCAAGGCCGGAGCGGATCGACAAGCCGTTGAGGATCTGCTCTGGTTGGGGCTGGATTGGGACGAAGGACCAATCGTTCAGACGCGGCGCATGGAGGAGTATGCCTCGGCCCTCGCCCAACTTAAGAAACAAGAGTTCGTCTACCCTTGCACCTGCACGCGAGGCGATGTGGAGCGCGCCGCCAGCGCGCCGCACCTCGAACACGAAGGCCCGATCTATCCCGGCCTCTGCGCCGAAAACACCGTTGCTACGGCGGAATCGCTCGGCGACCGGCCCCATTGTTGGCGGTTCCGCGTGCCGGTCGAGTCGCCGTCTTTCGTCGATGGATTTGCAGGGCCAACACAAATCGACTTGCGCCAAGTGGGTGGCGATTTCGTCGTTTGGAAAGCGCCGCGTCCGGGTGTGTCGGAGAGTACGCCGGCTTATCAACTTGCCGTCGTCGTCGATGACGCGGCCCAAGGAGTGACGGAAGTGGTGCGCGGCGACGATCTGCTGGCCTCAACGCCGCGCCAATTGTTGCTGTATCGGGCGCTAGGGCTGAAGCCGCCGTCGTTCGTTCATGTGCCGTTGGTCGTCGGAGTCGATGGCCGTCGCTTGGCCAAGCGCCACGGCGACACTCGCTTGTCCTCATTGCGCGAGGCCGGCGTGCGTCCGCAACTCTTGTTGGGTTTGTTGGCGTGGTCGTGCGGCTGGCTGCCGTCGATTGAGCCGATCGCAGCGCAAAGCCTGCTCCCGCTCTTTCGTTTGGACTCGATTCCACCCGCGCCGTTCGTACTGACGCCGGAATTGCTGCGAACGATTGGCTACGGTTGATATTTGCGCTCAAGCCGCGCGCTCGCGCAGGCGTTTTTGTTGCCATTCGACCTGTCGCGCCAGTCCTTCGTCGAGGCCGACGCGCGGCTGCCAACCGAGGTGGCGCGCTAGTTTCGTCGTATCGGCCACGGTGACGCGCTGATCGCCGGGACGCGCGGCCTCGCGCCGCACCGTGGCGCGGCTATCGAGGATGCGTTCCAGCTTCCCGATAATCTCCCAGACGTTGGCCGTCTCGCCGCCGCCGACGTTATACACCTCGCCAATGGGCGCATCGAGCGCGGCAACCGTCGCCGCCACGCAATCGGAAACATAGGTGTTGCCGCGCGATTGCAGTCCGTCGCCGTAGACGACGATCGCTTGTCGCGTTAGCAACGCGTCGATGAAGCGATAATAGCCCATGTCCGGACGCTGTCCGGGACCGTAGACGGAGAAGTAACGCAGCACCACCAAGGGCAGGCCGCACTCCTCGGCGTGCGCGCGGCACAAATGCTCGGCGGCCAGTTTGGTAACGCCGTAGGGCGAAATGGGCCGAGCCGGTAGTGACTCATCGCCGGAGCCGTAGCGACCGTAGACCGACGAGGTCGAAACGTAGACGAACCGGCGCAACGAGGGACAAGCGCGCGTGGCTTCAAGCAGCCGTTGCGTGGCGACGAGGTTACAGCTTTCGTAGAGATCGAAGTCGGTCCAACTGCGCGTCAATCCGGGCATGGCGGCGAGGTGAAAGATCGCCTCGACTCCGGACAGCGCCTCGTCCAGTGGATCGCAGCGAAGGTCGAGCAGATGGAACGAGAAGTTCGGATGATTGCGAATGTCGGCGATGTTGGCCTCCTTGACATCGCGCGGATAATAGGGGATGAAGGCGTCGAGTCCAACGACGGAATGATTGTGTCGCAAAAGATGCGCGCTGAGTTGAGAGCCGATGAATCCGGCCGCGCCGGTGACGAGACATTTCATGCGTGAATCCTTCCTTTGCAGGCCGCTTGCCAGAACCAAAAACCCATGTTGGAGCGGCGGGCTGATAAGCAAAAGGCGACTGTAACAGGACGGCGCAGTTTGGGCAACGGCGATAACGCGGAAGGCGAAGTACGTTCCATGAATAGCGAACAACTCCCCAACTTGGAGACATTCGCCAAGGCCGCCGAGCTATCGAGCTTCACGGCCGCCGCCAAGGCTCTGCGTCTGACGCAAGCCGCCGTCAGCCAGCGCGTCGCCGCTCTGGAAATGGATCTGGGCGTCTCCCTGTTTCTTCGTCAGGGCGGTCGCGTGCTGCTGACGGAGGCCGGCCAGCGTTTGCACGGCTATGCGAACCGCATCCTCGATCTGCACCGCGAAGCGCGTCGAGAGACGACCGGCCGTCCCGTACCTGTGATCGGCGAATTGTCGCTGGCCGCCAGCTCGGTCCCCGGCGAACATTTGTTACCGACTTTGCTGACGGTCTTGCGGCAACGTCATCCGCACGTTCGAGTCAAAGTGACAGTAGCCGACAGCGAGGTAGTGCTGCGACAGATCGAACGCGGTCGAGCGCAACTCGGTCTCGTCGGCATGAAAGGCGATAGTGTCCATCTCGATTATCGCTGTTTTGCCTGCGATACGCTGGCGGTCGTGGTTCCCGCCCCGCACGCCTGGAGTCGGCGCAAACAAGTGACGCTGGCGCAACTCGCCGAACAACCTCTGATCGTCCGCGAGGTCGGTTCGGGATCGCGCGGGTGTTTGGAGCAAGCCTTGAGCGAGTCCGGTAGATCGCTACGCGATCTGCGTGTAGCCCTGGAACTGGGCAGCAACGAGTCCATCAAGGAAGCCGTGCTACAAGGTTTGGGGCTGGCCGTACTGTCCACACATGCCGTTGAGAACGAGGTTCAAGCCGGCCGGCTGCGCACGCTGACGATCCGAGGTTTGTCGCTGCAACGCGAAATGTTTGCCGTTTGGGACCATCGCCGCGTTCTGTCCATCCCCGCCCGTCTCTTCCTCGACCTCCTCGAACCGTGTCCGGCACACGGTACACATCCATAATCCCAGCTTATCGTTGACCTCAAGCCTATCACCGTCCGCCTGTAACCCTCTCCGGTCGCACCGCGATAGTATGAGGCGGTAGATCACCTTGGTTTCAGAATGAAGTGGTCCGGGTTTGTCTCCGCGTGAAGCGTCCCTGGGGGGAGACATCCGCTTTCGAGCGAGGATACCGTGAATGTTTTGCGGAATGAAGAGGTCGTTCGCTTGAGTTTCTTCATCGTAGTCCTACTTCTGATGGCACTGTGGGAAGCGCTGACGCCGCGACGGCAGCTCACCGTGAAGAGGTGCTGGCGCTGGGCGAGCAATTTGGGTCTGGTTCTCTTCAATACCTTGACCGCGCGTTTTCTGATTCCTCTCGGCGCGGCCGGAATGGCCGTGCTAGCCGACCGGCGTGGCTGGGGATTGTTTAACAACATCTCGGTTCCTACCTGGCTGGCGGTGCTGCTGTCGGTGGTGGCTTTGGATCTCGCCATCTACCTTCAGCACGTCCTCTTCCATGCCGTGCCGTTGTTGTGGCGGCTGCACCTGGTCCATCACGCCGACCTCGACTTCGACGTGACCACGAGCGTGCGCTTCCACACTCTGGAAATCCTCTTGTCGTTGGGCATCAAGATGGCGATGGTGTTGCTGCTTGGCCCGCCCGTCTGGGGGGTGGTGGCGTTCGAGGTGCTGCTCAACGCCACCTCAATGTTCAACCACGGCAATGTGCGACTGTCCGCTTGGCTCGACCGGGTTCTGCGGCTGATTGTGGTAACGCCGGAGATGCACCGCGTCCATCACTCGGTCCTTCGGCGCGAGACGAACAGCAATTTCGGCTTCAACCTTCCCTGGTGGGACTACCTCTTTGGCACCTATCGCGCTCAGCCCGCCGAGGGACATGAGGGCATGAGCATAGGACTGTCTTCGTTTCGTGAGGAGTGGGTCGATCGACTCCAGTGGATGCTGCTACTGCCGTTCTTCGGGCGGGGCGGCGACTATCCCATCAACCGCAGTTCTGGAGAACGAAAATGACTTCCGCTTCTAATCGTTCGATGTCCGCGAGCATTGAGACGTGGGCCGCTCTCGTCGTGGCCGTGGCTGGTCTAAGCGGAAGCCTGTTCCTGAGCCTGGGGATGCACCTCAAGGCCTGTCCTCTCTGCTTCTATCAACGAACCTTTATGATGAGCCTGGCAGCCGTGCTGGGCATGGGGCTTCTGCTTGGCGTAGCGCGCTTGGGGTTGCTGACATTGCCTCTGGCCGTCGCCGGTCTGGGCATCGCCTTGCTCCACGTCTGGCTGGAGATCGGCGGCAAGCTGGAGTGCCCGGCGGGACTGATGGGTGTGGGTTCCGCCCCCAAGCAGAGCCTGGCACTATTCGTTCTCCTGACCGCCCTGCTGACCCTGGATGTGTTGCGTGGACCGAAAGTGGGAACAGGCTCTCGGTTCATTCCGATCGGAGCGGTCGTCCTGGGTATCCTGCTGGCCGTCGCCTCTTGCATCGCCAACCCGTCTCCGCCCGCCGCGCCGTCGAAACCCTACGACAAACCGCCGGATATTTGCCGCCCGCCTTATCAACCTCACCGACACATCGCACAACCCGAGGAGGAGGCCAAAATACAATGAAGATCAAGCATATTCGTCTTGCCGTGTTGGCTGGGTTCCTCGGCTTGGCGCTCGGGAACTTCGCAGTCCCAGCAGCAAACGCCGGCGATTCCAAAGCGTTCTTCGAGCGCCGCATCGCTCCGATCCTCTCAGAGAGTTGCGCGGGATGTCACAATGGCGACAAGCTCCGCGGTGGATTGGACCTGAAGGCGCTGGTTCTGCATTCTTGTCGGCGCGGCTGCGTTGTCAATCCCGATAACGACCACCCATGTGGAGATAGGCCATGATTGGACGATTACGAAGGCTCATGGAGCGCGTCGTTCCAGGAATGGTGCGCGAACGATTCGCTCGCATTGCCACACACCCTGGACGGGATCAACGCCGTATCGGGCCGGCCGTCGCCAAGGAACTCGGCTACGATGCCGACGAGATCGACCGTCTGCCGGCATCGGTGACGGAATCGTTTGCCGGAGTCGGCTGTCCCTTATCTTTGGTCGAGATCCGGCCCGGCGAGACCGTCCTCGATTTGGGCAGTGGCGCGGGATTGGATTCCATCTTGGCGGCGGGCAAGGTCGGACCATCCGGCCGCGTTCTCGGCATCGACTTCACTCCGGAGATGATCGAGAGGGCGCGGCGCAACGTCGCGGCCGTCGGCTTGGCCAACGTCACCTTTATCGATTGCTCCATCGAGACGCTTCCCGCAGCCAACGAGACCGTCGATGTGGCCTTTTGCAATGGGCTGTTCAACCTCTGTCCCGATAAACCGAGGGCTCTGGCCGAGGTGTATCGCGTCCTCAAACCGGGCGGTCGATTCGCCATCGCCGACGTGCTATTGGAGGACTCCGTTTCGCCGGAGGTGGTGGCTCGCAAAGGGGCTTGGAGCGACTGAGTCGCCGGCGCGGTGTGGGAGCGGTCGTTCCTGCAAATGCTGGCGGAGGCGGGATTCGTGGACGGACGCTTTCACGGCTGGACCGGCTTCCGCACTTCGTCGCTGACTCAGGGAGCGCATCTCACGGCCCAGAAACCGCGTGGGGGGCGACGCTAATGGGACGATCGCTTATTTTAATCTATGCAGGTATCTGTTATCTCTTATTTCTCGGTGTCTTTCTCTACGCCATCGGTTTCGTCGGCGATTTTGTCGTGCCGAAGACGGTGGACTCCGAACCTCGCGGCGGAGCGTTCGATTCGCTGTTGTTCGATGTGTTCTTGTTGGGACTCTTCGCCGTGCCACACAGTATCATGGCGCGGCCGGGTTTTAAGGCGCGGTGGACGCGGATTGTGCCTCACTCGGCGGAACGGGGCACCTACGTCCTGGTCAGCAGCCTGCTTCTCGCCTTGCTTTTCTGGCTCTGGCGGCCTCTTCCCACCGTGGTCTGGGAGGTCGAACGGGCGATGGGGCGTGTCGTACTGCTAACGCTCTTCTGGATCGGCTGGGTTCTCGTTTTGTGGTCCACGTTCTCCATCGATCATTTCGATTTGGTTGGGTTGCGACAAGCGTATCTGCATGCGGTCGATCGACCTTATGAACCGAGGACATTTCGGACGCCGAGTCTGTACCGTCTGGTGCGGCATCCGATCATGTTGGGGTTTCTGATTGCCTTCTGGGCGACGCCTCGGTTAACGGTTGGCCATCTGCTGTTCGCCGTCGCCAACACCCTCTACATTCTCGCGGCCGTTCGCTTGGAAGAACGCGACCTCGTGGCGCATCACGGCGACATTTACCGCGACTATCAACGCCGCGTCGGGATGCTGTTTCCCAAACGTCTCTTCCGGCTCAGGTGATCGCGCGATCGAGGTGAACGTAGCCGCCATCGACGTGGAGGAGTTGGCCGGTGGTATGGCTGGATCGAGGCGACAATAGAAAGGCGACCGCGTTGGCAATTTCTTGACACGTCGTCATGCGCTGGCCCAAGGGGATTTTCGCCTCAATGCGCCGTCGCGCCGCTTCCGGATCGGCAAAGGTCTGAATCCAGCTGGCGTACAGGGGAGTCCAGCACTCGGCGACGACGACGGCATTCACGCGGATGCCGTGCGGCGCAAGTTCGACGGCCCATTCGCGAGTCAGGGCGTTGCGTCCTCCGTTGGCCGCCGCGTAGGCCGAGGTGCCACCCTGACCCGTCCGCGCCACCTTCGAGGTGATATTGACGATGGCACCGCGCGATTGTTTCAGGTAAGGCAGCGAGAACTGAGCCATTTCGTAATAGTGAAACAGGTTTTTCCGCAACGACTCCAAGAATCGAACGCTGTCTCCGTTCTCCAGCCCGACGCCGTCGTTGATGCCGGCGTTGTTCACCAGTCCTTCGATCCGTCCGAAACGCTCCACCGTCTCGGCGATGGCCCGCCGGCAATCCTCGGTGCGCGTTAGCTCGGCGACGACGGCGAGCGCTTGCCCTCCCGTCGCTTCGATGCCGCGCACCACGGCTTCCGCCGCGGCGGCATCGCGGTCAACGACTACGGGAATCGCCCCCTCGGCGGCCAGCGCTTCGACGATCGCGCGACCGATCCCCTTGGCTCCGCCCGTGACGATGATTCGCTGATTCTGAAGTTCCAAGTTCATGCCCGAAGCTCTTCTCGAAGGCGTGGCGCTCCAAGAGCGCCCTCGCATCCCCAATTGGCGACGCTTACGGCTTGGCAATCTGTCGATATTCGGCGAGCATTTCCTTCGTGGCGGGGTAGATGTGCAACGGCGACCGATCGCCTTGCGGGGGGACGAAACCCGGCGAGGGGGGCGTGGGCGCGATCTCAAAGCGCCTCACTCCTTTGTCGTCGTAGCTCTGCAAGGCGATGAGGTAACGGCCCGGTCCAGAATAATCCTCGCGCCACAGCTCGCTTCGTTCGATGCGAATCGTATCCTCCGCCTTCACCGGCGCATCGTTCGTTGGAAAAAGCACTTCCTTGACGACGACTTGTTCGCCGTTGTCGCCGCTGATTTCGGCCACGAGATCGAGCGTCGAGACCAGGAATTGCGGCTGCGACAGTGTGAGCGGTCGTCCCAAAAACGCGCCGCTGAGTCCGGCCGGCGCATGGGGTCTACATACCACCAGATAGCCGAGATACCCCAGCCAGGCGAAGAACAAGGCGACGGTCAGCATCAGTCGTACCAGCATGGGCTTCATCGCCCTTCCTCCCCATCCTCGGTCACGTCGATGCGAAAGTCGGCCACCAGCACGCGGTCGAGGTCGTACACGTTGCGAAAGTCGTCGCGGCTGTCGTTGGACGTTTTGCTCATCAGGTTGGCGGCGACGAGATTGAAGACAATTTCTCCCACATCCGCGGTGGCGTTAATGCCCCAGGCGCGAAAGACGGTGCGCGCCATGAACCCATACTCGCGCAGAGCGAGATCGCGGATGCCTTCCAATAATTGGGGACCGCTGACGTGATACTCCTCCGAGCCGGCATCCTCCTTCGGCGGCATCCGTCCCAACATGCGTTGGGTATGTGCCAGCGCGGCAAATACAAACTCATAAGCCTCATAAGTGTAGCGCGGATCGCCCCGAACCAGTTCGTCGAGTTTCTTATGGTGCATCTTCGTGTCCATCGTCCCTCGTCCAGCGGCCCCGGCTGCTGCCGTGGGCCGCAATCATTTGCCCAACCGCGTGAGGATTTCGGCGACGGCGATGGGCAGTCGGCGGCCATCCTCGAATTCGACCAACAGACGCCGTGCCAGCACTTCGTGAGCCAGCACGCGGCCTTGGCCTTTCTGCGTCAAGACTCGGCTGCCGATCGGCGGCAACTCGGCCTGAAACTCTTCATATACGTCTTGCTCGAACCGCAGACAACACTTCAACCGGCCGCAGCGGCCGGAAATCTTCGACGGATCGAGGGTCGATTTTTGCAACTTGGCCATCCGCATCGACACCGGCGGCATGGTCATCATGTGCGTGTTGCAGCACACGGGTTTGCCGCAATCGCCGTAGTCGGCCAACAGCTTCGCCTCGTCGCGCACACCGATCTGGCGCATCTCGATGCGCGTTTGATACTCGCGCGCCAAATCCTTGACCAAATCGCGGAAATCGACGCGCTTCTCGGCCAAAAAATAAAACACGATGCGCTCGCCGCCGAAGAGATGCTCCACATCCACCAATTCCATCTGCAAACGCCGCTGTGCCACGAAGCGCCCGCACGTCTCCAACTCGCGTTCCTCAAGCGTCCGAATTCTCTCGCGCTCGGATCGATCGTACTCCGTTAAGGTGCGAACGACGCGCCCGCGCGTCGGCTCCGCGATCAGCGCGACGGCCTCCGGCGTCGCGGGGCACAACAGCTGCGCGACTTCCAACCCGCGCTCCGTGCGGACAATAACCTCTTCGCCCCGTCGAAAAGAAGGACCGTCCACATCGAATTCGCCCAGCGCACGCATGGTCCCGTGCCGCGCAATCCACGAAGACGCCATGAACAACCTCGACTTGACCCTGAGATTTCACGAATGCAGTCCGCGCCCCCATTCTAAAGGACGCGGACGGGAAGGGAAGACCATTCGGGATTTGCGTCGCTTCCGGTCAAACGATGCGGAGGATGCGGCAGGTCTCTTCGTAGCTCGCTTCCAACTCCAAGGGCACGGCGAGGTTGTCGGCCAACCACAGCGGTAGCGTCGGCAATGTCCGACCCACACCGAGCGGG